>NZ_JASHIV010000009.1:0-174292 GCF_030733525.1 Bacillus sp. MMSF_3328 | reverse complement strand
TAGGGGAGATTGTGGAAGGGGGGGTGAGTTGCTAATATATGGTGGAAGATGCTAATAAAAATGGAAAGTTGCTAATATATGGGGAAAGTTGCTAATAAAAGAGAAAAGTTGCTAATAAATCTGAGAAGTTGCTAATAAGGGGGGATGCGGCATCTCGCGGGGAAGGCTGCCCAAGGGCGGGGTCGCAAATATATCGGGAAAGTCGCAAATAAATGGCTAAGACTTGCAAATATAATGAAAAAGTCGCAAATAAAACTCAAAACTCGCAAATATATCCAAAATCCCGCAAATAACCAGGAAAGGATGATTAGTTTTGAAGTTCAAAATCCAAGAAGGACGCCTCATCCAGGACCAAAATGGCACCCAAATCTCCAAAATAGCAGAAATTCCTACAGTTCCGCTCAATCCAGCCTTCAATCCGGACAAACAACTGGCCGAAATGCTCACCGGCAAGCAGCTCCTTACAGACGAACTCCCTTTCACAGCACAAGAAATCGACCAGCATTACCAAAACGGCCACATCCTCTACCGCCCGGGCATCCTCCTCACCGGCATAAAGCCCCAATGTGCCCGCTGCGGCAACACTCAAACTCACCTTATAGCAAAATTCCCCTGCGCCAGATGCGGTGAAGACTGCCTCTACTGCCGGAGCTGCATCATGATGGGCCGGATCAGCTCCTGCACCCCGCTCGTCAGCTGGCAAGGTCCAGAACCACCGCAGCCCCAGTCAAAAACCTACCTAGAGTGGACAGGCAATCTTTCCGACGGCCAGCAGACTGCCTCCGACCGCACAGCACAAGCTATCCATCAAAACAAAGAACTCCTGGTCTGGGCCGTATGCGGTGCTGGAAAAACCGAAGTCCTTTTCGCAGGCATAAACCATGCCCTCCAATCCGGAAAAAGAGTCTGCCTCGCCACACCGCGGACCGATGTAGTCCTTGAACTCACTCCGCGCCTGAAAAAGGTATTCCCAGGAATAACGGTAGCTTCCCTCTACGGAGGCAGCGAAGACCGCCATCTCTATGCCCCGCTCACCATCGCCACCACCCACCAGCTGTTCCGCTTTTACCAGGCATTCGACACTGTCATCCTGGATGAAGTCGACGCTTTTCCCTATTCAGTTGACACGCCCCTTCAATTTGCGGTCCAGCAGGCAAGAAAGCCTGAGTCCTCCATGATCTATCTAACCGCCACACCCAACCAAAAATGGCAGAGAGACTGCTCCTCCGGTAAAAGGGACTACGTTACCATTCCAGCACGCTACCACCGACATCCGCTGCCGGTCCCGGAATACCGCTGGTGCGGAAATTGGGAGAAGCTTTTAAAGAAAAGCAAACTCCCCAATCCGCTCATCAGCTGGATCAACCACCGCGTCCAAAACTCCAAGCAGATCCTCCTGTTCTTCCCCCGCATCGACATCATGGAAGCAGCCCTCCCGCTAATACAAAAGCTCTGCCCACACACAAACTCTGTCCATGCTGAAGACCCCGACCGCAAAGCCAATGTCCAAAAAATGCGCAACAAAGAAACACATATCCTCTTGACCACAACCATCCTGGAAAGAGGCGTAACGTTCCCGAATATTGACGTAGCTGTCATTGGCGCTGAGCACCACGTATTCACCGAAAGCGCCCTTGTCCAAATTTCCGGCCGCGTCGGCAGAAGTGCAGATTACCCGAGCGGCACCATCAACTTTTTCCACTTCGGCAAAACAGAAGAAATGATCAAAGCGAGAAACCAGATTACAGGAATGAACAGGGAAGCGAAACGAAGGGGGCTAATCTTGTATGAATCTTTTTCAAGCTAATCATTGCCTGATCTGCCAAAAAGAGATTGATGCAGAGATTGGGTGGCAGGAGCTGTTTACACGAACGGAGGAGAAGGTAATATGCAGGGAGTGTGAAGAAAGCTTCGAAGAGATAAAGGGAGCGCTATGCCATATCTGCGGGAGGCAGCTGCAGGGGCTAAATCCACAGTTCATTGAAAACGACTGCTGCTATGACTGCATCCGCTGGGAAAAAGACCCCAAATGGGAAGGCATCCTCAATAGAAATATCTCTCTGTACACCTACAATGACTATCTACAGGAGCTGATTGCCCGCTTTAAATACAGAGGAGACTACATCCTGGCCAAAGTGTTCAAACAGGAGATAAGAAGAAATATAGAAACCCTCAAGCCCGATTTCATCATTCCCATACCGCTCAGCACCGAGCGCCTATACGAGCGCGGCTTCAACCAGGCCGAAGCCCTCATCATCACCGCAGGCCTAGCACCATCCCATCTTCTCAATAGAATTCATACCGAAAAGCAGTCCAAAAAATCCCGCGAAGAAAGAATCCATCTCAGCGAAATCTTTCAAATAAGCACCTCTGCCACAATTGAGGCTAAAAATATCCTTCTCATTGACGATATATATACTACAGGAAGCACCCTCCGGCATGCCGCCCTGCCGCTGAAACAAGCGGGGGCGGCTAACATCATGTCTCTCACACTGGCAAGAGGGTGACCGTGACCACTATATACGCTATTTAGGAGAGAATTATCATGGCTGAACTGGCGAATTGTCCGCAATGCGACAAGGTATTTGTAAAAAATCAATTCCGTGATATATGCAATGACTGCTGGAAGGAAGAGGAGCTGAAGTACGAAACGGTTTATCAATATATCCGCAAAAGAGAGAACCGGACCGCGACGATGCAGCAAGTTGTCGATGCGACAGGGATTGAAGAAGCGCTGATTTTGAAATTCATCCGCACAGGCAAGCTGAAGCTGGCCCAATTCCCGAATCTTGGCTATCCTTGTGATAAATGCGGAGCGTATATCCGCGAAGGGAAGATCTGCCAAAAATGTGCAAAAGAGCTGCGGAAGGATATAAACACCTTACAGGCTGAAGAAGAGCGGAAAAAGCAGATGGCGTTTAAGGAGAAGCAAGGCACCTATTTTTCAATTAATGACAAGTAAATAATATAGGCATAAAGAAGTATTTTCTTCTTTTTATTAAAAAATCCCCATATATAGCCGATAATAAAGGAAAGACTAGTTCGGTCGAAAGCGAGGGAAAACAATGAAGATTAATAATTTCGGACCTTCAGGAATTAACCCATACAAACGCCAGCAGAACAAGCAGGACACTGCCAATGCCCAGGCAAAAAAAGCCGCGGATAAGGTGGAGATTTCGTCTGCTGCCAAGGAAATGCAGCAAACCTCCAAAATCGACCAGCAGCGCCAGGCAAGAGTTGAGGAGCTGCGCATTCAGGTCGAGAACGGCAACTATAAAGTAAACCCGAAAGAAGTGGCGAAAAGCCTTCTTGATTATTATACAAAGAATTAACAGAAGGGAGGGGACTTCATGTCCGCTGAAGCATTGCTCGAGAGTATGACGAAGCTGATCAGGCTCCATAAAAGTCTTTCTGAGCTGTCAGCCCGGAAAACCGGCATCATCAAGGCAGGGGACACTGAAGCCCTCAGCCAGATTTTAAAAGAAGAACAGACCCATGTGGCTGCAATTAGAAGGATTGAAAATGACAGGCAGAAAACAGCAGCGGCCCTGGTACCGGGGAAAGCGACTCCAACTATATCAGACTGCCTGGAGGTTCTCAGCCTCCCGGACCAGGAAAAACTGGCAAGTCTGACGGAAGAGCTTGCAGAAGCCATCCTTCATATAAAAGAAGCCAATGACCTGAACCAGCAGCTGCTGGACCAGAGCCTGCAGTATATCAATGTATCCATGAATCTGATGAGGCCGCAGCCGGAGAATATCAATTACGGACCTGCAGCCGGCCAGCAGAACAAACAGCTTCCTTCTCAAGGGCTGTTTAACTCGAAAGCCTAAGAGACGGAGGAATCACCATGCGTTCAACCTTTATGGGACTTGAAACAGCCCGCCGCGGCATGTTCACCCAGCAAAGCGCTTTATATGTAACAGGACACAATATCGCCAACGCCAACACGCCAGGCTTTTCACGCCAGCGCATCAACTTTGAGCAAACATCGCCATACCCGGCAGCATCCATGAATCGTCCGCAGATTCCGGGGCAGATGGGAACAGGGGTGGAGGCAGGCTCTGTTCAGCGGATCCGTGAAGGTTTCCTTGACCTCCAATATCGTGTCGAAGCCAATAAGGTCGGCTACTATAACAGCATGAGCGAATCGCTCACCAAGATGGAGGAAATCATGAACGAGCCATCAGAGAGCGGTCTTCACGCTACGATGGAAAAGTTCTGGAATTCCCTTCAGGATATCGCCAGCCATACGGAAAACACAGGTGCCCGTGATGTAGCAGCGGCCAGCGGACAGATGGTGGCAGACACTTTAAACTATTACTATAACTCTCTATCAAGAGTCCAGCAGGACATCGGCAGCGAAATCGGCGTCAAGGTAAAAGAAATCAACGGCCTTGTCTCGCAAATCAATGAGCTCAACAAGCAGATCGCCAGTGTAGAGCCGAATGGATACCTGCCAAATGACCTTTATGATGAGCGCGATCTATATGTGGATCAGCTTTCACAGCTGGTTAATATAAAAGTGACCAATGTAAAACCGGATAACTACGGACATGCAAAGGACATTTCAGAAGGACTTTATAAGATTGAAATTGTCGGAGATGACGGGAAATCATTTTCCCCCCCTGCTGTGCTGCTGGATGTTACGAAGGAGGACGGCCTTAAGGATCCAAACCTTCTTGAGGTTATTGACACAACAGATGCTGCAAATGAAGATCTTGAGCTGGTCAGCGGACTGATCACCGAGGTTCGCGTCGGCGGTGCAGCATTGCCTAGCATGAACTTTTCAGGTGAGCTGTCAGGTTTAATCAAAAGCTACGGCTATAAGGATGGTGCCGGAAATGAAGCCGGCTTCTACCCGGATATGCTGCAGAAGCTGAATGATTTTACCACTGCGTTTGCCATGGAATTCAATAAGATCCATGAATCAGGATTCGACCTGAACGGCAATCCAGGAAAAGCGTTATTTGAATTTGATCCGTCTCAAGGGGATAACCCAGCCCAGCAGATCAGAGTAAACAAAGATATACTGGCTGATTCCAGCCTGATCGCGGCAGCAGCCACCAGCACTGGCGGATCAGGAGATAATGACAATGCCCATGAATTGTCCCAAATAAAGACAAAGGCATTTGGCAGCTTTCTATCAAAGGGTGACGCAGGATTCCCAGCTTCTATGACGTCTGGAAATCTCGATACCTACTATTCTGGAATTATCGGCCGCCTTGGCGTCGATTCCCAGAGCGCCCAAAAGAATGCGAATAACTCTATAGTGCTGGCAGACTCAGTCGATAGAAGCCGGCAATCAGTAAGTGCCGTCTCACTCGATGAAGAAATGACCAATATGATCAAATTCCAGCATGCCTACAATGCAGCTGCACGAAATATAACTGTAGTGGACGAAATGCTCGACAAAATCATCAACGGCATGGGCGTCGTCGGAAGGTAAGGTGAAAACAGATGCGCGTAACGCAATCAATGCTATCCAATAATATGCTCCGCAACCTGAGCAATAGCTACACAAAGCTTGGCAAACTTCAGGACCAGATCGCCACCCAGAAGAAATTCACCAAGCCTTCAGATGATCCTGTTTCTGCGATGATGGCAATGAACTACCGGACGGATCTGAACAGGATCGAGCAGTACCAGCGGAATATCGGTGAAGCTAAGAACTGGATTGACAGCACGGATGATGCGATGGATAAGGGTATCATGGCACTTCAGAGGATCAGGGAACTTACTGTCCAGGCGAGCAATGGCACGCTTGAAGGCGAACAAAAGAAAAATATCATGGAAGAAATCAAGCAGCTGAAGGAGCACTTGATTGATATTGGGGAAACCCAGGTCGGCGGCAAATATATCTTCAACGGCACCCAGACCAATGTAAAGCCTGAAGGAAATGGGCAGTTTGGCGAAGGGGCCATTAATCTCGAGGTTTTCTCCAATATTAAGATCCAGGTGAATATGAACGGCAATGAAGTCTTTGGCGATATGCTCACAGACAGCGGCGACATCCAGGGACTGATTAATGCATTGGATGCAGACAGCCCCGAAATCGGCGGCTATCTGGAAAAGGTCGATAAGTATATTGATCAAATGCTTGCCGGCAGGGCAAAAATAGGAGCCAAGCAGAACAGGATCGAACTTATGGATGACCGCCTCCAGCAGCAGGAAGTCTTCTCAACACGTATCCTGTCTGACAATGAAGATGTGGATATGGAAAAAGTGATTATGGAGATGACCACTCAGGAAAGCGTCCATCGTGCCGCTTTAAGTATTGGTTCAAGGATCATACAGCCAACCTTGATGGACTTTTTAAGATAAAGATGAAAGCTATCCCAGTGATAGCTTTTTTTCATAGAGAGGAGCAGAGCATATGAATGTACCTCAATTAAGACTGGAATCTACCTTTATACGACTAGGCCTTAATATTGAAAAGCCAGTACAGGAAATTCAGCAGCAGCAGGCGATCCAGTCGATTGAACAGCCGCAGGCTAAGCTGGAGATAGAAACGATCCCTGGAAGGCTGACCATTGATCAGACAAAGGCAAGGGAAGATGTGGATCTCAAGTCGCTCAGTGTACGAGTCGCTGAGGCTGCTCAAAACGGCTATCAGGACTGGCTGTCAGGACTTGAGCGGAGAGCGGCAGAAGGCAGTGAATTGATGAAAATTGAAAACGGAGGCAATCCTATCCCCGGACAGGCCAAGGCAAACAGCGAAGGGCCGGAGAAGCAGTTCAATATCGGCTGGGTCCCATCCCATTTCAGTGTAAAGCTGCACTATGAGCCGGCACAGGTCAAAATAAACGCCACACCGCAAAAGCCAATCATCAGCGCAGAAACCCAAAAGCCGGTCCACCATTACACACCAGGAAAAGTCACACCAGAGATACTCGAAAAAAACAGCCTGACAATCGACTTTGTCAGCAATGAATAAGGAATGTGGTGAAAATATGAACCTGCAAACAAAGTTTCATGGAAGAGTAGAAATAAACGAGGAACAAGTTCTTCATTTTAATACTGGAATACCAGGATTTATCGATGAGAAGAAATTCTGCATCCTGCCGATAGAGGATACACCCCTATTTGTATTGCAATCGGTCAAGTCTGCTGAAACAGCCTTCATCCTTACAGATCCCTTCAGTTTTTTCACAGACTATGAGTTTGATCTGCCAGAAGAAGTGACCGAAGCCTTATCCATTTCATCTGATAAAGACGTCGCTGTATTTGTCATCTTAACCGTCCAGGAGCCTTTTGAAAAAACAACCGCCAACCTCCAGGCACCAGTCATCATCAATCAAAAAGAAAAACAAGGCAAGCAAGTTATCCTGAATGGAACTTCCTACACAACTAGGCATCTGCTTATAACCAAGGAGGGGAAATAAATGCTCGTCCTTACCCGGAAAACAAAAGAATCTATTATGTTGAATGACGACATAGAAATCACGATTGTTTCTATTGACGGAGACCAGGTCAAACTCGGCATCAACGCCCCTAAGAACGTAGAGATACAAAGAAAAGAAATTTATCTCTCCATCCAGCAGGAAAACAGCAGCGCCACTAAAACAGAAAGCGAGCTGCTGGGCAGCATTACCTCCTTCTTTAGACAAAAAAACTAAAAAACTTTTATTTTTTGTTAAACATTGTCTAAACCAGCCGATATTATCTATGTAACCAGCTAACCTAAAGGCGGCCGACTTTAGACCAGCTGAAAAATTAACCACATGGATGTGGGACAAACACTCAAGGAGGAAAAATAGTAATGAGAATTAATCATAATATTGCTGCTTTGAATACTTATCGTCAGTTGAATAGTGCTTCAGGCGCTCAATCAAAATCAATGGAGAAATTATCTTCAGGTCTTCGTATCAACCGTGCTGGAGATGACGCTGCTGGTTTAGCAATCTCTGAAAAAATGCGTGGACAAATCCGTGGTTTAGACCAAGCGTCTAAAAACTCTCAAGATGGTATCTCTATGATTCAAACAGCTGAGGGTGCATTAAACGAAACACATGATATTTTACAACGTATGCGTGAACTTGCAACTCAAGCAGCCAACGATACAAATGTTGGTGTTGACCGTGAGGAAATACAAAAAGAAATTAACCAATTATCTTCTGAAATTAACCGTGTAGGGAATACTACTGAGTTCAATACTCAAAGTCTTTTAAAAGGCGACGGAAACACAAATCTTAAATCAACAGGTTTAACAGGTGTTACTGGGAAATTAACTAATGGTACAGATGCTACGACAACAGAGGCAAGTAGAACTGATACTGTAGGTGCTACAGCTTTTGCAAACAATGATACATTTAAGTACACAATAAATGGTCAAGATTTAGCAATCACTTTTGCAACTGATAACACTTTAGCGGGTACAAACGATTCTCAGCTAACAACAAGTACTGCTAACACTGCAACAATTGGTATTAAGGGAACTAATACACCTGCAATGGATAGAGATGCAATTGTTGAAGCAATGAATGCAATGATTGAAAAGAATGATACATTAAAAGGTAATTATAAAGTAACAGCTTCAGGTACTAATGACTTTAAAATAGAAGCTTTAAGTACAGGCGCATTTAAAGGAGCAGCCGGAAACATATCTGCTGCATCTGGTACAACTGCAGCTAAGATAACAGCTGGTACTGGTACAGATATTGTTGCTGGTGCTAATACAGCAGCTGTAAAAGCTACAAAAGAAATTAACTTTGACTCTCTTGTAGGTACAGATGCTACCACAACTGATGCTAATATAAAAAAATTAGTTGAAACTGGTTTAACAATTAACGGTAAACAAGTTGAATTCTACAATGCGAATGATGGAGCTTACACAGGAGATGCTATTGGTGTAAATATTAGTACTGCATTATCAGCTGGAACTAATGAAGCAAAAGTAGACGAACTTGTAAAAAATATTGCACAACAAGTTGCGAAAAATATTGATGGTGTTGAGGTAACTCAACAAGGAACTGGTTCAGGTACTACTGCTCAAGTTTTAGTAATAAGTGCAGCAGAAGGCGGAGTTGCTGGTAATAATATTGAGATTAAAGATGGTGGAGTACAAGAGGACTTCAAAGCAACATTCCAAGTAGGTGCTAATAAAAACCAAAGCTTCACAATTGATATCAATGATATGCGTTCTGATGCATTAGGTATCACTGGTAAAGCTGGTGAAGCTGGTTTCACAGCTACAAATACTGTAACTGATGGTACAAGCAGCACTACACAAGAAGCAGCTCTTGATGTATCAACTCATGAAAATGCTTCTGCTGCAATCAAAACAATTAATGATGCTATTGAAAGCGTATCATCAGAACGTTCTAAACTTGGTGCATTCCAAAACCGTTTAGAGCATACAATCAACAACTTAAACACATCTTCTGAAAACCTAACTGCTGCGGAATCTCGTATCCGTGACGTTGACATGGCGAAAGAAATGATGAACCAAACTAAGAATTCTATTCTTTCTCAAGCAGCACAAGCAATGTTGGCTCAATCGAATCAAATGCCTCAAGGTGTATTACAACTCTTGAGATAACTGATAAGAAGGGCGTCCAGTTTGGTAACGAACTGGAGGATAACTGGGTGAATTGCTGGAACTTCCTAAAGCTCCAACAGCCACAACGTAACTGGAAACGGTAAGCGTAATGGCCTTGAAAATGATGGAGATAATACAATGGATAATCAGCAGCCAAGCTCCTGTGAGGAAACTCTGGAGAAGGTTCAACGACTAGGGAATACGGTCTAAGGCAAATTGCTATGACTATGAATCTCGTAGGGCAGCAAATGCTGTTCGAAGTGCCCAGCTCCATGGGACTCATGGATGAAGATATAGTCTATTCTATGGCCGAAAGGCATAGCGGCAAAGCAAGCCAACCAACAACCACAAGGAGTTCTTCAACTTCTTCGTTAATATTAGCATTAGGAGAGCCTCTAGTTTTGCTAGAGTCTCTCTTTTTTTGTAGACTTCCAATAAATTCTAAATATTCTTTTGTTTATACCGATAAGGTTAGTATAGTATTAAAAAATTGAGGTATTAAATGTGAGGATAAGACACAATATTTTAGGTCTCAGCATAGGAAATAGATTAAACAAAAGTAGCAGGGAATCAATTAAAGCATTAGAAAAACTTTCTTCAGGATTACAAATTAACAAAGCTTCTGATGATACAGCAGGTTTAGCAATATCAGAAAAAATGAGAGCTCAAATTAGAGGATTAGAACAATCGGACAAAAATATTCAAGATGCTGTTTCCTTAATTCAAACAGCAGAAAATGGTCTATCTGAAATTGGAGATTCTAGTCTATTGAGGATAAGAGAGCTAGCGGTTGAAGCAGCAAGTGATACATTAACTCACCAAGATCGTGTGTATATTCAAGCAGAGATTGACCAGCTTAAACAAGGGATTAATAATGTGGCCAATAATACTCATTTCAACGGTATTGCTCTTCTTAACCAAACGATTGCAGAGAGTTCAGAAAGTCAAAACGTAATAAGTTTAGGTAAAGCTACGAAAGTAACAGCACCTAATTGGCTACCCGCGAGTTTTACTGTTTTCCAAGGTGTAAATGATACATTCGAATTTAGTATTAATGGTGAAACTAAGCAATTGAAGATATCCCCTGGTGCATATGTACCTAGCACATTTTTAGCGGAATTGAATTCGGAACTAAAAGTAAATAATATCCCACTCACGGCTTCCTTTTCACAAAATACAACCAAACTAGAATTCACCAGCCCTGTAGGAAACTATAGGATTGAAGGAATTACAGGGGGAGGGAGTCGAACTGAAGGATATCTTATTCCCACAATAGTAGGAAGTATATCTGGCGGTATAAATACAGCTGGCTTGCCAGTGATAAGTCCAGGTATAACTATACAGTCCGGGATTAATGATACTTTAACATTCGAGGTTGATTCGTATCCATATTCGATTATAATTACACCTGGAGACTACACTGTTTATGGAGCATCTCAGTCAGATCTTAATAAAAACTCTCCTTTTTTAGAGGAAATAAATCAACAGTTAATAAATACAGGGGCACCTGTTAAAGCTGGTTTTATATACTATGCCAATCCGGATAGTCCATTTAATAATGGAGCAGGTTTGTATTTAACTGCTTTAGAAAATGCCGATGCCTCGAATTATTTGTCAGATGGTATTCACACGTTTGGAAACTTCGGAGGAAATGCAAAATCACTACTATTTGAACAAATAGTGAACGGATGGAGTTATACTGACTCTTCTATTATCAAACAAGGCAGTGTTACAGCCAATCCAGCCCAAATTATAGGTGAAGCAGATTTGTCTGATGGTCTGATGATTGTTGCCGGAGAGAATGATACTCTTAACTTATCAATAAATGATGTTTCCAATACCATTGTACTTAGACCTGGTAGATACAATCAACAGGGAATAATAGAGGAAATAAATCAACAGTTTGAGAGTAATGGTATTTTTTTGCATGCAGAAACAAATAATATGAATAAGTTGGTTATTAGTAATACTAACTCTACTTATGGAGATATTATACAACACATTTCTGGAAGTTCCATGGTTGATCTCTTTTTTGAGGTTGACCAGGGGGAGGAACCTCTCATAGAAATCGATGCTATTCCTGTTTCGGGTATTTTAACCATACAGGCAGGACACAACAATGGTCACAACTTTGACATTACTCTTACAGATGTTCGTACTAATGCTCTTGGAATAGGCGAACTTTCAGTATTATCCAGAGAGAGTGCAGATAATGCAATTACTAAAATTGATTATGCAATTCAGGAAGTTTCTTCTCAACGTGGTAAGTTTGGAGCATATCAAAATCGGTTAGAACATATCTCTAAACACAACTCTCAAGCTTCAGAAAACTTAACAGCTGCGGAATCTCGTATACGTGACTTAGATTATGCTTTAGCTGCTGCATAAACAGTGTCAAGCACAGTCGTCCTAGCTGGTAACGGCTAGAGAACATTATCGGGTGAATTGCTGGAAACCCCTTAGAGCTTTCTTCCCCACAACGGACTTGGAAACGACAAACGTGAAGGGTGAAAAGAAGAAAGATTGGGCAATCAGCAGCCAAGCTCCTTTCTCGAAAGAGTGGAGAAGGTTCAACGACTAGGATAGACCATCTAAGGCGAGAGCTATGGTGATGAAATCCGTAGGAGAAACAATATATCATCAGTATTGTAAATCCGAAGTGCCCGACCCCTACTTATAAAGAGGGTGAAGATATAGTCTGGTCATTTATGAAAGTAAATGTTCGCACGATGGCGAAAGAAATGATGAATCAAACAAAGAATTCTATTCGTTCTCAAGCAGCACAAGCAATGTTGGCTCAATCCAATCAAATGCCGCAAGAAGTTCTTCAACTTCTTCGTTAATCTTAAACTATATAGGAGAGGCTCTAGTCATATAAGAGTCTCTTTTTTACGTCTATCTTCTGAAATGCCATCTGGTCTTAGGGCAAACCAGTAGCACGCATCTCCCTAAGTTTGTAGGTTACTGACCAATAAGTTCGCCCGAGGGCACCAGCTATATCTTTTACTGTGTTTCCTTCTTTTCTCATCCTTAATAACGTCTCGATCTCCTCATCAGAATAGTTCTTATATCGCTCAGAGCTGGAAGCGATAATATTATAGTCTGGATAAGCCTTTTCAAGCAGCCCCTTTTCTTTTTGAAAGCGCCAATCCCAATTAGTTTTGTAGTACATGCAGGGACAGCTCACTGTGATATAAGAAATGAGATTGAGAAATTCAAGAGTGTCCTTTATAGAAGTAAATTTTAGCGCTGCGTTATTGCCATCTTTAACGGTTAGATAGCGGAATGTCATATGAAAATGATTTTGAATGTGCAGGAGAAGTATTTCAAGCTGCTGACGGGTGAAGTTTTGCAGAGCAAGCATAATGGAAGGCGCTAAATAAATGATTTTCTTTCTATGATTGATTCTTTTCGTGATGCACAACGTACCGTCATCCATATATAATATTGCTAGAAAATGTGGCAAGTGACAATACTTTAAAAGAGCTTGAGGCACTTGTTTATTTCCGCTGCTATCATAAAAATGTGGATATAACTCGGTAAAGAGTACATGGGATGAAGAACGTAAAGTGCAGCTTTTAGGAGTGATATAGAGCAGCTCAGGCAAATATGCCTGTTTCCATTCGCGGTATTCTTTTTTGTTTAGTTCCATAGTGCTCCCGGTAGCTATTGTTTTTCCTGCGGGACCCTTTATAGAGTTTAGTAATTTCACCGTCGCCAAGGATACTGGCGACTAATATATTTTGCTGAATTAATGAGAGTTTATTAAATTCCATTATTACTCACCCCTCGGAAGGAACATTTGTTCTTATTGTACCATGATTTCTTTCATAATATTAACAATAGAAGTTAGCAGTCTAATTTTTCTCTTAAATATTTTTTCTTGCAGCCGATATAATTAACATGAACACAAGAATAGGGGGATCCTCCATGATAGAGAGGCTTTCAGGACAAAGCGTCGCCTATTCACCTAGAACAACACCTTTAGACAAAGTGGAAACGCAGGGAAACGAAGAACAAAAAATTCTTGAAATAACAGAGAATTATTCGAATGAAAATAACAGAGAGAAGCTTGATGGCATTATTGAGGGAATGAATGAATTTCTCCATCCTTCAAACACTTCTCTCAAATTTGAGCTTCATGAAAAGTTAAATGAGTATTATGTAACAATCATAGATGACACCACACATGAGGTTGTAAAGGAGATTCCTTCTAAAAAGATGCTTGATATGTATGCAGCCATGACTGAGTTTGTTGGTTTGATGGTTGATAAAAAGATTTAAAGCGGGGTGACCAATCTTGGTTAGAATCGGTGGATTGGCAAGTGGAATGGACATAGATCAGCTTGTATCGGATTTAATGAAGGCTGAGCGTATGCCGTTAGATAAGATGAAGCAGAAGAAGCAAGTAATGGAATGGCAGCGGGATGATTACCGTTCTATGAATACTCTTTTACTTAATTTCAGAACAGAATTAACACAAATGAAACTATCTACAAAATATAGAGCTCGTTCAACAACTACCACAAATGATGCCAGGGTTACTGCGACAGCTACCAGTGCAGCTGCATTGGCTTCCTATTCTATATCTAAAGTAGAGAAATTAGCATCTGCGGCAACAAAAGTTAATGCAGGAAGAATATCAGATTCTCCTGATAAAAAAGTTGATGTGAATAAATCCTTATTTGATGGTATATCTGAATTTGCACCAAGTTCTAATTTTAAGTGGAAGCCAGGTAGTGTTGAAACCAAAAGTATCAATGTCACTGAAGATGGGCAAGCCTTTACTCTAAATCTCAAAGGCAATGTTAGCGTCATAGAAACAGAATTCTCTAGCATGAATGTGAGGGTTAATGGAAAAGCGTACGAGGTAAAGTCAGGCATTGATAAATCCGAGTTAATGGCTGGTCAAGTACTGGTTGATAAAGAAGGAAATTTGACTTTTGGAGAATCTATAACTAAGGGCTCATCTATTAAAGTAGACTACATAGCTACAAATAAGATTGACACAATTACTGCTGGTGAAAATTTCACAACATTCTCTCTTTCAAAAGGGTCCATAAGCTCTGTTGAATCATTCAAAATTGCAGGAGATGACTATACTATAGATGAAACAGAGCAAACTAGCGGGAAAGTAATGTGGGAAATTAAAAAGAATGACGTAGTAGTAGGAACACTAGACAGGACGAATGGAAAAGTCACAATGAATGAAGCTATTCCTAAAGAGTCAGTCATTGAAGTTAACTACACGCAAAACTATACCAATTTTAAAGTTGGATCCTATACATCAAAAGGATTGGTCACAGAGAATTTTAATATACAAGGTTCAGAGTCTCTTAATAACGTGATTAACAAAGTGAATACCTCAACAGCTGGTGTTACGATGTTTTATGATTCTTTTACAGACCAAATCACTTTAACTAGAACGGAAACCGGAAATTTTCATGGTTTGGATGGGGAGTCAACAACAAAAACACCTGCAGCAGATGATGAAATAATTACCTCCGGTAACTTTATAGATAATGTTCTTAAATTCTCCGGAGCAACAGAAACGGGCGGAGTCAACGCTGTCTTCACCATTAACGGTCTGAAAACAGAAAGAAGCTCCAACACCTTTGATATCAGCGGAGTGACCTTCACTTTAAAGCAAACCTTCTCAGATGCTCCAGTTGATATTGCTATTAATAACAATACCAACGATATTTATGAGAATATTAAAGGGTTCGTCGACAAGTATAATGAATTAATCGGCAAAATACAGAGTGAGGTATCCGAGGAGAAATATAAATCATATACACCTCTCACTGATGAACAGCGCGAGCAGCTTTCTGACAAACAGCAGGAGCAGTGGGAGGAGAAGGCAAAAAGCGGAACTCTGCGCAGGGATCCTACACTATCAAGCCTTCTTACAACAATGAGAACGGACTTTTACACTTCCGTCAACAGTGAAGGAATTAATCCGCTATATAAGCAGCTTTCTGCCATTGGCATAAAAACGACGGCTAATTACCTTGAAGGCGGTAAGCTTGAGATTAATGAGGCAGAGCTAAAAAAAGCGATTGAGGCTGATCCTTCCTCCGTTGAAAAGTTATTTAATGCCTCTGGAACAACTAATGATCAAAAAGGAATTGTTCAGCGTCTCTATGATACAGTCAATAATTCAATGGAGAAAATCAAGCTGAAGGCAGGAAACTCTTTTTCTACCAATCAGCAGTTTACAATGGGCAAGCAGCTTGACAGCCTCAACAAAAGCATCGACCGCTTTGAGGACCGTTTGACACAGGTGGAAAACCGCTACTGGTCCCAATTCACCGCCATGGAAAAAGCCATCCAGCGCTCCAACGAGCAAATGGCATATTTAATGCAGCAATTTGGAGGATAATCACCGCCACTGGGAATACAGTTTTGAAAGGAAGTGTCCTTAATGGCCACACAAAATCCATATAAGTCTTATCAGCAGAATTCAGTGACTACGGCTTCGCCTGGGGAGCTGACGCTTATGCTTTATAATGGCTGCCTGAAGTTCATCACTCAGGCGAAGAAGGCGATTGCTGATGAGAATATTGAAGCGAAGAATACAAACATCCAGAAGGCGCAGAACATCATCAGGGAGTTGATGGTGACGCTCAATATGGACTTGGAAGTTTCGCAGAACATGATGTCACTTTATGATTATATGAACCGCCAGCTGATTGAGGCGAATTTGAAAAGTGATACAGCTATCCTGGATGAGGTGGTAGGCCTTGTGACCGAGTTCCGCGATACATGGAAAGAGGTTATCCAGGTGAACCGCCAGAAGCAGTTCAGCCAGGCGGGGCAGATTTAATGAGTTCGGTTGAGCGGCTGTATGCTTTAACGGCCGGGCTGGTTGACCGGCTGGAGCAGGGAAGCGACCGCGATCAGAAGATCGGCTGGATTGAAGCTGCCCTTGAGGAGCGGGACCAGCTAATGCAGGAGCTGCAGCCGCCGTATTCCGAAGGGGAAAAGCTCCTGGGAAAAAAGCTGCTGGACCTCAATATCCGGCTGTCGCATCAGCTGCAGAAGGAAAAGGCGATGATCCAGAAGGATATCAAAGGCTTGTCCATTAAGAAGGAATCAAACAATAAATATGTGAATCCATATCAATCCATGGCGACGGACGGTATGTTTTACGATAAACGAAAATAGGTGACCCCATGTTAAAGCTGAAAGAAGAACAGCATATTCTGGTAAAGGAATACCAGGATCTGCTTGATACCGTTGAAGAAGCCTTCGAATACATAGTTGAAAGCTTCACGAATTTAGAAAAGACAGAAGGCGATACACTGCTGGTTGATATTTTTCACGCCCTGCCGCAGATTGCCTCTGTCAATGAGCAGCTGAGCCAGCTGTTCGAGAATCATTCTTCGATTGAGAAAGTGCTTGCTGTGTTTGATGTGGTGGCTGAAAAAGCGGAGCTCCTGGAAGGGAATTTCGAGAATGCGGAGAAAAAGCAGCAGATCATCCGTGAACAGCTTTATCCTGCCTTTGCCGCCTGGAGCGTCATGATCCAGCAGGAGCTTAAGCCTTATACACAATCCTGACCGCTATAATGGAGCGGTCTTTTTTCTTTTAGATAAGATGGTAGCTGAATCGACACGCTTTCGACAAATGTTTTCAAATTATCTGAACGTTTTTGCAGGACTTTTCTGGGGTACAGTAGAATTATATTTACATAGTCTTAATAAAATTTTAAGGCTAGGCTTTTTCAGGGAGCGGCAGCTTAAAGGCCGCGGACGCCTGTGAGAGCTTTACTGTATAATGAAAAGGAGGAGTTCATCTATGAATTATAACATTCGTGGTGAAAACATTGAGGTAACTCCAGCGATTAGAGAATACGTAGAGAAGAAGATTGCGAAACTGGAAAAATATTTTACTGAAACTCCTGATGCAAATGTACATGTAAACTTAAAAACGTATAATAATAACCGCTCCAAAGTGGAAGTGACCATTCCGATGCAGAACCTGGTGCTCCGCGCTGAGGAGGATCATGAAGATATGTATGCGGCCATCGATTTGATTGTGGATAAGCTGGAACGGCAGATCCGCAAGCACAAAACGAAGGTGAACCGCAAGTTCCGTGAGAAGGGAAGCCCGACGCTGATGTTTGCTTCTTTTGATGAGCCGGAGGCGCCGGTCCTGGAAGAAGAGGATAATGAGCTTGAAGTTGTCCGCCAGAAGAGCTTTGATTTGAAGCCGATGGACAACGAAGAGGCGATCCTGCAGATGAATCTTCTCGGCCACAGCTTCTATGTATTCACGAACGCGGAAACAAACCGCACCAATGTAGTCTATAAGCGTAAAGATGGCCGCTACGGCCTGATTGAAGCTCAATAATGATAAAGAGACCCTGCTCCTAAATGGAGCAGGGTCTTATTATTTAGATGACTTAGGCAGCGGTACGCTTTCTCTTTTTCCCGCACCTGACACATTGATCATTATAATAGCTGTATTTATGGTTCTTTAAAAAGAAACAATAGAGGGACTTCAACTTCAAGGCCGTTCACTCCTTCGAATGTTATACCCTCTACTATACTATAAAACCGGGAAAAAACCTTCCTTTTATCCTAAAAAAATTACATTAAGTGGATAAAAATTCTTTATAAAGAAAAAATCAAGATGTTCTTTATGTCGAATTTTGAGGTTTTTTGAAAGCTGGAATGAATGAGCTATACCCGCGGCGGGTTTTTAATCTCCAGTGCGGATGCAGCCTGATAGCCGGTTTCGACGATGCTCACAAGGGCCGCGGCCATGATGAGCTGTTTTATTTGCCTAATGTTCACTTTTTCCTCCATTAAGCTTGAATAATAGTGATTTCATCTAAATCTGCACTTTTAACGCCCTCATTAAAGATCATACGCGTCTTAAAACGGTAGGAGCGCTTTTTGCCGGACGGCTGCAGTGTCTCCGGCAGAGTGAAGTGGAACGGCATATGGTTGCATTCATCCGATTCAATTTTTTTCGTAGTCAGGATGGTGGTAGAGTCTACTACACTCTCTCCAGTTTCATCAGTGACAACCAGGTCGCACTCAATACGTTTGATCTGCTGGTCGATTGTGCCTCCCTCAATGTTGAAATAACCGCAAATGCTCTCGCCCGGATGGTAGCTCAGCTTTGGCAATATAAGGTCAATCCTCGCCGACCCGACACCGATCAATGACATATATTTTCGTAAAAGCAACATAAATCTCTCCTATTAGTTTTTTATTATTTTGTTAGTCTTTGGATGTCCTGTTTAAACTTCATTTTGGAACTTTCTCTCTTTACATTCCCTGCTCCTTCTGGCATTCCAGCCACAAAGCTCTTTTCTTTTCATATGCACGCCCGCAGCGATTTACCACACTTGTCTGCCAAAAAAGGCGCCTGTCCCGCAACGTAAAGAGGCCTTTGCCAATGCTGGAGTCATCCAGCGCGGCAAAGGCCTCTTTGAGTGCATAAATAAAGACCTTTACCGTTCAGGCAAAGGTCTGGCTAACAGAATCTGATCTGCCAGCAAAGCCGAGAGCGAATGCTCTGTAATGACGACTATGCTGTAAAAGCTACTCCCCTTTGTGGGAGACGTGCTATGAATTTATAACTCTATTGTACAAAAAGCTGCGTGGAAAATCAATACTGAACATATCCCTTTCTGGGGATGAGCCATAAGTGGGCAGCGGCCGCCAAAAGGAAAGCCAGGGAAACAATAAAGGCGATTAAGATTGAGTTTTGCCTGAGGCCAAAGCCAAGGGCCGTCCAGCCTGCCAAAGTCCCTGAGGCGGCAGCGAAGGTGATCTCTTTTCCGAGCCTTGTTTGCGACCAGAAGATACGCAGGACAGCAGGGATGACAGATGCAAAATAACAGCCGAAGATAAAGAACAGGTCCAGGATGGTCAAAGCAAAATAATAGATCAGGAAAGGGACAGCCGCAGTGTAAAAGATAAATAAGAGCCAGATGTGCTTTTTTAACTTTCGGTCGTTTTTGTTATATAGCACATAAAGGGAGTGCATCTGCCCCAGGAAGGATTCGAACAGGATGAACAGCAGCAGGACGATCAGAAAAATCGCCAGCAAACGCGAATCATACCGGAGGATGATTTTTTCAAAAACCGTGATGAGATTATGGAAGCCCCCCAGATAGATGGCAGACATGCTGATCATGGAAAAAGAAAAGGGGATGGTGCTCCAGATAAAACCAGTCGTGGCCATTCCGAGCTTAATTTTGTCCAGCCTGCTCCTCAATAGCAGATTCCACATTTTCTGATCGATCAGCATATGCCCGAGCATTGCCAGGAAAA
This sequence comes from Bacillus sp. MMSF_3328, assembly GCF_030733525.1. Classification (NCBI taxonomy): domain Bacteria; kingdom Bacillati; phylum Bacillota; class Bacilli; order Caryophanales; family Bacillaceae; genus Bacillus; species Bacillus sp. MMSF_3328. The sequence continues at coordinate 154,459 of NZ_JASHIV010000009.1, read as the reverse complement.
AGACAGTCAGCAGCATCGGGACGCTGGGCCAGTTGATGTAGAGCAGATAGGGATGATACAGGCGGAGGCCGTCATATACTTTTTCAATTCCTTCGAGCATATAGGCGTGGACGAGCATCATGATCATTAATAGGAATAGGCCGCCTACCTTCAGCATGCTGTAGCGGGTGAACCACTTGATCCTCGTGAACACGGCGATGGGAAAGCCAATCAGGAAAAAGGCGGATATCCCGAATTCAATCGGGATATGGAGCGGATAAAGCAGTATGGCAGCAGCATATCCCATCACGATGATTCCGCAGAGGACACCAAAGATAAGCAAGCGATTCATCCACAGGAAGGCAGCGGGGGAAAGCCGGCTGGCAAGTACCTCCGGGAGGGAGCTGAAGCTGCCCAACCGCCGTACCCTCATCAGAATAGGAATGAGGGCAAGGAAGGCGAGAAAGCCGCCGGCTGAAAAGGTGATCGCCCCGATATACCCATAATGGAGGAAACTGTCGGAAGAAGTGAAAATGGCATTGCCGGTGATCCATCGTGAGATCAGCGCAATGCTCAGCAAACCAAATCCGTAAGTCATTTTTTTATCCTTGCTTGTACTCATCCTTGACGCTCCCTGTATTGCTTTGGTGTGATCTGTTCTTTCTTTTTGAACTGGCTTGAAAAGTAATGAAGGCTGTTAAAGCCCGTTTTTTCTGCGACCTCGGAAATCGACTGGTCAGTTGAAGACAGCAGGTGCTTGGCTTTTTCCAGCCGGTAAGTGGTCAGATAATCAATCAGCGGGGTGCCTGTTTCCTCGCTGAATTTCCGGCTTAGGTAGGCAGCGCTGCTGTGTACTTTTTGGGCTATGTCCTGCAGGGTCATCCGCTGGTCAAAATGCTCATGGATCTGCAGCAGGGCTTCATTAACAAGCTTTGAGTATTCTTTCTTGAAAATAGGCGAAGAAAATTTTTTCAGGGTTTCCGTCAGTTCCTCTTCAATGATTGGTTTTGTCAGATATTCCGAGACACCGAGCTGGATGGATTTCTGGGCAAAGCTAAAGTCCTGATGGGCCGACAGGATGATGACCTGCAGATGAGGCTGGAGGGTTTTCATTTCTTTGACAAGCTCTAGCCCTGATTTGCCTGGAAGCTCGATATCGACAAAAGCAAGGTGAAAATAAGTGTCCGCGCACTGCTGGGCCGCCTGGCTGCTGTCATAGGCAAAATGGAAATTCCATAGGGGAAAGGCTGGCTTCAGGATCAGTTCCAGCTGTTCAATTACAATCGGTTCATCGTCCACACATAAGATATTCATCCTGTTTCTTCCTCCATTTTGGTATTCTGCAGAGGAATGGATGCTGTCACGACTGCACCTTCCTCCTTGCCGGGTTCCAGCAGCAGGGTCGCTTCCTTGAATAAAAGCCGAAGGCGCTTTTGGGCATTGGCCATGCCGCTGCCTTTTGTGAGCATCTCTTCAAATGTCAATTCTCCGGTTCCTAGCCCGTTATCTTCTACCTTCAGAATCATACGTTCCTCTTGAATGGAAGCTCTGATAGTCAGGCAGAGAGGACCCGGTTTTTTCTCCAGCCCATGCTTGAAGGCATTTTCGGCAAGAGTCTGCAGGAGATAGGGAGGCACCTGGCAGCTTAATGTGCCGGTTTCTATTTCAGTCACGATGTCCAGCCGGTTCTGGAAGCGAAGCTCCTGGATTTTCAGATAATATTCCGTGTATTTCAGTTCCTGTTCGAAAGGGATGAGCGGCTCCTTTACCTGATACTTAAACTTGAGGAACAGTGAAAGTGTCTCCATTGCCTTGATTAGTGTATCTATCCGCTTCAGGCGTGCCAGGCCGAGCATCAGATTGATGGTATTAAAGAGAAAATGGGGGTGGATCTGCTGATTGAGCTGCATATACTTGCTTTCCTGCAGTGTGTTTTCCAGGAGCGCCTGTTTTTTTTCAAAGGAAAGCGTGTCAATCTGCTTTTCAAAGGCGAGGATCATCATCAGGATGATGGCCGCTGCCATCGGGATAAAGATGGAAAAGATGGCAAAAAGGGAAAAGGTTTCATAAGACAGCAGCATCTTTACACAGCCTTTATAGTGAATTTACAAAATAGTATAACATTTTAAAAAGGTAATGGGGAAGAGTCTATTAAAAACGGCGAAGCCGGAAGGGCTTCGCCATAGAATGGGGATGATATGAGAACAGCCAAAGATGGCTGAAACTCCTGTTTAAGATGTCAGCTGATCTGCATAGTGGCAGGCAGCCTGGTGACCGGGAGCCAGGCTGCGCAAATCCGGCTCGTTATTTCGGCACAGGTCTGTCGCAAGCGGACAGCGGGTATGGAATCGGCAGCCTGCCGGCGGATCGATCGGAGAAGGGACATCCCCTTTAAGGATGATTCTTTCCTTCTTTTGCTTTCTGTTCGGCTCCGGGATCGCTGAAAGCAGGGCTTTCGTGTATGGGTGGAGCGACTTGTCGAACAGCTTTTTCTTTTCGGCTATCTCGACAACCTTCCCAAGATACATGACGATGATCCTGTCCGAAATATGGCGGACAACACCAAGGTCATGAGAGATGAACAGATATGTCAGGCCGTAGTCCTTTTGAAGTTTTTTCAATAGATTCAGGACCTGTGCCTGGACGGATACATCTAGGGCTGAGACGGCTTCATCACAGATGATAAGTTTTGGCTCCACGGCTAGGGCCCGGGCAATGCCTATCCTCTGCCTTTGCCCGCCGCTGAATTCATGCGGATAGCGGTCGATTTGTTCTTCACGAAGGCCGACCTGCTGCAGGAGCTCGATTGCCCGCTGCCTGCGTTCATTTTTTGGGACAACATTCAGGATACCCATCGCCTCTTCCAGCGTCTGTCCGACTGACCGGCGTGGATTTAAGGAAGCGAAGGGGTCCTGGAAGATGACCTGCAGATCCTTGCGGACGGTGCGCATATCGCGCTTTGAACGGGCGAGGAGATCCTCTCCCTGGAAGAAAATGCTGCCTCCGGTCGGTTCATCCAGCCGGAGAATGGCCCTGCCGGTAGTCGATTTGCCGCAGCCGGACTCACCGACGATGCTGACAGTTTCGCCTTCATAGATCGTAAAATCAACACCATCTACAGCCTTCACATGATTCACGGTCCGGCCAAAGATTCCGCCTTTGATCGGGAAATGCTGCTGCAGTCCCTTTACCTCGAGGATGGGCTTGGCTTCAGTTTGCACGGCTGACATCGGCAGCAACCTCCTTCGTTGTCTGATCCCATCTTTCTGAATACATCCAGCAGCGGACCTTATCCTTGCTGCTGTCAAATAACGGCGGCTCCTCGCATTTGCAAATCTCAGCAGCAAAAGGGCAGCGCGGTGCAAAGCTGCAGCCAGCTGGGAGATTATCCGGGCTTGGCACAGTGCCCGGTATGGTTTCCAGCTCTTCCACATCCCGATCGACAAGCGGGATGCTGCGGAGCAAACCCTGTGTGTAGGGATGCTTCGGATTTTCAAAAAGAGAGTCGGCATCTGTATGTTCCACTATTTTTCCGCAGTACATGACGGCCACATGGTCGCAAGTTTCCGACACGACGCCCATATCGTGGGTAATCATAATGACAGCAGTTCCCAGCTGATCCTGCAGGTTCTTCAGAAGATCAAGTATCTGGGCCTGGATGGTAACGTCCAGTGCAGTGGTAGGCTCATCGGCAATCAATAGCTCTGGATTGCAGGCCAGGGCCATGGCAATCATGACGCGCTGCCGCATCCCGCCGCTCAGTTCATGGGGCTCCTGTCTGGCCCGTTTCTCTGGAGACGGGATCCCGACGATCCGGAGCATTTCGACAGCCTTGTTCCATGCTTCCCTGCGAGGCAGCTTCTGATGGATCCGGAAAGCCTCGGCAATCTGTTCGCCCACTGTGAAAACCGGATTGAGGGAGGTCATCGGCTCCTGGAAAATCATTGAGATTTTATTGCCGCGCATATTCCTCATGCCTTCCTCTGTTTCATGGAGCAGGTTTTTTCCCTTGAACAGGATCTCACCGTCGACAATTTTTCCGGGAGGCTCGGCGATCAGTCTCATAATCGAGAGGGAGGTGATGCTTTTGCCGCTGCCGGACTCGCCCACAATGCCGAGCGTTTTTCCTTTTTCGACCTCAAAGTCAACTCCGTCCACTGCCTTGATGACCCGTTTGCCGGAGAAAAAGTGAGTCTTCAGGTTTTTGACTTCCAGGATGGTATCTTTCTCAGTGCCCATGTTTTTTTCTCCTTTCATATCTATTAATTAAGCTCCACACGTTTATTTAAGAATCTATAAGATACATCAACCAGCAGATTGACGAGGACGAACAATACCGATACAAAAAGGATCGTCCCTTGTACGAGCGGCAGGTCGCGCATCCTGATGGCATCAATGATCAGGCGGCCGACGCCGTTAATGGCAAATACCGATTCGGTGAGGACAGTTCCGCCGAGCAAGGCGCCAAATTGAAGGCCGACTACTGTGATGACCGGGATCAGTGCATTTTTCAAAGCATGTTTATAAATGATGAAGCGCTGGCGGACGCCTTTTGCCTTCGCTGTCCGGATATAATCCTGGCGGATGACCTCAAGCATGCTCGCCCGCGTCATCCTGGCCACAATTGCGGCACCGCCCGTGCCGAGCGTCAATGCAGGAAGAATGATATGGCTGAAGGTGCCCCAGCCGGCAACAGGGAACCATTGCAGTTCAACGGAAAAATAAAGGATCAGAATCAGGCCGAGCCAGAAGTTCGGCAATGAAACCCCGAGGAGGGCGACCATCATCAGACCTACATCAGTAAAGCTGTTTTGCTTGGTGGCGGCAATAATACCGATGATTACACCAAGGATAACCGTAATCAGGATGCTCCAGAAAGCCAGCTCTAGAGTGATCGGCAGGCGGACGAGGATTTCATCCAATACAGGGCGGCTTGTCCGGATAGATTCGCCAAGATCTCCCTGGACAACATCGCCGACATATTTGGCATATTGTACAAGGACAGGCTGATCAAGCCCAAGCTCATGGCGGATAGAATCCACCTGGGCGTCTGTTGCGCCTTCACCGGCAACAAGTGCAGCAGGGTCGCCAGGGACCATCTGCATGATCAGAAAGACAATCAGTGTAACCCCGAGCAGGACGGGGATGATTTGAATGAACCGGCGGATTAAAAAGATCAACATCAGAAGTACCTCCTTATTTTTTCATGCGGGGATCCAGTGCATCCCGCAGTCCGTCTCCAAACAGATTGAAGGCCAGCACAATCGTGGCAATGGCGATCCCGGGAAACAGTGCGATATGCGGTGCTGTAAACAGAAAGTCGCGGCCGTCGCTCAGCATCGCGCCCCATTCAGGTGTTGGAGGCTGGGCGCCCATTCCAAGGAAGGAGAGACCTGCAACAGACAGGATGGAGGTGGCTAGCCTCAAAGTGCCCTGAACAATGATCGGGCTCATAATATTAGGAAGAATGTGAACAAAAATGATCTTCGAATCTCTTGCCCCGAGTACTTTGATTGCATCAATATATTCCATCTTCTTCACACTCAATGTTGAACCCCGGACAATCCGGGCAAAGGTTGGGATGGAAAAAATGCCGACAGCAATCATAACGTTGATCAAGCTAGGGCCAAGAGCGCTGACAATGGCAAGAGCCAGCAGCAGCCCAGGGAAGGCGAGAAGGACATCAATAAAGCGCATGATGAGTGTATCGACCCAGCCTCCGTAATAGCCGGAAATGATGCCAAGTACGATGCCGAAAACTGCACCAATAAGGACAGACACGAACCCGACAGCCAGTGACAGCTGCGAACCATACAGGATGCGGCTGAATACATCTCTTCCTTTATCATCCGTCCCCATGATATGCTCAGCGGATGGTGCCTGCAGTTTATTGACAAGGTCAATTTCGTAAGGATCGTAAGGGGAGATGGCAGGCGCCAGTATGGCCAGCAGGATATATAATAGAACGATTGTGCCGCCAATCAGCGACATTTTATTTTGGACAAGCTCTTTTGCGAGGGCAGCCCCTTTCCGTTTCCTTTTGGAAATTGGAATGGAAGAAGCGGGTGTCTGCCCGGGATTAGCCATGCTGCTCATAATCGAACCTCCATTTATAGTTGTTGAAAACAAAGATATCAGAAAAAAAATCTATTTTGTCTGAATTTTTAGATAAAGTAAAGAAATTGCAAAAACACGACAAGATTTTGAAAACATACCCTGAAATTTTCTCCTATAATGAACTCAACCTTATCAAACAAGGGAAAAACAGGGGGTGGAAGAATGAAGCATCGAATTGAGAAACTGCGCAGCAGGATGAAGGACAATGGCTGGAGGGCTGTACTGATTACCTCGCCGGAGAACCGCTATTATTTTTCTGGTTATAAAGGATCGGCAGGCGTTCTTCTCATCGAAGAGGATTCATTAAAGCTTTTCACCGACTTTCGCTACATAGACCAAGCAAAAGAGCAGGCACCGGATTATGAGGTGGTGCAGCATTATCAGAATATGATTGAGCTGGCCAGCGGGGCATTCGCTGCAGGGGGTGCCGGCGGGAAATTGGCGCTGGAGCTCGGCTCTGTTCCGGCGGAAACCTATCTGGAGTTAAGGGAACGGATCCCGGGAGCAGAAATTGAGGATGCAGCTCCGGCAACTAATGCCATCAGGATGATCAAGGATGACCAGGAAATCCAGTGGATGAGGGAAGCGATTGAGATTTGTGATAAGGCTTTTGAGCATATCGTCACCTTCATCCGGCCGGGTGTAACGGAAAAAGAGATCGGCCTTGAGCTGGAAATCTTTATGAAGAGGCAGGGAGCCGACAGCATCAAAGCGAACCACGTCATTGCTTCAGGGCCGCGTTCCTGCCTTCCGCATGGCCAGGCTACAGACCGGGTGGTCGAGGCAGGTGATTTTGTGAAGATGGATTACGGTTCCATCGTCAATGGCTATTATTCTGATTTCACAAGAACCGTCGTTGTTGGAGAGCCTTCTGAAAAGCAGAAGGAGATCTATCAAATTGTACGGCATGCCCAGGAGGAGTCACTGAAGGCTATAGGTCCTGGGAAAACCTGCAATGAGCTTGATGAAGTCGGCAGAGGCATTATCCGCAAAGCAGGCTATGGAGATCACTTCGGGCACAGCCTCGGCCATTCACTCGGGCTCGCTATCCATGAAAGCCCTGCGATGAGGGCAACCGATGATACTGTACTACAGGAAGGGATGGTCATCACGGTTGAGCCGGGCATTTACATCCAGGGCTTCGGCGGAGTCAGAATCGAGGATTTGGTTTTGATCACCAAGGATGGGCACGAAAATTTAACAAAGTCTACCAAAGAACTGCAAATCATTCGAACAAAACAGGGGGTCTTGGGATGAAGGGGAAAAAGAAGGGTTTTATTTGGCTTACAAGTGTTATTATGTCTCTTTTATTGCTGGCAGGCTGTTCCGGCGGAAATGATCCCGGCAGCCTGGGAGCATCCGGCAGCGGGAGCGGGTCAGCTTCCACCAAGGATCTGATCATTGCGGTCCTCTCGGATGCCACAAAGCTTGATCCGCATCTGGGAACCGACATTCCTTCTGCCAATGTATACCATGGAAAAATATTCGAAGGCCTTGTCAAACAGGATGAAAACATGGAAATCCAGCCCTCACTTGCGACAGAATGGAATCAGCTTGATGATACAACATGGGAATTCAAACTCCGTGAAGGCGTAAAGTTCCATGATGGCACCGATTTTACCGCTGAAGCAGTCCAAAAGACGATTGAGCGCGTCCAGGCGGAGGAAACAGCTTCACCGCGCTCAAACTTATTCGAAATGATCAAAGAAGTAAAAATTGTCGATGGCTATACGGTCCAGCTGATAACTGCTTATCCTTACGCACCATTGCTGGCCAACCTGTCCCATTACGCTTCAGGGATCATCAGCCCGAAAGCAATCGAGTCCGGCGAGGAAATCGGCCAGAACCCGGTTGGAACCGGTCCATTTACTTTAAAAGAGTGGAAGCCTGGACAGGAGATTGTACTTGAGCAGTTCGCCGATTATTGGGGTGATAAGCCAAGTGTAGAAACCGTCACGTATAAGGTGGTGCCGGAGGATTCAACGAGAATTGCCATGGTCGAAACAGGGGAAGCCCATATTGCCGAGCCTGTGCCGGTCAATGAAGTGGAGCGTATTGAAAACAGCGACAGCATGAAGCTTGTCCGCAGCGATGCTTTGGGCGTTGACTATATCGGCTTTAATGTGGAAAAAGAGCCTTTCAATAATGTAAAAGTTCGCCAGGCAATCAGCTATGCAATTGACACGGAAGCGATCGTTAAAGGGGTTTACAATAATGTCGGCACTATTGCGACTGCTCCAATGGGGCCAAGCATCTGGGGTCATAATGACAAGCTTGAGGGATACGAATACAATCTGGACAAAGCGAAGGAGCTCCTTGCAGAAGCCGGCTATCCTGATGGATTTAAAACAACGATCTGGACAAATGACAACAAAGAACGAATGGACGTAGCAGAGGTAGTTCAGTCCCAGCTGAAGGGCATCGGGATCGAAGCAGAAACAAAGGTAGTTGAATGGGGAGCATACCTTGAAGGAACAGCTAACGGGGAGCATGATATGTTCATTCTGGGCTGGTCCAATATGACAGGTGATGCTGACTATAACCAATACTTCCTGTTCCACAGCGATGCACGCGGAAATCCGGGTAACCGCTCTTTCTACAGCAATCCGAAGGTGGATGAGCTGATTGATAAAGGCCGCCAGGAAACCGATGAGCAGAAGCGACTAGAAATCTATGCAGAAGCACAGGAAATTGAAATGGAAGAGGCACCAATCGTCTTCCTCCGCAATGATGAAGACATGGCGGTAATCGGAAGCAATGTAAAAGGCTTCTGGATGCATCCATCCGGGCTCTACATGATTGATGAAGTGACAATTAAATAAGGATAGAGAAGCTGCAATTGCCTCTGGCTGCAGCTTCTTATTTCGAAAAAAACGAGAAAAGAGAGGTAACAAGCATGCAATTCGATTTTCAACATCACCCATATCCTTCGCAGCGGATGACTGTCACAGCGAGAAAAGGTATGGTCGCGACCTCCCAGCCGCTGGCAGCACAGGCCGGGCTTGATATGCTTAAAAGAGGCGGCAATGCCATTGATGCCGCCATTGCGACAGCCGCAGCCCTGACTGTCGTGGAGCCGACGTCCAACGGAATCGGCGGAGATGCATTTGCGCTCGTCTGGACGAAGGGAAGCTTCACGGCCTCAATGCGGGCGGGCCTGCTCCGCAATCCATCAGCATCAGGGCGGTAAGAGAAAAGGGCCATGAGAAAATGCCTGTCCATGGCAGGGCTCCGGAAACAGGTGAAATCTGGCGGTCTGAAGGGCATGCGGAAACCTTGAGAAGCATCGGTGAGACCCATGCTGAAAGCTTTTATCAGGGAGGGCTGGCCGATAAAATCGATGCTTTTTCGCAAAAATATAATGCCTTCCTTTCAAAAGAGGACCTGGCCGCCTATAAGCCTGAGTGGGTCGAACCAATTAAGGTGAATTACAGAGGCTATGATGTCTGGGAAATCCCGCCGAACGGCCAGGGACTGGTGGCACTGCTTGGACTGAACATTGCACAGGGATTTGACTTTTTGCATAAAGAAACGGCTGAAGCGTATCACCGGCAAATTGAAGCAATGAAACTAGCTTTTACAGACGGAAAGGCATTTATTACGGATCCCGCCGATATGAATGTAACGGTTGACGAACTGCTGGGCGAAGAATATGGTGCAGCAAGAAGGGCGGAAATCGGGAACGAAGCATTGACCCCAAGGACCTATCAGCCTTCAAGGAGCGGAACAGTCTACCTGGCCGCGGCAGATGGGGCTATATGCAGCCTCAAGGTCATATGCAGGTCGTGATGAACACCGTTGATTTTCACTTGAACCCTCAGGCTGCCCTTGATGGGCCGAGATGGCAATGGATTGAAGGCAAGAAAGTAAAGGTGGAGCCTAATTTCCCGCAGCACATCGTCCAGGAGCTGGTCCGGCGCGGCCATGAAATAGAAATGGCAGTTGACACAGGCGGGTTCAGCCGCGGACAGATCATTTGGCGGGATCCGGCAACAGGTGTCCTGCTTGGCGGAACAGAATCCCGCACCGACGGAACCATTGCTGCATGGTAACGAATTAAAGTAAATGGATAGGCAAAGGGGTTATAGAGCGTTATAATTAGAAAATAATAATAATTAGCGCAGCCCTCCTGACATTGTGCCGGGAGGGCTGCAGGATGCCTGTTCATCGGGCAGGCCGGAAAGGATGAAAAGGTGAATCAGTCATGAAGCATGCAGACATATTCTTAGCCTTTTTCAGGGTAGGAATCCTGGGCTATGGCGGAGGCCCGTCCTCTATTCCGCTCGTCCATAAAGAAGTGGTGGAAAAATATAAATGGATGGATTCAGATGAGTTCGGCGATGTGCTTGCGCTCGGCAACGCGCTTCCGGGACCGATTGCCACGAAAATGGCCGGCTATATCGGCTACCGGGTTGCAGGGGTCTGGGGGATGCTGAATGCCATCATCGCGACGATTGTGCCGACGATCATTCTGATGGTGCTTCTCCTGACCGTGCTGAATTCCTATAAAGACCAGCCTTGGGTGCAGGGGATGTCAATGGCGGTTGTGCCTGTCGTTGCCGTCATGCTTGCCACTTTGACCTGGGACTTTGTGAAAAAATCAGTCAAATCGAATCTCGGCTGGGGCTGGACGCTGCTTTTTGTGGCCGGAAGCCTGGTTGTATTGGAGGTCCTGAACGTTCATCCCGCAATCATAATTATTGGTTTATTGCTCGGGGCGCTCCTTAAAAAGGATAGGGCTGGAAAAAATGCGGAAAAGGAGAAAGATTCAGCATGATTTATATCCAGATATTTTTAGCGTTTTTCATCCCCGGAATCCTGGGCTATGGCGGCGGCCCGGCGTCCATCCCGCTGGTTGAGAATGAAGTGGTCGATCGCTATGACTGGCTCAGCACAAGTGAATTCAGTGAGATGCTTGCATTAGGGAACACACTTCCCGGACCGATTGCCACAAAGATGGCCGGCTATATCGGCTATGACCAGGCAGGTGTTCTGGGTGCCGCGGTCGGTGTTTTTGCCACCGTTGCCCCGTCGCTGATCCTGATGATCGGCCTTCTCGGATTGCTCATGAAATACAAGGAATCCCCACGGGTCAAACGGATGACGGTTGTCATCAGACCGGTCATAGCCGTCCTTCTGGGGCTCATGACGTACGACTTCCTGTTTTCCTCTTACGAAGGTGCCGGCTTTTGGCAGACCATCTTCATAGGGCTTGTCAGCCTGGTGCTTATGGAAAAGTTCAAGGTGCATCCTGCGTATGTGATTGCCGGATCGCTTGTTTATGGCGGGATATTTTTAGCGTGATGAGAAAAAAGAACCAAATCCAATTGGATTCGGTTCTTTTTTCATTAACTCACCTTAAACTTTCCAAGCTCACGCTTCATTTCCTCAGTCAATGCTTCAAGTGCTGAAACCTTATCGCCGACCTGCTCGAAGGAGCGGAGCTGGGCATCGGTGGATGCAGAAATCTCTTCTGTCCCGGCTGCCGTTTCTTCCGTAACAGCAGACACATTTTCAATCGCCGCGATGACCTGCTGGCTCATTCCTGCGGATTTTTCCGTTCCTTCCGCCAGTGTTGTGAGCTGGTCGTAGATTCCTGCAACATGTCCGGCGATGGTGAAGAAGCTGTCTTCTGTTTCTTTGATGGATCCGAGCTGTTCGTCGGTCAGCTTGCTGCCGAGCTCTGTTGCATTCAATATGGTAGAAACACCCTGCTTGATGCTGGAAACCATGCTGGTGATCTGGACGGTAGCTTTAGAGCTGTCATCTGCGAGCTTCCTTACCTCTTCCGCAACAACGGCAAAGCCTTTGCCTGCCTCGCCGGCGCGGGCTGCTTCAATGGCTGCATTCAGTGCAAGCAGATTGGTCTGCTCGGCAATTTCTCTGACCGTATTGGCGGCATTCTCGATCTTACCGGTATACTCAGCGAATTCCTGGACGGAGGCTTTGATTCCTTCAGACGAGCTGGAAAGCTGTCCGGCGAAGGCTGCCTGCTTTTCGAGTGACTTGCGGCCGTCATCGATGGAGCTCATTGCTTCCATGCTCGCCTGGAGTGAGTTCTGGCTTTCCTGCTGGACCACTGTAAAGTTGTCGCCCATGCTGCGCATGAGCTCTGCGGTTGACTGGATATCCTCGGATATCGCCTGGCTTCCTTTAGCGAGCTCCTCGGTGGAAACAGCAACCTGGCTGCTGCTTTCTGTCACACTTTCCATATAGCCGGATACTTCTTTTGAAAAAGTGGACACTTGCTTTCCAACATTATCTATTGATTCTACGGTTGATTTTACATTCCCGATCATGTCGGCAAAAGCTGAGCGTAAAAGGTCTATTTCAAATTTGCTCGCCGGCTTTGCCTTTTGTAGCCCGATGGTCAAATCTCCCTTGGCGACCCGCCCTGCCTGCTGGACAATTTCATTGAGCGGCAGTGTAATCTTTCTGGCTGCCAGCCAGGAAAATCCTCCGGACAGAAGAATCAGCAGGATGCTGGCGATCAGGGATGATGTGACGATGAAGCCGATCTGTTTTTCCATCTGGGCTGTCTTTGCTTCATACCACTGTTCTGCCTGCTTATCCAAAAAATAAAAATCATTCATGATGCCTGCAATGCGGATGGACTGCCGCTTGATTTCCGGCTGGTTCCCGCTTGTAAGGGCGTCTCCGGCTTCTTTTGTTAAGATGCTGAATTTATTTTCCGCTTTTGTGAAAGTGGCTTTCTGGTCTGCTTCACTTATGGCAGATTTCAGCTGTTTCATGTCTTTTTCAATTTTCCCGAGCATTCCGGCAGCTTCCTGCTTATTAGCGTCCGTGCCGGTCGCCGCTGCGCTCGCCAGTGATTGCCTGGCACTGACAAATTCACCGTTCAGGGTTTCTATCTGCAGCAGGACCTCTACATCCTCCCTGGAGGAGCTCTGAAGCTCAAGGATCTGGCTGATCATATAACCGATGATTACAGTTGATAAGATAAGGGGGATGATGGCAATCATCATCAGTCGGTTGCGCAATCTCATGGTGCAGCCTCCTTTATGGTTTAGTTGAATTTACAATAATATCGCCGGCAATGATTTCATCCTTGGCAGCAACAAGGGCTTTTTTCTGTTCTTCGGAGAATGGGAATGCACGCAATTCCGCCAGGCCGACTCCGTTCTCTGCCAGGCCAAGGACGAAGGAATGCTGGTCCACTTTCCCTTTTTCTTTTAAAAGCTTGGCGGTATCGTAGACGGCAACATCGATATTTTTCAGCATGCTGGTAACAATAGCTTTTTCCGCGACAAAGAACTGATCAGAGTCGACTCCTGCTGCATGAACCCTTTTTTCCTGGGCTTTTTGGAGCGCGCCATAGCCGGTAAACCCGGCTGCTGGATAAATGAAATCCGCACCTTTGTTAATCTGTGATTCTGCAATCTTTCCGCCGAGCTCAGCATCACTAAATGAGCCTGCGTACTCGGTCAGGATTTTGATATCGGGTTTAACATGTCTGGCACCCTGAATGAACCCCTGTTCAAAATGGTGGATGACTTCTGCGTCTTCACCGCCGATGAAGCCAAGTGTGCCCGTTCTGCTGGCCATGGCTGCTGCCATTCCGACCAGGAAGCTGCCTTCATGCTCCTTAAATGTGATCGAAGCGATATTCGGCAATTCTGATACGGCATCAATCAGCAGAAATTGCTGTTTTGGATATTTCTTAGCGATTTTTTCAAGCGGCTCTTGTGCTGTAAAACCAAGGCCGATGACAAGGTCATTTTTTTCCTCGACAAGCGCTGTCAGCTTTTCTTCTGAATCTCCGTCTGGCGCTTCTTTATAATCAAACAGGACGCCCAGCTCATCACGGGCCCTTTCCAGGCCGCGGAAGGCCGAGTCATTGAAGGAGTCGTCCCCCAATCCTGTTTCGGACATTAAAATGCCAATCTTATATTCCTTTTCCTGCTTAACCTCCGCTGCATCACCCGGCAGCGAGCATCCTGCCAGCAGCAGAATGGCCAGCAGAAGCAGGCCTAACTTTTTCACCAATTCCATTCACCTCTATCAAAAAATTCTCACGTGAAGTATATCGACAGATTGTGACATTTATTTAGAAGGAAGAAAAAGGAGAAAACGTTTAGAGAAGCGAAAGAATATAAAGAGAGATTTTTAGGAGGAATAGAATATGACATTTTCAATCGTTGGCTATGATCCGGAGGAAAAGGAATGGGGGATTGCGGTCCAATCCAAATTTTTAGGTGTTGGTGCGGTCGTGCCCTTTGCGAAGGCAGGCGTTGGTGCAGTGGCGACGCAGTCTTATGCCAATACAGCTTACGGCCCTCAGGCTCTTGAATTAATGGCGCAGGGGAAGACAGCGCAGGAAGCTCTTGATCTTATTACGGCTGAAGATCCTGAAAAGGAACTACGCCAGGTCGGTATTGTCGACTTTCAGGGAAATGGTGCTACTTTTACAGGAAATGGCTGCTATGACTGGGCCGGCGGGACTGCAGGCACATATTTCGCAGCACAGGGCAATATTTTAGTAGATGAAAATACGGTAAAGGCGATGGCTGACACTTTTTACAGCAGTGAAGGCACTTTGGCTGAACGGCTGCTTGCCTCTCTTAACGCCGGCCAGGAAGCAGGCGGGGACAGCCGCGGCCAGCAGTCAGCAGCTCTATTGGTGGTAAAAGAAAAGGGCGGGTATGGCGGCTTTAATGACCGCTATATCGATCTGCGTGTCGATGACCATCCTGACCCGATCACTGAATTAATCCGAATCTATCATCTTCAGCAGCTTTATTTTGCACCAAGCAGAGAGGGCAGGGTGGCTGACATTGAAGGAGATGTCGAGGCAGAACTGGGCAGCCAGCTAGTAAGGCTCGGCTATCTGGAAGAAAAGGCATCCGGCGGGGAGTTATACAAGGCGCTGAAAACCTATATCCATACAGAAAACTTCGAAGAGCGCGAGCAGGATGAAGGGAAGATAGATCTGGATATACTTGAATATATGAAGAAACAAGAATAGCAGCTGCCGTTTGGCGGCTGTTTTTTATAAGTGGTTTCAATTTTGCAGGGATTATGCTAAAAAGGAGATAGAATGAATGTCCGGAAGGAGAGATTGATGTTGAGCGGAAGAATCAATCGGAATGATCCTTGTTTATGCGGCAGCGGAAAAAAATATAAAAAATGCTGCGGCAGTAAGGATGTAATTGTGATATCGGACAGGATGGAAGGGGAAATCATCGCTCTCCAGGGAGAAGCGATTGAATTTGCCAAGCATGTATACGGAGAACTGCTTCAGGAGTCTTTCGAATTAGAGGATCTTTCACAATTTGATAAGGAAGAGCGGGACTTTTATGAATTTGTCCATAGGTTCTGGTTCACAGCTTTTGGGGAGCTCAATTCCGGGGAGAGGATCATGGATTTATTTATAGAAGAAATGCTCCCTGTATTGAAGAATTCCTACCTGAAGGATATCCTGCAGAAATGGGACAAGCCGTTTGCCTTTGCAGGTATTATTAAGGAAAGAAATGAAAGCAAGCTTCTGGTTGAGGATGCAATGAGCGGACAATCTTTTACAGTCACCATCCTTGAACCTTACAGGGATATAGAGACTGGCCGTTTTGCATTCGGCATGCTGCTTCCTTATCTGGATCATCATGTATTTTTCCCGGCGCCATTTGAACTTGGCGGGGAAAACTCCGACGCATACAGGGATTTTCTTTTAAGAGAATATAAAGCCACCCGGATGGATGATCCGCAGGAATTTTTGCAGGAGTTCTTCCTTGAGATGATGGAAGAAGTGCCAGGGGCCGCTATTGCCTTTGAGTGGCCGAATGAAGGGGCTGCGGAAGTTGCTGATTTGTTTGCCAGAGATATGGAGAAAGAGGGCGAGGAAAGCTTGGTCATTGATATGGGGGTCACCCTCTGGATGAAATATATCGAGAAGACCGGCAAAAAGCCAAAGAAGGCCGGGATTTATGTGGCGGGCCTCCGCTATCTTGTCGGCACTCTGGCAAATCCGTCGGGCCCTGCGTATACTCAAAAACAGCTGGGAACCCTCTATGGCGTGTCTACAGCCAGCATATCGAATGCTTATGGTGAAATCTATCATGCGATCGAGGACGTGCTGGAGGAAATCTTTCAATCTGAGCTCCAGGAGCCGGCTTCCCTGATGGAGTCTGAGCGGATGATGCAGGATTTGATGGGTCTTATCGGGGAGCAGGAGTTCGAGAACGAACAGGATTTGGATAGCTTCCTTCAGGGGCTCATGAATAAACCGCTGCCGAAAAAAGCTTCGGCCACCAAGAAGGGTAAAGCCCAGGATATCATGTATGAAGCATTCGGAGCATCCGGTGCTAAAAGATATAAGCTTGCCGAGAAAGCGCTTGAGCTGAATCCGCTCAATAGTGATGCCTATAATATCCTTGCTGAAAAGGAAGATCTCCCGGAAGCGGCTAAGCTGTTTAAAAAGGGGATGGAGGCTGGACAGAAGGATCTCGGGGACGGCTTTTTCAAGGAAAATAAAGGCCACTTTTGGGGCCTGATTGAAACGCGGCCATTTATGAGGGCTAAAGCCAATTATGCACAGGCGCTGCATGCGCTTGGCAATCTGCCGGAAGCGATTGGGCATTATGAAGAGCTTCTTGAGCTAAATCCGAATGATAATCAGGGTGTCAGGTTTGTGCTGTTCCAGGCTTACTGTGAAAGCAGGCAATACAAGAAAGCCAGAAAGCTATTAGAAGCTTATCCGAAAGAAATGGCTGCAGGCCTCTTCAATCAGGTCCTGCTCGAACTGCTGGAAAAAGGCTTCACAAGCAAAGCGGCTGCGCTGCTGAAGAAAGCGAAGAAACATAATCCTCATGCTTCGGATTATCTTTCAGGGAAAAAGAAAATGCCGCGTGAGGTTCCGGACTATTACAGCTGGGGCGACAAGAATGAGGCTATCACCTATGCGGATGGACATCTTCACATATGGCAGGAAATTCCCGGGATCCAGACATGGCTGCAAAATAACTAAAAAGGGTGCGACATCATATTGAATACATTTTTTGGATGGCTGTTTAAAAAGAATTACCGCAATCTGAGCGACCTGGTCTCCCTGGGCGTGCTCCTGCTCTTAGTAAGATTGATTGACTTTGGCCCGGTGCGTGAAAATATCTATTTGCTGATTCCGGTGCTGGTGGTTCTATTTGTCCTGGTGCGGGTGCTGGAAACCGTTACAGCTAAATTCCTCGGCGACCAGAATAAAAAGCTGGAGTATAGCACGTTCGCGTTTTCGGTGCTGGGAATTGTTGTTGTTACGTCTTTGTTGAGGTTTTGAAATTGGGCCGGTACTCCTTTGATGGGGGTGCCGGTTTTTTGCTATGAGTCCTGTGGTGTTGATTTTGTGAAAAAATGTAAGAAGGAAAAATTATAGCTCTTTTTGGGGAGAATCACAGGATTTTGAGGTAGAATCATAGAGAAACTAGGGTGAAAAAAATCACTTTTGGGTAGAAAACTTACCAAACCGGGAATAATCCGCGGCGGTGCGGCTAAATTTGGGGTGAAATTTCTCAAAAACCATCACCATAAGCATGCCCATTGGCTGCGCAACTCACTAGCAGTCAAATATATAATGTCTGAGAGGCCTTTGCAAGCAAATTACCATTAATTAAATTCATCTACACCTCTAAACCCATCCTCTCGCCCAGCCAGAACAGCATGCTTCGTGCACTTTCTCACAATTGTTGTCACTCTATAGAGGAAGTGGTAGAATTAAGGAGGAAACCTGTGATTTTTTGCAGGAGGAGATAGCTGCTGTGATAGCGAAAGGTACAGGAGCGGCAGTTGCCATAGAGGCTGCTGTTTATTTTTTCATAAAAAGCTCTGAGGCCAATTGACGAGCCCATATCCAATATAAAGGAGCGTTTTTGATGCTTGGGATTTTAAACAAAGTGTTCGATCAAAATAAACGCGATTTGAAGAAACTGTCAAAGAAGGCGGAGCAGATTGATGCCCTGGCTTCCACTATAGATAAATTGACTGATGATCAGCTGCGCGACAAGACGGCTGAGTTCAAGATGCGCCTGGAAAAAGGCGAGACGCTTGATGATATTCTTGTCGAAGCATTTGCAGTTGTCCGTGAGGCAGCTAAGCGTGTGCTTGGCCTTTATCCTTATCCGGTCCAGCTGATGGGGGGCGTGTCCCTTCATGAGGGGAATATTTCCGAGATGAAAACCGGTGAAGGTAAAACGCTGACAGCAACCATGCCGGTATACTTGAATGCACTGGCAGGAAAAGGCGTACACGTTGTAACGGTCAATGAATACCTGGCCAGCCGTGACGCGACTGAGATGGGACGTCTTTATGAATTTTTGGGCCTCACTGTCGGATTGAACCTGAACGGACTTTCAAAAGAAGAAAAGCAGGCTGCCTATGCGGCTGATATCACTTACGGCACGAATAATGAGCTTGGCTTTGACTATCTGCGCGACAATATGGTCCTTTATAAAGAGCAGAAGGTCCAGCGCCCGCTGTATTATGCCGTAATCGATGAAGTCGACAGCATCCTGATCGATGAGGCGCGTACACCGCTCATCATTTCCGGGTCTGCGCAGAAGTCTGCCCAGCTTTATATCCAGGCAAATGCGTTTGTCCGCAACCTGAAAAAAGAAGACGACTACACATATGATGAAAAAACCAAGGGAGTCCAGCTGACAGAGGACGGGATGACGAAGGCAGAGAAGGCTTTCGGCATCGAGAATCTGTTCGACATTTCCCATGTGGCGATCAACCATCATATCACACAGGCCTTGAAGGCGCATGCGAGCATGCATCTTGATGTTGATTATGTCGTCCAGGACGGCGAGATTGTCATCGTTGACCAGTTCACAGGCCGCTTGATGAAAGGGCGCCGCTACAGCGACGGTCTCCACCAGGCGATCGAAGCAAAGGAAGGCCTGGAAATCCAGAACGAGAGCATGACGCTTGCGACAATTACTTTCCAGAACTATTTCCGTATGTACGAAAAGCTGGCCGGTATGACGGGTACAGCGAAGACAGAGGAAGAGGAATTCCGCAATATTTACAATATGTATGTAACGGTCATCCCGACGAACAGGCCGATTGCCCGTGACGACCGTGCCGATCTCATTTATGCGAGCATGGACGGCAAGTTCCGTGCGGTGGTCGAGGATATCGCCGAGCGCAACCAGAAAGGCCAGCCGGTGCTCGTTGGTACGGTGGCCATCGAGACGTCTGAAATCATTTCTAAATATCTGACGAAAAAAGGCATCCGCCACGATGTCCTGAATGCGAAAAACCATGAGCGCGAAGCGGAAATCATTGCCCATGCCGGTGAAAAAGGCTCTGTTACCATCGCCACGAATATGGCGGGGCGCGGTACTGACATCAAGCTTGGGGAAGGCGTGAAGGAAGTCGGCGGACTTGCGGTCATCGGTACGGAAAGGCATGAAAGCCGCCGGATTGATAACCAGCTCCGCGGACGTTCCGGACGCCAGGGAGATCCGGGTGTGACGCAGTTCTATCTTTCTATGGAAGATGAATTGATGCGCCGCTTCGGATCAGACAATATGAAATCAATGATGGAGCGCCTTGGCATGGATGACAGCCAGCCGATCCAGAGCAAGATGGTATCAAGAGCGGTTGAATCTGCGCAGAAACGCGTGGAGGGCAATAACTTTGATGCCCGTAAGCAGCTTCTGTCATATGATGATGTATTGCGCCAGCAGCGTGAAATCCTTTATGCACAGCGCAATGAGGTGCTTGAGTCTGAAAACCTCCGCGAAATTGCTGAGAAGATGATCCAGGCTGCCCTGCAGCGCAATGTCGAGGCTTTTGCCCCTGCTGTTGAGGATGAAGAGAACTGGAATCTGGATGGCCTGCTTGACTATGTGAACGGCAACCTTCTCAATGAAGGCGACCTCACTGTCAATGACCTGCGCGGCAAGGATACAGAGGAAATCTTTGAAACCATCTATGCGAAGGTAAAAGAGCGCTATGATGAAAAAGAAGAAATTCTTGCTGAAGACCAGATGCGCGAGTTCGAAAAAGTTGTTGTGCTCCGTGCGGTTGATTCTAAGTGGATCGACCATATCGATGCAATGGACCAGCTTCGCCAGGGCATCCATCTTCGCGCCTACGGCCAGATTGATCCGCTGCGCGAATACCAGCATGAAGGCTTTGCGATGTTCGAGAACATGATTGCCAGCATTGAAGAAGATGTGGCCAAGTACATCATGAAAGCGGAAATCCGCAACAACCTTCAGCGTGAAGAAGTGGCCAAAGGCCAGGCGGTCAACCCCAAGGAAAATGAGGGCGGTAAAGTAAAGAAAAAGCCGGCTGTAAAGCAATTGGATGTCGGACGCAATGACAGCTGCATCTGCGGAAGCGGGAAAAAGTACAAAAACTGCTGCGGTAAAGAAGCTTAAGCATAAGAACAGAAGAGGGCCGGTAAAGCTCGATCAGCTTTGCCTGCTCTCTTTTTCCTGATACACTGTAAAAAAACTATTTAGAGGTGACTGGAATGGAATTAGCAGACATTCGCAATGAGTTAGAGAGAACAGCTAAGGTATTAGCGGACTTTAGGGGGTCTCTTTGACTTAGAAAACAAAGAGGCGCGCATCGCCGAGCTTGATGAAGAAATGCTGCACCCGAATTTCTGGGATGACCAGAAAGCGGCGCAGGTTGTTATCAGCGAGTCGAATGCCCTGAAAGATCAGGTCCATGAATTCCATGACCTGTATGAAACATTTGAAAACCTGGAGCTCACTTATGAGCTTGTGAAGGAAGAAAGCGACGAGGATCTCCAGAATGAGCTTGCCGAAGAGCTGACTGAGCTGACAAAGCGCCTTGCGCAATTCGAGCTGCAGCTTTTGCTTAGTGAGGAATATGATAAAAACAATGCCATCCTTGAACTCCACCCGGGAGCGGGCGGTACGGAATCCCAGGACTGGGGCTCCATGCTGCTGCGCATGTATACACGCTGGGCAGAGAAAAAAGGCTTCAAGGTTGAGACCCTTGATTATCTGCCAGGTGATGAGGCAGGAATCAAAAGCGTAACACTCGCGATCAAAGGGCATAATGCCTACGGCTATCTGAAGGCTGAAAAAGGCGTCCACCGCCTTGTCCGGATTTCGCCGTTCGATTCTTCAGGCCGCCGCCATACTTCTTTCGTTTCATGTGAGGTTATGCCGGAGTTCAATGATGAAATCGAAATCGATATCCGTACAGAAGACCTGAAAATCGATACGTACCGGGCAAGCGGCGCCGGCGGACAGCATATCAATACAACCGACTCAGCGGTCCGGATCACCCACTTGCCGACAAATGTCGTGGTAACATGCCAGACCGAGCGCTCCCAGATTAAGAACCGTGAGCGTGCCATGAAAATGCTCCAGGCTAAGCTCTATCAGAAAAAAATTGAAGAGCAGGAGCAGGAGCTGCTGGAAATCCGCGGCGAGCAGAAGGAAATCGGCTGGGGCAGCCAGATCCGCTCCTACGTATTCCACCCGTACAGCATGGTCAAGGACCACCGCACAAGCACGGAATCCGGAAACGTCCAGGGCGTAATGGACGGCGATCTCGATCCGTTCATCAATGCTTATCTGCGTTCAAGACTAAGCTTATAATATTGAAGGAAAAGCCTTTGCCGGAAATGGCAAAGGCTTTTTTTATGCGGATTATGTGTGGGGGCCTGTCATGAGGAATGTAAGGAGCTTTCTATACTTTTATCGTCTTTTTCAGTTGATTGATTTCTTTATCATGGACACCGGTTTTCTTGCTTAAGTATTCAATATCAATTTTCGCTGCGTTCAATTCATTGGAAACCACCAGATACAGCTTTTCATGATTATCAAGCTTTGTTTCTATCTGTTTGAAATGGCTTCTCATTTCGGTTGTCAGATTGTCAAACCTTTCATCCATAGTATCGAGCCTTTTATTAACAGCATCAAACCTTTCATCCGCAGCATCAAACCTTTTATCAACAGCGTCAAATCTTTTATCAACAGCATCAAACCTTTTATCCACACCATCGAGCCTTTTATCCACACCACCGAGCCTTTTATCAACAATATCAAATCTTTTATCCACACCGTCAAATCTTTCATCCATCCCGTCGAGCCTTTTCTCCATTGCATCAAACCGGCTGTTCATCTGTGACCCAAGATCCACTATCTGCTCCTGCATGATGACCAGGATTTGTTCGAGTGACTTCTCCATGTTTTTTCACCTCCTTTTCGACATTATACCACTTTTCTGTATTCGGAAATCCATTTTGTATATTTTTGTAAAAAAGATAAAAACTAAAGAAAGCATTGGTTTAGTTTTTCTGGATTCCGCTGTTCCCATACACTTCCGCTCCACTCCTTTAATACGTCACTTTATTGGCATTTACAGCCTTTTTTCAACATGCTATACTCACTTTCGGCTATGAAAAGCCCATGGAAGAAAAAAAGTAAACAGGAAACTTTCGACAAATAACGGGAGGTGCCTGTCACCAATAAAGGAGCAGGATGCAAGTGAGCAAGAGAAAGAGAGGAAGTACATATAACCCTGGGGCGGAGTGGGCGCTTGAGTATTTGTTTGTGCTGGTGGGATCCGGGATTGTGGCGGTGGCGTTCAATGTGTTTTTGCTGCCGAACCGGATTGCTTCCGGCGGAGTGAGCGGGATCAGTACGATATTGGACGCATTGGTTGGCTGGGAGCCGGCTTATGTGCAGTGGGCTTTTAATATTCCGCTGTTCATCGCAGGGCTGATATTCTTGGGCAGGCAGTTTGGGGCAAAGACCTTAGCGGGAACCATATTCCTGCCGCTTGTTGTTTTTTTGACGAGCCATGCAGACCCATGGACACAGGATCCGCTTCTTGGCGCCCTGTTCGGCGGAATCGGGGTCGGACTTGGGCTTGGGATTGTATTCCGCGGGAAGGCTTCAACGGGAGGCACTGATCTTGCGGCCCAGATCATCAATAAATATACAGGGCTGACCCTTGGGACATGTGTGGCCATCATTGATGGATTGATCGTCCTTTCTGCAGCGGTCATATTTGATATTGAAAGAGGTTTGTATGCACTTATTGCCCTTTACGTGACAACCAAGACGATCGATTTAATCCAGGTCGGCTTCAGCCGTTCGAAAATGGCCATGATCATTACGGACAATCAGGCAGCTGTCAGGGAAGGCATCTTGAATAAAATTGACCGCGGAGTGACAAAACTATCAGCATATGGCGGATATACCGACCATGAACGCCCTATCCTGATGTGTGTTGTTGATCAGACGGAGTTCACTAAATTGAAACAACTCGTCAAGACCATAGATCCTCAAGCGTTTATTATAGTAATGGATGCATCTGAAGTGCTCGGCGAAGGCTTCAAACGTGCCTAGGCTTGCAGATGTCCGGAAATGATCCGGATATAGGAGGTATTTATAATGAAGAAGAAATTGATGATGATTTTTATGGGAGCTTCCTTAGTCCTTGCTGCGTGCGGCGGCGGGGAAGAAGCGAATGAAGGCAGTGAATCGGCAGGAGCGGGCGATCCGCAAAAAATGTTCACCCAGAAATGCTCAAGCTGCCATGGCGACAATCTGCAGGGCGGGGTTGGGCCGAGCCTTGAGAAGATCGGATCACAGCTTTCCCAGGAAGAAATTGAAAAGACGATTGCAGAAGGTAAAGGTGCCATGCCGCCAAGGCTTCTTGAAGGCGAGGATGCCGCTGCGGTGGCAGAATGGCTGGCAGCTAAGAAGTAAGAGGGAGAAACCGTTTCATCCTACTTTAGTAGGATGGCGGTTTTTTTAATTTATAAATATGAAGGTTTTTCCAATGTTTTTGTCGTATTTTAACAAATTACGATACCCGTTTTTGGGTAAAAAGAACCGTTTTTTATACAAATGAAAAGAAACTGTAATATTTTTTTCCGTTATTTTGACAAAGTATGATGTTATAATGGGTTGAGTGAGAATACGAACAAGCTGCTTTTAGTAGTTTTGTGTTTAATTTTGTCACGATTTAATAAACACTGTTGTCGAATTGCTGTCGATTTCTAGCGAAAAGTTAATTCTATTCTTAACACTAAACTACAGGTGATATAAATGATCGAAATGCAAGACGTATATAAGAAGTATTCCAACGGAGTAACTGCTGCCAACGGGATAGACGTACGCATCAAGCAAGGAGAGTTTGTATATGTTGTAGGTCCGAGCGGAGCCGGCAAATCGACCTTCATCAAGATGATGTACAGGGAAGAGAGGCCCACATCCGGCACAATTACGATAAATGGCGTGAATCTTGAAAAGCTGAGGCCTAACAAAGTTCCGCTGCTCCGCCGAAACATCGGCGTTGTATTCCAGGATTTCAAGCTGCTTCCTACTTTGACAGTTTACGAGAATGTCGCATTTGCCCTTGAAGTTATCGAGGAGCAGCCAAAATATATTAAAAAACAGGTTATGGAAACCCTTGAGCTGGTCAATTTGAAGCATAAGGCGCGCATGCTGCCGACTGAATTGTCAGGCGGAGAGCAGCAGCGAGTATCCATTGCCCGCTCCATTGTAAATTCGCCGAAGGTAGTCATCGCCGACGAGCCTACCGGGAACCTTGATCCCGATACCTCATGGGAGATCATGAATATCTTTGATGAGATCAATACGAGGGGCACTACAGTCGTGATGGCGACTCACAACAAAGAAATCGTTAATACAATCAAGCATCGCGTAATTGCCATTGAAGGCGGAAAAATCATACGTGATGAGCAAAGGGGAGATTACGGTTATGAAAGCTAGAACCCTTCGCCGTCACATCAGGGAGAGTTTCAAGAGCCTCGGCCGGAACGGATGGATGACTTTTGCCTCCGCCAGTGCGGTAACGGTCACTCTCATCCTGGTAGGTGTGTTTTTCGTTATTATGATGAATCTTAATCAAGTGGCTACAACCATTGAAGAGGACGTGGAAATCCGCGTTCACATCGATATTGCTGCAAATGAGCAGGATCAGCAGGTTTTACGGAGTAAGATTGAACAGATACCCGAAGTGGGGAGTGTCGAATATTCAGCCAAGGAAGAAGAATTGACCAATCTGATAGATAGTCTTGGAGATGAAGGCCAGGCCTTCAAACTTTTTGAACAGGACAATCCGCTGAACGATGTATTTATCGTAAAAACGAAAAACCCGGAAGATACAATGAAGACGGCAGAAAAGATCGAGAAGCTGCAGTATGCCACAAAGGTTAAATACGGACAGGGACAGGTTGAGAAGCTGTTCGGCTTTATCAATACAAGCCGGAATGTCGGTCTTGTCCTGGTAGTGGGCCTTCTGTTCACCGCCATGTTCCTGATCTCGAATACGATTAAAATTACAATTGTAGCAAGAAGAAGAGAAATTGAGATTATGAAGCTGGTAGGGGCGACCAATGCCTTTATACGCTGGCCGTTCTTCCTTGAAGGGCTGTGGCTGGGCGTGCTGGGGTCGATCCTGCCGATCGTGCTGGTTGCAACCACTTATAATTATGCCTATGATTATATCTCGCCAAGGCTTCAGGGCCATTTCATCCAGCTGCTGGAATTCAATCCATTTGTCTACCAGGTTTCCGCACTCCTCATTCTGATGGGAGCATTGATCGGAGTCTGGGGCAGCCTGATGAGTGTCCGCAAATTCCTTAAAGTATAAGTATAAAAGAAAAGATGCATGGAAGGGCCCTGCAGGGGGGAACCATACTCCGGGCCCTTTATGCGTCATAGAATAGACGTATGAATAGTATGAAAAGTTTCAAAAACATATAGAAGACGATCTAACCCGTACATATGGCCCCATTGGAAAGGAGAAATCGGAACTTGAAAAAATCAATAGCGGCGTTTTCTGTTGCCACGGCAGTCGGCCTGGGAAGCATCTTTGGAGGCATCCCTGCCAGCCAGGCATCAGCGAGCAAAATCAGTGATCTGGAAAGCAAGAAAAATCAAATTCAGGAGCAGCGCTCCGGTAATGACAGCAAGATTAACAGCGCAGATTCAGAGATTAATAGACTTCAGGGTGAGCAGGATCAGGTGAGCAAGGAGATTGAGCGCCTGAGCCTGTCCATCTCCGATACAGAAACGAAAATCAAGGAAAAAACAGAGCAGATTGCAGCAACGAAAGAAGAAATAGAGAAACTTAAGGCAGAGATCGTTGTCATCACTGACCGCATCAACAAGCGGAACGAAATGCTGAAGGACCGCGCCCGCTCCTTCCAGGAAAATGGCGGGATGGTCAGCTATCTGGATGTCCTGATGGGAGCACAGAACTTCAGTGACTTCATTGACCGTGTAGGAGCAGTCGCTACGATTGTGGAAGCAGACCAGGATATCCTGCGCGAGCATGAGGCAGACAAAAAGCTTCTTGAAGAGACTCAGGCAAAGGTGGAAAGTGAGCTTTCTTCCCTGGAGAAGATGCGCACCGACCTTGAGAGCATGAAAAAGCAGCTGAATGCACAGAAGGCTGAAAAGAACAAGCTGATGGCCAGCTTAAAGAATCAGGAAGAACACAAGCATGCTGAAAAGCTGAACCTTGAAGAAGAAAATGAACTGCTTGCTGCCCAGGAAGCTGCCATCAAGCAGGCAATAGAGCTTGAGAAAAAGCACCAGGCAGAATTGGCAAGGCAGGCTGAGCTTGAGCGTCAAAGACGTGCGGCTGCAGCAGCGGCTGCCAAGAAAAACAGCTCATCAGGAAGTAGTAGTAGTAGTAGTAATAGCAGCAATAGCGGCGGTGGAGGCGGCGGCCCAGTATCATCCGCACCTTCGATTTCGGGAGGCAACTTTACGAAGCCTGCTGCAGGGGTTGTGACATCAGGACTTGGACAGCGCTGGGGAACCTTCCATGCGGGTGTTGATATTGCTAAGAGCGGGACAGTTCCAATCGTAGCAGCTGCAGATGGTGTTGTCATCAGATCTTATTTCTCCAGCAGCTATGGCAATGCTGTATTCATCGCCCATTCCATTGACGGACAAGTCTACACGACAGTATATGCTCACATGAGCAGCCGCTCAATCGGCACTGGAGCGACTGTCTCAAAAGGACAACAGATCGGGATCATGGGCAACACCGGTGATTCACAAGGACAGCATCTGCACTTCGAACTGCACAGAGGCCCTTGGAACGCATCTAAATCCAATGCAATCAATCCGATCGGGATCGTACCGATGTAATAAAAAAGGAAGAAGCTTAGATGCTTCTTCCTTTTTTTTATCTGCAAAAAGATCAGTCAGTCTTTTTTACAGGTGCAATCTCAAGCCCTTCTATGCTCAGTGCCTCATTGATGGCATGCTTGAGTGTGGCAAAACAGTGCTGGTCATTCAGCGTGATATTCCGCTCGGTCAGCTGGATGCTGATCTGCGGGGAGATGCCTACAATGAAAGGCTTGACCCCCATCAGGGTGGTTGTTTTTGTCAGATTATTTATTAGCTCCAGAATATAGTCATCAACTGAGTTGATGCCCGTAATATCCACAATCAGTGTAGAGGGCTTATGAAGCAAAAGGCCGGAAAGAACCTTTTCGATGAGCTGTGATGAACGGTTCTCCTCAAATTTGCCCATTAAAGGAAGGACTGTAATGCCATCTATTACGGGGATAAGCGGAGAAGACAGATCATTCACCAGCTCGCTCAATTCTCTTGTACGCTGATCGACTTTTCTTTCCAGCTCGAGAATTGCCTGCTGCTCTTTCTTTCGGATGCTGTCATGGATATTGTCCTTTGGAGTGATTTGAGAAGGGAAATAGCTGATTTCCGTATAGGTGCTTCCTTCAAAGGTGCTCGCTGTGATTTCATACCAGATGCTTGTAGCGAAAAGGCCTGACAGCACTCCTGCCCAGTGGCCCGGAATGAAGGCTCCTGCCGTGCTTTTTCCCTGGGCGCGGATGACCCTTTCTTCCCAATCATTTTTCAGCCGGAGTGCAGCCGTTCTTTTATCCATGGAATATTCGGTTATTTCCACCTGCCCCCATCCGGCACTGCTATAAAGCGGCGGAAGATATTCAATGATTGCTTCTACACTTTTGCCTGTGCTTTTATAAAATCTGCTTACATCCTCACCGGTCCTGTAGCCTGCTGTTTCAAGCACGAGCCTGGCGGAATCGTCTCCAGCTATTTCTTCAATTGTATTCATAAAGGTTTTCAGGGCTGTTTTGGTCCAAAGGAGAATAGCATCATCCCCTTCAAAATCAAGGGAACCGCTGCTTTCATTCCATTGGATGGTCGTTTGCCCGATTTTATACTCATTATTAGTCTTCTCCTCCAAAAACCTTTCCTCCTTCAGCCAGCAAGTTATTCATAAACTTCGTTACCATTTTACCCTTTAGTGGGGGTGAATACCAATAAAAAGGGAAAGAATGCGATTTAAATCTAAGGGGAAAGTGGATTCCATCATAACCTGTCCCTATCTTTCATATAGTGAAGTATCAAGCTTAACAGGCTTATGAAAGGAAGATACCTATGAATCGAAGAGTGATCGCTTTTTTTATGGCCGGATCACTGCTGGCCGGATCGGGAGGAACGTATGCAGGGATGCAGTGGTTCTATCATTCGCAAAAAGAGGCCGGCCTTGAGCCTAAAGCCGGGCTGGAGGGCAAGGAAGATCCAGGCAGCGGAGCACCCGAGGAGCTCGGGAAGGTAGGCCAGGCGTATGAGCTGATCCTCGGAAGCTATGTAGAGAAGGTAGAGGGAGAGCAGCTGGCAGAAGGGGCCATCCAGGGGATGCTTTCAACATTGGATGATCCTTATTCGGTATATATGAACGAGGAAACGGCCAGGCAATTCAATGAAACACTGGAGTCATCGTTTGAAGGGATCGGAGCGGAAGTAAGCATGGTAGATGGCAAGGTGATCATTGTATCTCCATTTAAAGATTCTCCAGCAGAAAAAGCCGGCCTGAAGCCGAACGACCAGATCCTGAAGGTGGATGGCGAAAGCGTTGAAGGCCTTGATTTATATGAAGCCACCTTGAAAATCCGCGGTGAAAAAGGAACCAATGTTATGCTGGAAATACGGAGGCAGGGCCTTCAGGAGCCGCTTTCGGTAAAGGTGAAAAGAGATGAAATTCCGCAGATTACTGTCTATGCGGAAATGAAAGAAGAAAACGATAAAAGAATCGGACATATTGAAATTACGACTTTTTCAGAGGATACAGCAAAGGAATTCACCAGGGAGCTGAAAAAGCTTGAGAAAGAGGGACTGGATGGACTGATCATTGATGTGCGCGGCAATCCGGGGGGACTGCTGTCAAGCGTCGAGGAAATTCTGAAAGGTCTTGTTACTAAAGAAAAGCCGTATGTTCAGATTCAAAAAAGAAACGGAGATAAAACAAGATATTTCTCAGAGCTTGATAAAGAAAAAGGCTATCCGGTAGCCGTTCTGATTGATAAAGGCAGTGCATCTGCGTCTGAAATTCTTGCTGGAGCACTGGAGGAAGGGGCAGGCTATCCGCTCATCGGAGAAGCCACCTTTGGGAAAGGGACCGTCCAGCAGCCAGTCCCGATGGGAGATGGGAGCAATATTAAACTGACATTGTTCAAATGGCTCACTCCGGATGGAAATTGGATTCATAGGAAAGGGATCAAGCCGACGATTGAAGTCGTCCAGCCGGAGATCTTCCATACCCACCCGCTTAATATGGAAAAGCCGCTTATGCTGGATATGAATAATGAGCAGGTCAAAAATGCACAGATCATGCTTGATGGGCTCGGGCTGTCGCCAGGCCGGAAGGACGGCTATTTCAGTGAAGCGACCGAAACGGCGGTCAAAGCCTTCCAGCAGCATCAGGGACTGGAGGCAACAGGCAAGGTTGACAGCAAAACTGCTGCCGCGCTTGAGCAGGCTATCATCGCGGAAACCAAGAAAGAAGAAAATGATATTCAGCTGCAGGCCGCTATCCGCTATCTCAGCAGGTGACCGCAGAGCGGTGACAGGCACCTCCCGGTTTTTGTCGAATTTATTAAAGGGCAGCAGGCATCAGTAATATTCGCCATATCGAATATAACAGGTGCCTGCTGCCCTGTTTTTTTGATAGAATAGAAGTAATAGAAACTTTTATACTAGAGGTTGGTGGGAGGATTTGATTCAGGAGTGGCTTTTGGAGCTGGCAAAGGGTGCGGGAAAGCTTTTGCTGAATCCCGTGTTTTATTATCTGTTCTTTTTAGCGGCGCTGCTTGGGGTTTCCAGAGTGAAGCGAGAGCGCAAGAATTTTCATATCAGGGTGGAAAATGCCTACTTTGAGCTTCGTCAGCTGATCCCTGCTGGACTTGCAGCAGGTCTGGTTCTTTCCGTGATTACTCTGGGAACCGGCATGGTGATCCCGATAGAGCTTGTGTGGCTGACAGCTGCATTCACCATTCTTTGGAGTCTGACAGGAAAGGTACGGCTGCTTGCCCCGGCTTACACAGTGGGCGCAGCATTTTTCGCAAGCATTTATATCATTGACCGGGGCTTTAGTATCCCGCTTATTAAAGGGACAGGCAATTGGACGGCGGAGATGCTGTTCCCCGCAGGTGCATCTCTGCTCGCTCTTCTGATGATTGGTGAAGCTTACCTAATTCTGCGGAACGGCGGCCGGGCAACGTCTCCGAAGCTCATTAAAAGCAAGAGGGGACAGACCATCGGTGTCCATGAAACGAAAAGGCTTTGGCTGCTTCCGTTATTTTTGCTTATCCCTGGTGATGCAATCTCTGGGTTGTTTGGCTGGTGGCCGCTGTTTTCCATAGGAGACAGCTCTTATGCAATCATCTTAGTTCCATTTTCAGTTGGGTTCTCTCAGCAGGTTCAGGGCATGCTGCCGGATACGGCTGCCAAGCGGACAGGCAGAAGGCTGCTGGTCTTCTCTATCATCCTACTCCTGCTTTCGGCAGCAGGCTATTGGTACCCGCTGGCATCAATCGGGGTTGCTGCACTGGCTGTGATCGGAAGGGAATTCATCACATACCGCCAAAAGGTATATGACCGGAACCAGTCTTTCTTTTTCTCGAGAAGGAACGAGGGCCTTGTTGTTCTAGGAGTGAAGCCTGGCACGCCCGCAGAATCGATGGGCCTTAAAACTGGTGAACTGGTTTCAAAGGTGAATGGACTGAAGGTTCACGATGAAAATGATTTATACAATGCCCTTCAGCGCAACGGAGCCCACTGCAAATTGGAAGTATTCGACGTCAATGGACAGATCCGCTTTGTCCAGAAGGCATTATATGAAGGCGACCATCATGAGCTCGGCATTCTGTTTGTGCAGGATGAATGGAAGAAAGATGAGCGGGCCGTTTGATGGCCAAATCAAAAGCCGGCTGCAATTTTAACGCAGCCGGCTTTTTTGCATAGACTCCATTCTCCCTGCTGGTATACACTGGAATTAGTTTATCAAAAAAAGAAAAGGGGTGTCCTGCTCATGGTCAAATTCGGCGTCATCGGTACAAACTGGATCACGGAAAAATTAGTTCTTGCCGGGAAAGAGCTGGAGGATTTTCAGCTGGCAGCAGTCTATTCAAGAACACGGGATAAAGGCGAGAGGTTCGCAGAGAAATTTGGTGCAGAGCATATATTCACAGATTTAGAGGATATGGCCAAAAGCGAAGTGATTGATGCGGTGTATATTGCAAGCCCGAATTCGCTTCACAGCGGTCAGGCAGAGCTGTTTTTGCGAAATGGGAAGCATGTGCTTTGTGAAAAGCCGGCAGCTTCAAATACGGCTGAGCTGAAAAGGATGATCCAGACTGCTAAAGAACATCATGTGCTGTTCATGGAAGCGATGAAAACGACATTCTATCCGAACTTCCAGCAGATCAGGGAGCATTTGCCGAGAATCGGGAAGGTGAGGCAATATTTCGCCCACTATTGCCAGTATGACTCCAGGTACGAAGATTACAAGGCAGGAAGGCAGGCGAATGCCTTTGATCCGAAGCTGTCGAACGGCGCTTTAATGGATGTCGGCGTGTATGCGATCTTTCCGATGCTGGTTCTTTTCGGTAAGCCGAAAAGCCTCCAGGCAAGCGGATTTCTGCTGGAAACCGGATCAGATGCGTCCGGAAGCATTGTGTTTACCTATGAAAATATGGATGCGGCTGTCCTTTTTTCAAAAATCACCGATTCCTCCCTGCCGGCCGAAATACAGGGTGAAAAAGGCTCAATAAAAATAGACCGGATTTCCACAATGGATGTAGTGGAGCTGCAGCTGCGCAATCAGGAGCCTGAAATCATCTCTGTTGCCCAGAATAATAACAGCCTTTTCTATGAGCTCCAGGAATTTATCCGCCTCGTAAAGGCGGGGGAAACAGAATCAGATATTAACACTTTCCAGAACAGCTTGCTGGTCATGGAAATGCTGGATGAAGCCAGAAAACAGATGGGCGTCGTATACCCGGCAGACCTTTGAAAAAGTCACTGGCGCCAGGTTACCCGGTTTGGCGTTCTCGGCCCAAAATGGCTATTAAAATATATTGAATATAACAGAGTTCATTCTGCCTCTTCTTGCGCATAAGGTAAAGCTGGTTGATGAGTTCATTGAGCTGGACCTTGCTCAGCTTGTCTAGCATAAGGCTGATGGCGCGGCCTTTGCTGATTTTCACCTCAGATTGTTCTGATGTTCTGATGCACATGTCCCGAAAAGGCGTGATATACATGGAGAGCAAATCTTTAATCTCATTGGTCGTCAGCATGCCGTCATAAGGGATTCCAGAAGTTTCTTTCATGGTTATTCCGCCTTTCTATTAAAAAATGGGTTATTTATAATATACCCGATTATTTGTTAATAAAGAGATGGTTGGAAGAATCTGCTTAAAAGGATTCAATTATCATAGGCCTAATTTGCTAGCTTCTAAAATGATTCCGCAAAATGCCGATATATGCAGTAATCGGAAAATTTCATTTATGCGGGAGTTACTTAATATGATACTTATACTAAAAACTTTCATTGTAGCAGGAAGTGCGGTCGCTTTATTTCTCGGAGGCATTCTGCTAGTAATTGGACCTATGCTTTTGAAAGAGGCCAATGCAATGGATAAACGTTCTGTTTCAAAGGATCTAAATAGAATTGAATTCTATCTTGACTCTGATTTGGATGCTTTAAATCGAACGAACCTGGATTGGGCCGTTTGGGATGATAGCTATAACTTCCTTCAGGGGCAATACAGCGATTATCCCGAAATCAATTTAATGCCCGAAACCTATGAAAATAACTTTGTGAACTTTATTCTTTTCAAAGATCAATCGGGGAAGACTATCTATCAGGGAGGCTATGATTTAAACAGGAATGCTCCAATTCAGCTGTCATCTGCCTTTTCCGATCCTTTTGATGATATGAAGGCAGATAAGGGTTTCGTACAGACAGAGTTTGGCTTGGCCTTATTCTCCTTACAGCCAGTATACCGAAGCAACGGGAGCGGGCCTATGGCAGGCTTTTTAATCATGGGAAGGCTTTTGGACCAGGCTTATATAAGCAAGGTTGGAAAAGAGCTTTCCATGGCCCTGTCTTTCCGCAAGGTGGAGCAAATAAAGGGTATAGAGCCGAAAACAGAATCATTTAGTGATACAACAATCAGGGGGGCACATTATTTAAGAGACTATGGGGGAGCTAACCTCTATATGATCAGCCTTCTGCAGGAACGGGAATTCTATTTGCAGAGACTTGTGAGCCTGAAGCAGATTTTCTATTATATCCTGGCTTTTTCCGGTCTGCTGCTAGTGCTGGCACTTACCCTGCTGGACCGCTTCATCCTTTCAAGGGTGGCCAGGCTGTCAGAGGATTTAAGGGGAATACAGGAGAGGCGGGATACTGGCTTAAGGCTGCCCATCAGTTCAAAGCACAGGGATGAGATTACAAATTTGGAGCAGTCCATCAATAAGGTACTGGCCTCTCTTGAAGATAAGAACCGGGAAATCACGGATCTTGCTTATATAGACCAGCTGACCGGCCTTCCCAATCAGGCCTATCTGTTTGAGCATTACTTGACGGGCTTGAAAGGCATGAAAGCTGTATTCTTTTTTGATTTGGATGGATTTAAACGGATCAATGATACATTGGGCCACCAGGCAGGCGATATATTTCTAAAGGAAATTGCAGAAAAAGTAAAGGCGCTTGCAGACGAAATGAACGGCCTCTTTGCCAGGCTGGCAGGCGATGAATTTGCCCTGCTTGTCGGCACTAGCGAGAGGACGGAGCTGGAAGGAATCGCCAGGAGAATTCTGTCTCAGGTTGGGAAGGAGTATGAGACATTTCAGTACAAGGCATTTACAACAGCCAGTGTCGGTATTGCAGTGTCTCCGCTGGATGGAACTGCTCTGGACGCACTTCTGCAAAAGGCCGATATTGCGATGTATGAGGCTAAGAGCACAGGCAAGAACCAATATGTTTTCTATGAGGATATCTCATCGGACAGCTATTACAAAAATCTCCTGGAGCTGGAGCATGAGCTGAAATATGCGGTAGAACGGAATGAGCTTGAAATTTATTATCAGCCTATTATGGATAAAGCGGGGGAACATATCGTCTGTGTTGAAGCCCTTCTTCGCTGGAACCACCCTGCTAAGGGCCTGATTTCCCCCGATAAATTTATTCCGATCGCTGAAGAAACAGGTCTTATTAATAGGATGGGCTCCTGGGTACTGGAGGAGGCTGTTAAGCAGGTTGGTAAATGGCATATGGACGGCCTTGAAGAGCTTGGTTTGGCCATTAATCTATCCAAATCGCAAATGAAGGACGGCCGCTTTGTTGAAAAATTGGATGAGGTTCTTAAACAAAGCCAATTTACGCCTGGGCTGCTGCAAATCGAGATTACGGAAAGCGATGTGAGCGATTATAAAAAAGAGCTGCTGCCATTTGTCGAAGACCTCCGGAAAAGGAAGGTCAAAATAGCTCTTGATGATTTTGGGGTCGGTACTTCCTCGCTGATCTTCCTTAAAGATCTCCCGGTCGATACAATAAAGATCGATCGTAATTTTGTCAAAAAGGTTCCCTTCCAAGCCTTTGATACTGTACTGCTGACGGGAATCTACAAAATCCTTAATGAACTGGGGCTGGACTGTGTAACTGAAGGCATCGAAACAGAGGAACAGCTGAAATATATCAGGGAAAACAGTGACTCCAAGCTGCAGGGTTATTATTTCAGCAAGCCTCTACCGGCCCCTGAGCTGGAAAAGCAGCTGAATAAATTAACAGCTAGGCTGATTTGATAAATGAAAAGGAGGCGGGAAGATGGGGGCAGTAAGAGAAATTATACACCTGAATATCAAAGACTTTGAAACTGCAAAGGCAGTCTTAAGCATCCAGATCCCAGCCTATAAAATAGAAGCTGAGATTATAGGCTTTGATGCTATCCCGCAGCTGTTTGATACAGCTGAAAGCTTGATGGCCTCCCGTGAAAGTTTTGTTGGAATGTGCCTGGATGGCAGGCTGGCCGGCGTTCTTGCTTATGAAGAGGATGAAAATTGGGTGGTCATCAGCCGTTTGACCGTTCATCCATCGTTTTTCCGGAGAGGGATTGCAAAGAGTTTGCTTGCTCATTTAACCAGTGAATTTACCGGCAGAAAATGGAGGGTACTGACCGGGAAGGGGAATATGCCAGCCCTTCAATTGTATATAAGTTTCGGGTTTAAAGAAAAAGGTGAGCTGGAGCCTGAACCAGGCGTGCAGCTGACGGTCCTGGAAAAAGAATAAGCAAAACCTATCACATACGATCGGAATTTCAATATTTTTCCTTTCATCACCCTGCCTTATAATAAAACTAATAAGGAGGGGATTCCAATGCCAATCAATTTTCACGATAAAATGAATCAGGATGCCTATTCTTCCCGGAAAGCTGACTCAACTTGGATAAAAACGGTTGGGAAAGAGTTTGATTTAAGGGGAAAAAGTGTTCTCGACATTGGATGTGGAGGGGGAATCTACTCAAGAGCTCTGGCCGATATGGGAGCCTCACATGTGACAGGACTGGATTTCTCACGGGAGCTGCTTGAGGCGGCAGACCGGGCTTCAGATGGTTATCCGCAAATAGAATTTGTGCATGGAAATGCGTACGAAACCACTTTGGAGGGAGATGCTTATGATATGGTGCTTGAAAGGGCTGTCATCCATCATCTCGACCGGCTTCCGGACGCCTTTGCTGAATGCTTCCGGGTGCTGCGCCCAGGCGGATTCTGCCTGATTCAGGACCGGACACCGGAGGACTGCCTGCTTCCTGGCAGCAGGACACATATCAGAGGGTTCTTTTTTGAAAAATTCCCGGAGTTGGCGGAGAAAGAGATATCCCGGAGATATAGCAGTTCAGCTGTACAATCGGCGCTGGAGGAGGCAGGGTTCTCATCCGTCAAAGAGATTTCCTTATGGGAAGTAAGGAAGACGTACAGCGATATCAGCGGTTTGCGCCATGATCTCCTTGAAAGGACAGGGCGCTCCATCCTTCATGAGCTGAATGACAGCGAGCTGGCAGAGCTCGTGGAGCATATTGAAAGCAGGCTGACAGATGCAGGGAAAATTACGGAGCAGGATTGCTGGACCATCTGGCTCGCTGTGAAATGACAAAGTAAACGTATTGCTGTAAAATATATACAAATAAAGGCTGGGGGCGGTATTTTGAAATTCAGAATAAAGCGGAAGAAAGAAAAGAAAAAGAATAACAAGCTTGAAGCGATTGATGCTGCAATCGATCTGATAGAGCCGATATACCTTCTGTCCCGGTTTCTCATCCGTTCCCTATTTAAATTTGTGCAGTGAACAGAAAGCTATCAACATAAAAAAAGAGAAGCGGTGATGCCTATGCTTCTCTTTTGCATTTTTAAAAATTAGCCACTGTTAAGCTTAGTTCTTCAGCGGAATCGGATAATTTGGCAGCTGCACTGCTGATTTCGGAAAGAAGGCCGGTAAGAAGTTCGATGTCCTTTTCGATCTGGCGGCTTTTATCTTTGCTTTCTGTGCTTGCCGACAGGATTTCTTTGAAGACATTTCCTGTGTTTTCGATCTCTTTATTCCCGTTCACGACTATTCCATCAATGGTGCCAATCTGCGAAATCACCTCTGAAATCTGCCTGATTGTGCTGTTCAGCAGTGAGGTGATGTTAGAGGATGAGTCTTTTGTCTGTTCTGCCAGCTTTCTGACTTCATCGGCAACAACGGCAAATCCCTTTCCATGCTCGCCTGCCCTGGCCGCCTCAATGGCAGCATTAAGGGCGAGCAGATTGGTCTGGTCTGCAATGCTTGTAATCACGCCGGCAATCTCGCCGATCTGGTTCGAGGTTTTTTCCAGGCTGCTGATGGTGCTGGTAATTTCATTCACATTGCTTTTCAGCTCATGCATATTATCGACAACCCGATTCAGCTGGTCGCGGCCTTTGGATGAACGAGATTCCATTTCAGTCGAAGAAGCGGCGCCATCTTTTGCATTGCCGGATATCTGACGGGACTGATGCACAATCTGTTCTACAGAAGCGCCTGTCTGCTCTGACATGGCAGCCAAATTTTCAACGATTTCCCCGACATAGCTTTTCAGCTCGACCTTCGCTTGATTCTCCCTTTCGGCTGAGAATGCTTCCATCGTCTGCTGCATGATGGAAATGCATAGCTGGATTTCAAGATTGAAAATCTTCGCCATCGCAAAAGTCACGCGGCTTTGATCTTTCGATGACAGTTCCAGCTCCTGCAGGACAATTTCCAAGATGTTTTTCATAAGCAGCTGGTAAATGGACATATACCAGTGAATCTGCACCCCGATCTGCACATAAGCTTTTGCTGCTGTTCTGCGGCGTTCAACGAATTCGCCGTCAACTATGCCATTGAACAGACTGAGGATATACTGCTGGCTCATCTCTGTAGTCACGCCAATTTTCGAAATATCGGTTATTTTCCTGACATCCTCTTGTTCATAAGTGAGAAGTTTATTGTAAACGGCGCTGATATGCTTTTCGGCAATCGGGCGCACTGCCCGCAAAATAGCCAAATCTTCTTTTGTCAGGCCCATCACTTCAATCTGAAGCTTTAAATCCTGATCAAATTCAGTTTCCTGTACTGCATGTTCCAATTCTTTCTGAATCAGGCTTTCAAGGTCAAACGATTTCGGTTTTGCTGTTTTCGTAAAAAGCACTTGAAACACTCCCATTTTCTATATCTATTATCCTGCTTTATATCGGCAATATAGGGGAAGTTTTTACTATTGTTTAAACAGAAGTACAATTGTTTTCAAGAAGGTCTGCAGCGAGAAGCTGGAGCAGAATCAAAAAAGCCCCGGGCAGTAACGCCGGAGGCTTCAATCAGACCACAGGAATCAGTAGTTTCACGATGGTTCCTTCATTTTCTTTGCTTGTTATATATATATTCCCGCCGTGGCTCTTAATGATCCGGTTGCAGATCATGAGCCCCAGGCCTGTCCCCTTTTCCTTCGTGCTGTAGAACGGTTCACCGAGCTTCGGCAGCCTTTCCTCGGGAATGCCGATCCCTTCATCCTTCACGCTGATCATCGCAAAGCTGTTATCCTGCCTGACCTCAATGCTGATTTTTCCGCCATGGGGCATGGCTTCAATTGAATTCTTGATCACATTGATAAGCACCTGCTTGATTTTATCGATTTCACAGCGGACGCTGATTTCAGATAGAGAGTATTTTACATCTATCATGATGTTATAGATAAGCGCCTGTGTGTTTAAAAGGGTGACGACGCTCTTGACTATATTCACCAGATTGGTTTCCTGAGCCTCTGTCACAACAGGCTTGGCGAGGACAAGGAGGTCATTGACGATTTCTTCAATCCGTTCGAGCTCGGAAAGGATTACATCTGCATATTTTTCTGTTTTACGCTCTGTAAGAAGCTGGGTAAAGCCTTTGATGGCGGTAAGGGGATTTCTGATTTCATGGGCGATTCCTGCTGCAAGCTGCCCGACGACAGAGAGCTTTTCAGCATTATGAAGCTTTTCTTCGGTCTTTTTCTGGCCTGTGACGTCTTTGATGATGATCTGGAAAAGCTTCCGGTTCTTAAAAACGGTGGGGATCAGCTGGATAGCGGCCTTCCGGGTGTTCCCGTCACTCCTGATGATATTCAATTCAAAAGAGACAGTCTGGTTCGCCTGGTAAAAATCCTTCAGATAGCCATGATCAGAAGGTGATACATAGTCATACAAAGAAGCGCCTATAATTTCCTTGCTTGAAGTAAAGCCGAACACCTTCTTGCCTTCATCATTCATGTAGGTCCATATGCCTTTCTCGGTTGTCATGCCAATGGTATCCCTGCTGTATTCGACAAGGAAACGGTACTTTTCCTGGGTTTCCATGTTTTCTTCTTCCATATTGACGCGCTCGGTCATATCTCTTGATATGCACATGGCTTCCTGGCCGTCGCCGAGTGTGCTGATGCTGGTCTCCAGCCAGATATAATCGCCTTCCTTGCGGCGGAACCGGAATGAAATGCGTGAGCTGCTGCCCGGGGATAGCCCGCGGAATTCTTTTTTGAGGATTTCTTTATCTTGGGGGTGGCAGTAGGCCAGAATGCAGTCCTTGTACAGTTCCTCTTGTGAATAGCCCAAAAGGGTGCTGCAGGATGGGGAAACATATAAAAAGATGCCTTCTTTTGTATGCCTTGAAATCAGGTCTGCCGAATGCTTCAGAGCCAGTTCGAGATTCTTTGCTTCAACTTTGTCCACAAATAATTCAGATTGATAGTCTCTGTTTGTTGCAATCAAAACCATTCTCCCTCCCGGAATGCAGTTCAATTTGCTCTTTTCCACTATTATACAATAGACAAGCGGGCATAAATATAGGAGTAAACTCCCTCTTCTTGTGTGAAGTCTGGGGAGAATGTTGATAAGGGGAGGAAAAATGTGGAAAACCTCCTTTATCCACAGCAGATGGAGTTTTATTTTTTCAAAACTCCCCAAAATTAAGTAAGGGTTTTCAAAAATTGTGGATAAGAATTTTTATCCGAAAAATTTTAAAAAGGGTTTGACAGAACTTTGAAACGCGTGTAAAGTAAAAAACAATTAATCAAGCAAATAAACTTAATACGATAGCTTCTTATCCAGAGAGGTAGAGGGACTGGCCCTATGACACCTCGGCAGCGGACTGATGAACCGTGCCAATTCCAGCAGGCAGATTGCCTGAAAGATAAGAAGAGGACGAACGCCTATTATTCTGCCCTCTTCTTTTTGAAGAGGGCTTTCTTGTTTTCCGGAATAAAAGTGCGTGATGCTGCATAGCTATTGTGTTAAAACCAATTAATTTTATAGGAAAACCATAATTTCTTATCCAGAGAGGCAGAGGGACTGGCCCAATGAAGCCTCGGCAGCGGACTCTTATGAGTACTGTGCCAATTCCAGCAGGTGTGAGCCTGGGAGATAAGAAGAGCGGATGCTGATGATACATGCCCTCTTCTGTTCTCAGAAGAGGGTTTTTTATTTGATATGGAGGGTGAAGCAAAATGATAGAATTTCAGGATCTCAGAAAGGTGTATGAAAGCGGCGGGCAGCAGGTTGCCGCGCTCAACGGGATTGATCTAGCAATAGAAAGAGGAGAAATTTTTGGTGTCATCGGCTTTAGCGGAGCGGGAAAAAGCTCGCTGATCCGCTGTGTGAATCTGCTCGAAAGGCCGACCTCGGGCAAGGTGATCGTCGATGGCCATGATCTAACCTCGCTTTCGCCCAAAGAGGTGAGGGAAGTTAAACGGAATATCGGCATGGTGTTCCAGCATTTCAATCTGCTCAACTCAAAAACGGTGTTCGCCAATGTAGCCATGCCGCTCACACTGGCAAAGCTGCCGAAAGAGCAGATCCGCAAACGGGTCGCTGAACTGCTTGAGTTTGTCGGCCTTGCCGATAAAGCGGATAAATATCCGGATCAGCTTTCAGGCGGCCAGAAGCAAAGGGTCGGGATTGCCAGGGCGCTTGCGACACAGCCATCGATTCTTCTGTGCGATGAAGCGACATCGGCCCTTGATCCACAGACGACGAGCAGCATCCTTCAGCTTTTGAAAAAAATTAATGCAGAATACAACATCACCATCCTGATCATTACCCATGAAATGACGGTCATCAGGGAAATCTGCGACAGGGTGGCAGTGATCGAGGCAGGAAAAATCATTGAAGAAGGGTCAGTGTTCAATGTATTCTCGGCGCCGAAAACACAGACGGCCCAGAACTTTGTCAGCTCTGTCATGAATGATTCAATCCCTGATTCTGTAAAGCAGCTTGTAGAGAAAAACGATGGAAAGGAAAGGATCTTCCGGATCAATTTCGTCGGCGAGTCAGCCGGGCAGCCGCTGCTTTCCAGACTTGCCAAGAAGTTCGATATTGATATCAACGTGCTGTTCGGGAATATAACCGAGCTTCAGGGAATCCCTTTTGGAAACCTTGTTGTCGAGTTCCAGGGAACCGACCAGGAAGTGCAGCGCGCGCTTATGTATATTCATCAGGAAAAAGTCTCAATCAAGGAAGTGAAAGCACATGCTAGTTGATCACACGCAAATCATAGAAGCACTCATCGAAACCATTCAAATGGTGGCTTTCTCGCTTCTTTTCTCAACCATCCTCGGATTGCCGCTGGGCATCCTGCTGGTTATTACGAGAAAAGGCCATCTGCTGGAGAATCTGCCCGTTTTTAACGTGCTGAATGGGATCATCAACATATTCCGCTCTGTTCCATTCATCATCCTGATGGTCGCAATCATCCCGGTGACGCGCCTTTTAGTAGGCACCTCAATCGGAACGGCGGCTGCTGTCGTACCGCTAGTATTCTATGCCGGCCCATATATTGCAAGGTTAATCGAGAACTCACTCCTCGAGGTTGATCCCGGTGTCCTCGAGGCGGCGGAAGCGATGGGAGCGACTCCGGCACAGATCATCTTTAAGTTTCTCGTACCGGAAGCACTCAGCTCACTTGTCCTGGCACTGACCATTGCAACCGTCGGACTTGTCGGAGCATCCGCCATGGCAGGGGCTGTCGGCGGCGGAGGGCTTGGCGATTTGGCCATTACCTATGGCTATCAGCGCTTTGATACAACGGTCATGCTCATAACAGTCGCTATCCTGGTCATTATGGTCCAGGGGCTGCAAAGCTTCGGCAATATTTTATCCAAAAAAATCAGAAGACGATAACAGGAGGAATCATCCATGAAAAAACTACTATTAACGGCAATCATCCTCGCACTGGCGGTTTTCAGTGCAGCCTGCTCATCATCAACAAGCGGCAAGGAAAAAGAAAAAGAAGTGAAAATCGGGGTCAGCGGGTCAGACAACCGCATTTGGGACTTTGTAGCCAAGAAGGCTGAAAAAGAAGGAATCAAAGTGGAAATCGTCCGCTTCTCTGATTATGTCCAGCCAAACATCGCCCTTGCAGAGGGAGAGCTTGATGCCAATGCCTTCCAGACCATTTCTTATTTCAACGC
Organism: Bacillus sp. MMSF_3328; assembly: GCF_030733525.1. Lineage (NCBI taxonomy): Bacteria > Bacillati > Bacillota > Bacilli > Caryophanales > Bacillaceae > Bacillus > Bacillus sp. MMSF_3328. The sequence goes on along the minus strand of NZ_JASHIV010000009.1, from coordinate 112,044 downwards.
TTTTAAAAAGGAGCATGATCTGGATCTTTCACCAATCGCGACAACCGTTATTGCACCAATGGGGATCTACTCTGAAAAATATAAAGATGTAAAAGATATCCCGGAAGGCGGAAAGATTGCCGTGCCGAACGAAGCAACCAATATGGGAAGATCATTCCTGCTTCTGCAGGAAGCCGGCCTGATCACGCTGCCTGAAGACTTTGACGGAAATGGCAGCATCGACAAAATCGTCGACAACCCGAAAAACCTGGAAATCGTCCCTGTAGTAGCGGGCCAGACACCACGCGTCCTGCCGGATGTAGCTGCCTCCATCATCAATAATGGAATCGCTGTTGATGCTGGCTTCAACCCTGTAGAAGACTCTATCTTCCATGAAAGTGCAACAGCAACTCCATATATCAACATCATTGCCGCCAGAACAGAAGACAAAGACAATGAGACACTGAAGCGCCTCGGCGAACTGTATCAGGAAGATGATGTAGCTGAATTCATTGAAAAAGAATACAAAGGCAGCACAATCCCGACATTCGTTCCGCTTAGTGAAATCGGAGAATAATAACCGGTGCCTGGCACCGCTATAACCCAAGGAGGAGATCATTATGTCAGCACCTGCTAAATCTGTAACCGAGCTGAAGGAAAGAATCAATCAAAGTGTAGAAGCTGGAAGGGAGCTTTACCTTTCAACAAGCCACCAGATTCATGACAAACCGGAAATCGGCAACCAGGAATTTTTCGCATCCGGGCTGCTCTCAGGAATTCTTGAAGAAGAGGGCTTTGAGGTTGAGCGTGCTGTTGCCGGCCATGAAACAGCCTTTGCTGCAAGGAAAAAATCCTCCCAACCGGGACCGTCCATCGCTTTCCTTGCCGAATATGACGCACTGCCGGGAATCGGCCATGCCTGCGGCCATAATATCATCGGCACAACAAGCACAGCGGCAGCGATTGCTTTAAGCAAGGTGATTGAAGAAACAGGCGGAGAGGTCGTCGTATTCGGAACACCCGCCGAAGAAGGCGGACCTAACGGCAGTGCAAAGGGCAGCTTCGTGAAGCACGGCCTGACAGAGGGAATTGATGCGGCGCTTATGATCCATCCTTCAAGCAGGACGGCATTAACAAGCTCCTCCCTGGCGGTGGATCCGCTGGACTTTGAGTATATCGGCAAGCCTGCCCATGCTGCGGCTTCACCGCACGAAGGAATTAATGCACTTGATGCGGTCATCCAGCTCTTCAACGGCATCAATGCCCTGCGCCAGCAGCTGAAAGATGATGTGCGGATCCACGGCATCATCACCCATGGAGGAGACGCACCAAATATCATTCCGGAATATGCCAAAGCGCGTTTCTTCATCCGGGCAGCGACAAGAACCTATCTAAATGAAGTTACAGCAAAAGTGAAGAAGGTGGCAGAAGCTGCCGCCCTTGCAACAGGCGCTGAATTGAATGTAATTGCATTCCAGAATGAAGTCGATAATCTCCTATTAAATAGAGCGTATGATGAAGCGTTCCGTGAAGTCATCGAGGAACTGGGGGAAGAGGTCGATCTGTCAGGAAGGGAAGGAATCGGTTCAACAGATGCAGGCAACATCAGCCAGCAGGTACCGACGATCCACCCTTATATCAAGATCGGCAGCGATGATCTTGTTGCCCATACTGTACCTTTCCGTGAAGCTGCACGGTCGGAAAAAGGCGATGAAGCCCTGCTCACAGGTGCAAAGGCGCTGGCACAAACCGCATTCCGGCTTATCACGGAGCCTGAACTGCTTGCTTCCATTAAAGAAGAGTTCGCTAGGAACAAAGAAGCGCAAAAATAAAGGATGGAGCTGCCTATATGGCGGCTCCATTTTTCCATTATACTATTGCTTTTTGTTGAGGCTTTCCTGGGCCAGCCGGATTAATTCCTTCACCATGCTGCCGCCGATCGGGCCGCCGACTTTGCCGGCCTCGCGCGATGTCAGCCTGCCGTTATATCCATGCTGAAGCGGAACATCCTTTTCCCTGGCCACCTCATATTTTACTTCCTCCGGCGCATCCGGTCCGACCTTATAGCCCTGGTTAGCCATAACACGTGCCTTCAATGTGTCGAGGGCTTCACGGGATTCTGGAACTAGGGGGCGCCTCCTTCTTCTGGACAATATGCAAACCTCCTTTCCGTTCATTATGGATAATATTTTGCAAACAGCCTTTTTCTAAGCGAAGCCCGTCCATATCATCAGCTGCAAACAGAAATCGATGAATGGACAACAATGCCCTAAGCAAAAAAATATAGCGGCATATTTTTGAAATTGCTTGTATCATATAGTTTGAACCGCTATTCTAATGTTATACTTGTCCGCAATTCATAGTGAATCTATCATAAAGAAGGTGTGAAAAAGTGGCGCTAAAGTATCTTTCAGCCCTGCTGCTGCCCGGACTGCTTGTCATGTTCTTTACGAGGGTGACGTATAATCATGTAATCGGGCTCATTCTGACAGTAGCCCTGATTGCCGCCTCCGTCTACAAGGGCTATACAGACAGCTGGGGGCTTATTGTTGTTGATGCCTTTTCTTTGACTGCCGGTTTCTGGTATGCGCAGATCATGAAACAAAGAGCAAAGAAGCGAGCTTGATTTTATAATGATTCTCAAAAACCTGCCTGGTTTTAATCGGGCAGGTTATTTTATTTGGCAAGCAAGTCTTTCAGCTGTCATCTCCATCCATATTTCCTGCCGACATATTTCGCGGGAAATATTCCAGCTTTAAAGGGCCGGTCCACCATTTAATCAAACGTTTGATTAACCTTTATTCGGCAGGAATCGAGCCGTTCCTGGCAGGAGCCTTTTTACTCATCACATGCTATTTCATGAAAAACGAATATCCGTTCGCATATTCCTGGTTTCTTTCATGTGCTTTGTGGTAGAATGAGGATATGAGTTTTTCAGCTTCGTACAAGGCTTCAGACCTTTTTCTTCTATAATATAACTTCAGCAGGAATCATCACGTGCATTCAGGACCGCTTAACCATTAAAAGAACAGGGGCAACAGAAGCAAGGTTCTTGCTTACTGGTATGCCTGCCTGCAAATATAGATAAAATGTTAAAATCAACTTCTTGAACAGGAGGCTTTTTTTGTGAAGGACCAATTTGAATTAGTCTCAAAATATTCGCCGCAGGGCGATCAGCCAGAGGCCATCAGCAGGATTGTCGAGGGCATCCGCTCCGGCAAGCGGCACCAGACCCTGCTGGGTGCAACTGGTACTGGTAAGACGTTTACCATTTCCAATGTGATTAAAGAGGTTAACAAGCCTACATTGGTCATAGCCCATAACAAAACCCTGGCAGGCCAGCTTTACAGTGAGTTCAAGGACTTTTTCCCGAACAATGCTGTAGAGTATTTTGTCAGTTATTATGATTACTACCAGCCTGAGGCATACGTGCCCCAGACAGATACATTCATCGAAAAAGATGCAAGCATTAATGATGAGATTGACAAGCTGCGCCACTCAGCAACTTCTTCGCTTTTTGAACGGAAGGACGTTATCATCATCGCCAGTGTTTCCTGCATATACGGCCTCGGTTCACCTGAGGAATACAAGGAGCTTGTTCTCTCTTTGAGGACAGGAATGGAAATTGAGCGGAACCAGCTTCTGCGCCGCCTTGTTGATATCCAGTATGAGCGGAACGATATTGATTTCCGGAGGGGGACCTTCAGAGTCCGCGGCGATGTGGTGGAAATCTTCCCGGCTTCACGGGATGAGCATTGCATGCGGGTCGAATTCTTCGGTGATGAGATTGACCGGATCCGGGAGGTGGATGCACTGACCGGAGAAATCATGGGCGAGCGCGAACATGTTGCCATCTTCCCGGCCTCCCACTTCGTAACACGCGAGGAAAAGATGAAAATTGCGATCGGGAATATCGAAAAGGAATTGGAAGAGCGCCTGGGGGAAATGCGTGAAAACGGCAAGCTTCTTGAGGCTCAGCGCTTGGAGCAGAGAACGCGCTATGACCTGGAGATGATGAGGGAAATGGGCTTTTGCTCAGGGATCGAGAACTATTCGCGCCATCTGACTCTCCGTCCGGCCGGATCAACGCCGTATACGCTGCTTGATTATTTCCCTGACGATTTCCTGATGGTCGTCGATGAATCACATGTAACGATCCCTCAGGTCAGGGGGATGTTCAACGGGGACCAGGCCAGGAAGTCAGTCCTTGTGGATCATGGATTCAGGCTGCCATCCGCGATGGATAACAGGCCGCTCACCTTCCCGGAATTCGAAAAGCATATCAATCAGATTGTATATGTTTCCGCAACCCCGGGTCCATATGAAATAGAGCATACGCCGGAAATGGTCCAGCAGATCATCCGGCCGACAGGGCTGCTTGATCCGACGATCGAGGTGCGCCCGATCGAAGGCCAGATTGATGACCTGATTGGCGAAATCAATGATCGGGTAAAGAAGAATGAGAGGGTCCTCATTACGACCTTGACGAAAAAAATGTCAGAGGACTTGACCGACTATCTGAAGGAAATCGGCATAAAGGTGCAATATCTCCATTCAGAGGTCAAGACGCTTGAGCGGATTGAGATCATCCGTGAGCTTCGCCTTGGAAAATATGATGTACTGATCGGGATCAATCTCCTGAGGGAGGGGCTCGACATACCAGAGGTTTCCCTTGTCAGCATACTTGATGCAGATAAAGAGGGCTTCCTCCGTTCAGAGAGGTCCCTCATCCAGACAATCGGGCGCGCGGCCCGGAATGCTTCCGGCCATGTCATCATGTACGCAGACAAGATCACCAATTCAATGGAGCTGGCGATCAGCGAGACGAAAAGGCGCCGGGAAATCCAGGAAGCTTATAATGAGGAGCACGGCATCACACCGCAGACGATCCAGAAGGAAATCCGCGATGTGATCCGCGCCACCCACGCTGCCGAGGAGCAGGCCGACTATGCTGCACCAGCCAAACCGGCAAAAATGACGAAGAAAGAACGCGACAAACTGATCGCAAATATGGAAAAAGAAATGAAGGAAGCTGCCAAGGCGCTCAATTTCGAGCGGGCGGCCGAGCTTCGTGATCTATTATTAGAGCTGAAAGCGGAAGGATGACGAACTGATGGCAATGGAAAAACTGATTGTAAAAGGCGCCAGGGCCCATAACCTGAAGGATATTGATGTCACCATCCCGAGGGATAAGCTTGTGGTGCTGACGGGGCTTTCCGGATCCGGGAAGTCATCCTTGGCCTTTGATACGATATATGCAGAGGGGCAGCGCCGCTATGTGGAATCTCTTTCCGCCTACGCGCGCCAGTTCCTCGGCCAGATGGATAAGCCTGATGTCGATGCCATAGAAGGGCTGTCGCCGGCAATCTCCATCGACCAGAAAACAACAAGCAGGAACCCAAGATCGACTGTCGGCACCGTGACGGAAATCTATGATTATCTGAGGCTGCTGTTCGCCAGGGTCGGCCGTCCGACATGCCCGATTCATAATGTGGAGATATCCTCCCAGACAATCGAACAGATGGTCGACAGGATCATGGAATATCCGGAAAGAACGAAGATGCAGGTCCTCGCTCCGGTCGTTGAGGGCAGGAAGGGGACCCACGTCAAGGTTCTTGAGGATGTGAAAAAGCAAGGCTATGTCCGTGTCAGAGTCAACGGCGAAATGCATGACCTGGGCGAAGACATCACATTGGAAAAAAATAAGAAACACAGCATACAAGTGGTCATTGACCGCGTGGTCGTAAAAGAGGGCGTAGCAGCAAGGCTGGCTGACTCCCTTGAAACGGCGCTTAAGCTCGGTGAAGGCAAAGTCATCATTGATGTAATCGGAGAGGAAGAGCTCCTCTTCAGCGAAAACCATGCCTGCCCGCACTGCGGCTTCTCAATCGGCGAGCTTGAACCGAGGATGTTCTCCTTCAACAGCCCATTCGGCGCCTGCCCATCCTGCGATGGTCTTGGCAGCAAGCTTGAAGTGGATGTTGACCTTGTCATCCCAAACCGCGGACTATCTTTAAGACAGCATGCCATCGCACCATGGGAGCCGACAAGCTCCCAGTATTATCCGCAGCTGCTTGAGGCAGTCAGCAGCCATTTGGGGATTGACATGGATATGCCTGTAGAGGATATACCGAAGCATTTGCTTGACAAGCTTCTTTACGGAGCAAAAGGGGAAAAAATCTATTTCCGCTATGAAAACGACTTTGGCCAGGTAAGAGAAAACTTTATTGAGTTTGAGGGCGTGATCCGCAATGTGGAAAGGCGCTTCAAGGAAACAAGCTCTGACTATATCCGCGAACAGATGGAAAAGTATATGGCCCAGCACCCTTGCCCGGCCTGTAAAGGAAACCGCCTGAAACAGGAAAGTCTTGCTGTCCTGATTGCAGGGGAGCATATTGGAAAGATTACATCATTGTCCATTGAAGAGGCAGAAGACTTTTTTGAACATGTGATTCTCTCTGAGAAAGAAAGGCAGATTGCCAACCTGATTCTTAGGGAGATAAAAGAAAGGCTCGGATTCCTGATCAATGTGGGACTGGACTATCTGACACTAAGCCGGGCAGCAGGCACGCTTTCAGGAGGGGAAGCTCAGCGCATTCGTCTTGCCACTCAGATCGGCTCCCGCCTGACCGGTGTCCTGTATATCCTGGACGAGCCGTCAATCGGCCTTCACCAGCGCGACAATGACAGGCTGATCGATACGCTCAAGAATATGCGTGATATCGGGAATACGCTCATAGTTGTTGAACATGATGAGGATACGATGATTGCAGCCGACTACCTTATCGATGTCGGCCCGGGAGCCGGCGTCCACGGCGGCCAGATTGTTTCCCAGGGGACACCGGCAGAGGTAATGGATGATCCGAATTCCTTGACCGGCCAGTATTTGTCAGGGAAGAAGTTTATCCCGCTGCCGCTTGAACGGAGAACAAGCGATGGGCGCTTCATTGAAATCAAGGGTGCACAGGAAAACAACCTGAAAAACGTAAATGCCAAATTCCCGCTTGGCACGTTTACTGCCGTCACTGGTGTATCAGGATCAGGAAAAAGTACGCTGATCAATGAAATACTTCATAAAACCCTGGCGCAAAAGCTCCATAAAGCCAAAACAAAGCCAGGCGAGCATAAAGATGTCAAAGGAATTGAGCATCTTGATAAGGTCATTGACATCGACCAGTCGCCGATTGGACGTACACCGCGTTCCAATCCGGCCACCTATACCGGTGTCTTTGATGATATCCGCGATGTTTTCGCCTCTACGAATGAAGCAAAGGTCCGCGGATATAAGAAGGGACGCTTCAGCTTTAACGTTAAAGGAGGAAGATGCGAGGCATGCCGGGGAGACGGAATCATTAAGATTGAGATGCATTTCCTTCCTGATGTGTATGTCCCATGCGAGGTCTGCCACGGGAAACGCTATAACCGCGAAACTCTTGAAGTTAAGTATAAAGGGAAAAATATATCAGATATCCTTGATATGACAGTCGAGGATGCACTTGAATTCTTTGAAAATATTCCAAAAATCAGCCGAAAGCTCCAGACAATCTATGATGTTGGCCTGGGCTATATCACGCTCGGCCAGCCGGCAACCACATTATCCGGAGGGGAGGCTCAGCGTGTAAAGCTGGCTTCAGAGCTGCACCGCAGGTCAACCGGCCGCTCTTTCTATATACTGGATGAACCGACGACCGGACTTCATGTCGATGATATCTCCAGGCTGCTCACTGTATTGCAGCGGCTTGTTGAAAACGGGGATACAGTCCTGGTCATCGAGCATAATCTCGATGTCATCAAGGCTGCCGACTATATTGTCGATCTTGGGCCAGAAGGCGGCGATAAAGGCGGAACCATCATTGCCCAGGGCACCCCGGAAAAAGTGGCTGAAGCAGAAGGCTCTTATACCGGCAAATATCTAAAGCCTATCCTGGACAGAGACCGCATTCGCATGCAGAAGCTGGTCAAAGAAAGAGAAACAAGCGTATCAAAAGCATAAACCCAAAAGCGAGTTCCGCATTTACTGCGGGCTCGCTTTTTTAGGATGATGGAATTCCTGCTGAATATTGCCAGATTGCCTGCCGCTGAATCGGGTAAATGAACCTTAATTAGAAAAGGAAGGTTCATGATGAAAAAATATATTTGGATTATTATCGGCTTTATACTGTTAATTGGCTCTGCTGTCGCCATCCAGGCAAAAAATACTGTTTCGCATGATGGCGAGACAGAAATCGTGGCACTCGGGGATTCTCTCACCTATGGGTATGGCGATAAAAACGGAAAAGGCTATACCGGAAGGCTTGAGGGAAGATTGGACAAGATTTATGAGGAAAACGTTGAAGTTGAAAACTTTGGAATCTATGGACAAGATACACTGAACGTCAAAAAACAGCTGAATACCCCGGCTGTTTTAAAAGAGGTGCAGGAGGCAGACACAATCATCATTTTTATCGGCACAAATGACCTGCTTCATGCAAATGGCGGGGATTTGGCACCACTGCACAAAGAAAGGCTTAAGAAGGCAGAAGAAATTTATAGGGGAAACCTGGAAGAAATAGTCCGGTGGACAGAGCGGAACAATCCTGAGAGTCCAATCCTTTTGCTTGGCCTCTATAATCCCTATCCAGGCAATGAAAAAATCGGCAGCATCATAGAGGGCTGGAACGAGAAAGTAAAAGCAGCAGCTGCGAGCCATCATCAGGTAAGATGGGTTCCTACTGACGATTTGTTTAAGGGCAAGGAGAAAAGTCTCTTTTTCTATGATTCCCTGCATCCCAATGACCGCGGATATGACCTGATTGCAGACCGGGTGGCCAAGGAATATGCCAGGCTGCAGGAAGATTGACACCACTCTGTAAACGAAAAGAAAAAGGGCTGTAAACTGCAGCCTTTATAATAAAGAAAAAGAGTTTCAGGGGGGCAGCCCATGCATTCTTATATCGAAGATTCCCTTAATGAATGGAAAGAAGATATTTCCAAGGTGTTGGACCAGATCAATCAGGATTATGAAGAGGTCAAAAGGGAATTGCAGGTATATACATACAAATACGGGATAACAAAGCAGGTTATACAATCAACGGTCAATGATGAGATCATTGAAACCATCCGAGAGCAGTACCACCGCCCATTTGAGGAAAAATATAATGAGCTGAAGGGCTCAATCCGGGATTTGGAAGAAAAGCGCAAGGTATTTCAGATGTTTGTCCATAAAATTGATGAAGTATGCAGGAAGGGAGCAGCGAAAACGGTTTAAGCTGACTTTCGAAGGGGCACTGGTAATCAGTGCTTTTTTATTTGTCAGCTGGGGCTGGGACTGTGTTGATTTAGGCTAGTTGCTAATAAAACGTGAAAGTTGCTAGTATATCGGGAAAGTTGCTAATAAACTGAAAAAGTTGCTAATAAACTGAAAAAGTTGCTAATATATTGGGAAACTTGCTAATAAAAAGAAAAAGCTGCTAATAAATATTACTCCAGGTATTACGATACTGCAAGCGTACATTAATTTGTCCTCTTTTCGGGTTAATTTTATGAATGTAGTACGAATTCTTTCATTTCTTTCCATTTTTAAAAATTATGATTACCCTCATTATTTTCAGCTTCAGTGAAACTTTTAAAGCGCCCGTGCGTAAGTATTATCAAGGAGTTGAAAATGATGGATTCTAAAAAGGTGCTTTCGGCATTAAGTTATTTTAGTGTGTTTTTTGCAGGATTTATTTTTCCGCTCGTGGTTTTCTTTGCATCTGAAAATCCTTTTGTAAAAGTGCATGCTAAAAAGGCATTTTTGTCGCATCTGATCCCTTTGATTGCGCTGCCGGTCATTTTTCTGGCCATCCCTTTTGAGATTTTTTCCAATCCAAACGAAGTTCCGGTCTTTTTCCTGATTGGAATCGGCCTTTCCGTAATTCTTAGCTTGATTGTTGTAGTCTGGAATATTGTCAAAGGCGTTCAGATATTGGCTGCAAGTGAATAGTGAATACTATATCGAGGAGGCAATAACATGAAAGATGAAAGAAAAAGGATTTTAAAAATGGTCGAGGACGGAAGCCTGCGTGCTGAGGAGGCACTTCTTCTGCTTGAGGAGCTTGAAAAGGCGTCGAAAACGATGGAGAAAAAAGAAGAAAAGCTGCATAGTGAATGGGGAAACCAGACCTATTTTGAAGAAGCGAAGAAACAGCAGCAGGACACGGCCCAATATAAATTCCACTATGCCAAAGAAAAAATCATTGAGTTTGTAGATACTGCTTTCCAGAAGATTAAGGATGCCGATCTTGATTTCAATTTCGGCCCTGCATTTGAAATATCTCATGTGTTCCAGCAGAACGATGTCAGATTGTCTGAAATTGAAATGGAAGTGGCGAATGGGAAATTGACGCTGATTCCCTGGGAACAGAATGATGTCCGAATTGACTGCCGGGCTAAGGTGTACCGCGGTGAAACCCAAGATGAAGCCCGCCAGAACTTTTTAAGGGATGTCCTTTTTACGGCGGACAATGGCCGGCTGCTGTTTTCTGCGCAGCAGAAGTGGATGAAAGTTGAGGCCGCTGTGCATATTCCAAAGGAGCAGTATGACAGCATCCGAATCAGGATGTTCAATGGGCCGGTAGAAGGCAGCGACCTGGCCGTGACAAAACTGAAGGTCAAGTCAGCGAACGGAAAAATTACGCTGGATAAGCTTAATGCCAGCCATCTTGAAGCTGAGGCAGGAAATGGCCAGATCACAGTTACTGGCAGCACACTGGATCATATTGAAGCAGAGACCGTCAATGGGGCGATAAAAGTTGCTGGTGATTATAAAAGTGCTGATCTTCAATCTTTTAATGGTAATATCCAGGTTCATGTTAAAGGCGACAGATGTGAACGGCTCGAAGCGGAAGCTGTCACCGGTACAGTCGACGTGTATCTTCCATCCGGAACGCCTGTGAATGGTGATCTGAGAACCAATCTTGGAGGCTTCCAGCTTGAGCTGGATGGAATCCAGGTAGTGGAGGAAAAATCAGAAATGGTGCAGAAAATGCTCAGATTTCAGTCTGTTAAAGACCCTGCAGCTGCCATCGATTTAAGGGCTAAGACCAAGACAGGTTCAATTGCTGTTAAAACTGGTGATTTTGTTAAATAATATAAGAATAAGCTGCGGCCAGAAGCGATGCTTCTGGCTTTTATCTATAAAAGAGGTGATGGACCGTGAGATGGCTGATAGGCATCTTGATCAATGCTGTTTTGTTTGCCGCTCTGGCAGGATTTTTCCGTGAATCGTTTTATTTAGAAAGCTTTGGTGCAGCATTGGGGGCAAGCTTCATTTTGTCGCTGCTGAATGTGCTGGTGCGGCCGATTCTGATTATCTTGACTTTGCCTGTGACGCTTTTGTCGCTTGGCTTGTTTTTATTTGTTATCAATGCTGTTACTTTGCTTCTGACTGATGGGATTATGGGGAGCTCTTTTGAGATAGATGGGTTTGGGATGGCTTTTTTGGTGGCTGTGATTATGGCGGTTGTTAATTTGGTTATTCAGAGGACGGTTATGGATCGGAAGGAAAACTGAAGGAGTGGAGGGGCTTCTAACGGAAAGCCCGCCTTTCCAGCTAACTTATAAAAATAGTTTACTGCCGATAATGAGGCTGTTGATCTCCGTTCCGGGCACTTCGCTTTCCGTGGGGCGGCGCTGAGCCTCCTCACCGCTGCGCGTCTGCGGGGTCTCAGCTCTGCCGCTGCAATCCCACAGGAGTCTGCGTGCCCTCCACTCCGATCAACAGGGTTCTAAAACTTTTTGGCAACTTTACAAACCAGACAGGCCAACATTCCATTAATGCCTTAAGCTGGTATAAAAAAATCATATAAACAAAAGGGGTACTGAAGCATTATGCCGTACCCCTTTTACTTATAAAATCGAATGGGTCTACCTATGAAGAGTTTTCACCTCTGCTTTTCTTGGGAGTAAGTAATATATGCAGGTACGCCTTTTTCTCTTAGTTTTCCGGCGAGGGATTGGGCGTTTGTTAGTTGGGAGAAGGCTCCGGCCTGGACTTTGTAGAGGCCGCCGGCTGGTTTGTAAAATGATAGGAGTGCCATGCCGATGGTTTCTCCGCAGAGCTGCTGGTATTCTTTGGATTGCAGTAGACTGCATTCTGTTTTATTGGTCATGAATCCGCATTCGATGAGGATGGCTGTCATTGTGGTTTTTCTTAGTACATGGAAGTCCGCAGTTTTGACTCCGCGGTCGGCCAGGCCGGTTTCTTTTACGAGCTGTGCCTGGACGGATTGGGCTAGCTTTACTGCTTCTGCAGGGCGGGAGGTGTGGACGTATGTTTCGATTCCGTTTGCGCTGTTCCAGCCTGTTCCGTAGGCGTTGGCGTGGATGGAGACATAGCAGTCTGCTTTCCAGCGGTTGGCCATTCCGGTTCTTTCGGATAATGGGATGTCCCATTCGTCGGAATGAGTGTCCATGACGGTTAATCCGGCCTGTTCGAGGAGTTTGCGGCAGTGGTGGGCGGCCTGGCGGTTGAATTCGTATTCTCTGAAGCCGTCGGGGCTTCTTTTTCCAGGGGTTTCGTAGCCGTGTCCTGCGTCGAGTATGATTTTCATTTGTTTCCCTCCTAATGATTTGTTCATTTACTATATAGGGGGAAATGGGGATTTAGGACATGGTGAGGGAGAAAAAATTTTAGGAACTATGTAGTTTGGTTCTTTGGATTTAGTCTGTTGATCTGCGTTCCAGGCACTTCACTTTCCGCGGCGCTGAGCCTCCTCAGAGCGAGCTCTTGCGGGGTGTCAGCTTTGCCGCTGCAATCCCGCAGGAGTCTTCGTGCCTTCCACTCCGATCAACAGGGTTTTTAGAATTTATTTGCATTAGCAAAAGGGAGACCTTAGCTCTCTTTGAATGGGGCTGTTGATCTGCGCTGCAGGCACTTCGCTTTCCGCGGGGCGGAGTTGAGCCTCCTCGCTCTGCGCGCTGTGGGGTCTCAACTTTTCCGCTATTTCCCGCAGGAGTCTACGTGCCTTCCACTCCGATCAACAGAGCTTCTGAAAATTGATTGGGCAACCTAAAGCTGCTTTCAAAGGCTCCCTTAAACTCCCTTCAATATGACAGCATTCCGAGTTGAGTAACTTAACCCGCCCCCATGAAGAAGCACACCCTCCCCATTCTATACTGATTTAATAACCGCTGAACCCTCACACCCTCCGCATGGTATGAATAAATTTATACCTGTCAGCACGGTAAGCCGATTGGACGAATTCGAAGGGGGTGCCGTCGGAGAGCCGGGTTGTGCGGAGGATGAGGAGGATGGGGGAGCCTTCTTGTATGGAGAGAAGTCCTGCCTCCCGGTTTTTGGCGCCGGCTGCTTCGATTTCCTGTTCTGCTTCTGCAATGGACAGAGATAGGCGGTTTTCAGCGTATTCGTAAAGGGAATGGCCCAGGTCCTCTTCGGTCAGGCCGGGCATGAGCGCTTCAGGGATATAGTTGGTTTCCAGTGCCATGGGGAGTCCGTCGGCCAGGCGGATCCTGGAGATTTCATAGACTGGGCTGCCCTCGGCAATCTGGAGGCGTGATGCTATGCCGCCTGGAGCCGGCAGTGTCTGGAAGGAAAGGGTGCGGCTGCTCGGCTTCATCCCGCGCATCTGCATATCCTCCGTGAAACTTGTTAGCCCCTGAAGCTCCTGCTCGACTTTTTGTTTGTTGACGAATGTGCCGCGGCCTTTTTCCCGATAAAGGAGGCCTTCCCTCACAAGATTGCTGATGGCCTGCCTGACGGTCATCCTGCTGATTTGGAACTGCTCCGCATATTCCCGTTCAGATGGGATGGCTTCTTCTTCCTGCAGGAGGCCTTCCCTGATCTGCTTTTTCAGCTGTTCTTCCAGCTGGTGATAAATAGGGATCGGTGAATTTTTATCAATCATATGAATGTCTCCTTATACCTTCTGCAATGCCTCTGCGTCAGCCACGATTGTCACGTGCGGATGCAGCTGGAGGGCGGAGGCAGGGAATTTTTCATCCGGCTTTCCGTTCAATAGGTGATAGACGGCTTCGGCCTTTGATTTTCCGGAAGCAAGCAGCAGGATTTCCCTGCTGTCCAGGATAGAGGCAATGCCCATTGTGATGGCCTGGTTCGGAACTTCTTCTATGCTGGAGAAAAATCGGCTGTTTGCTTCGATTGTGCTTTTATCAAGGTCTACGACATGGGTCCTGCTTGAAAAGGGGGTTCCTGGTTCGTTGAAGCCGATATGGCCGTTCTGGCCGATGCCAAGCACCTGAAGGTCAATTCCGCCAAGCATTTTGATCTGCCTGTCATAGCGCCTGCATTCCTCTGTCAGGTCAGCAGCCAGGCCATTCGGAATATAAGTCTGGCTCAAAGGTATATCGATATGCTTGAACAGGTTTTCATTCATGAAGGTATGATAGCTGTTTTTATCTTCCTTCGGGAGGCCGATATATTCATCAAGATTGGCGGTATGGATATTTTTATAAGAAGTCCGGTTTTCCTTATAATCTGCTGCTAAGCAATCATAAAGCCCTTTCGGTGTGCTGCCGGTTGCAAGGCCCAGTGTGAGGGAAGGAGCCGATTTGATTTTTTCCAGGATGATCTGGCAGGCAATCGAGCTCATATCCTGGTAGTTTTTTGCTTGGACGATTTTCATCATTCTACCTCCAAATGATTATATGCGACTTTTCCGCGGCAGATCGTCAGTACGATGTCCATGTTTTCGTTCAGTACAGTAAGATCTGCATCTTTTCCTTCTGCAATGCTGCCTTTGCGGTCGAATACTTTCAGCTGCTTTGCCGGATTTTCGCTGGCGAGCTTGACTGCCTCAGCCAATGTGATATCCGCGAACTTGGTCATATTTTTAACAGAGTCTTTCATTCTCAGGATGCTTCCCGCCAGTGTGCCGTCCTCAAGCAAGGCCATCCCATCCTTGACAGTAACATCCTGGCCGCCGAGATCATAGGTGCCGTTTTTCAGGCATTTTGCCCTCATTGAATCGGTGATCAGCACCATTCCGTCTATGCCTTTGCTGTTCAATGCAAGTTTGATCATTTCTGGACGCACATGGACTCCATCTGCAATCATTTCCACAATCAGTTCTTTGAAGAGGAGAGCTGCGCCTGCTGTGCCTGGTTCACGGTGATGAAGTCCCTTCATGCCATTGAACAGGTGGGTTACATGGGTCGCACCTGCTTCGACAGCCTCCCTGACTTCTTCATAGTCAGCATCGGAATGCCCGATGGAAGCGATAACGCCTGTTTCGGCCAGATGGCGGACCAGCTCTTTTCCGCCCTCGAGTTCAGGTGCAAGGGTGACGAGCCTGATCAGCTGTCCGGATTTTTCCTGCCAAGCCTTGAATAACTCGACATCACTTTTCAGGATATGCTCGAGCGGCTGGGCGCCTTTTCGTTTTTCGTTGATGAATGGGCCTTCCAGGTGGATGCCGAGCATTTCGGCCTCAAATCCTTCCGGCTTGTATGCCGCTGCATTTGCCAATGCCTTTTCGATCAAGGATCTTTCCTGTGTAATGGTGGTCGCGAGGAAGCTTGTCGTCCCTTCGGCGGGAAGGGTCCGGGCTATTGTCTGTAATGCTTCAGGTGTGCTGTCCATCGTATCGGCCCCGCCTGCACCGTGGATATGAAGGTCGATAAAGCCCGGCGCCAGGGTTGCACCGGCATCCAGCTCTATCGTCTTGTCTGCAGACTGGCCGCCAAGCTCATCCGCCGGGCCGAAGCTTTTAATCTTGCCGTCTTCAACCAATATATATCCTTTATCAATTATTCCATCCTCTGTCAGCACTCTGCTGTTTTTTAAAAGTAGGGAACTCATGCCTCACATCTCCGTTCTGAATCCTGATATTTTATATTTCCATGATAAAATAAACACATATAGTTGTCTATACCAATTTTGTATCCTTTATGTAAAGGTTTTTGAAAAAATCAGATAGCACAATTTGGTTCTGCGGGGAAAAATGCTACAATAAGATGAAACTTTATTGTCTAGTTTCTCCAATCGAAAGAAACCATTCATTATAATAGACCTTATCAGGCGCATTCCGCAAAAGGAGGACAACAGCGTGGCAAAAGTGCGAACAAAAGACATCATTGAGAAATTTAATTTAGAGCTGATCAGCGGGGAGGAAGGGATCAGCCGTCCGATTACAACCAGTGATATTTCCAGACCCGGGCTTGAAATGGCGGGCTTTTTCGACTATTACCCTGCAGAGCGCATCCAGCTTATAGGGAAGACAGAGATGAGCTTTGCGGAAAAGCTGAGTGATGCAGACAGGCAAAACAGGATGGAATCCCTCTGCACTGATATCACGCCAGGCATCATCATTACAAGGGATATGGAAGTGCCGGAAGGGCTGATTGAGGCTTCTGAAAGGGAAGCGGTGCCTGTCATGCGTTCCAAGCAGAAAACGACGAGGTTCTCCGGCCTTTTGACAAATTTCCTTGAAAGCAAGCTGGCCCCGACGACCGCGGTGCATGGCGTGCTAGTCGATATATACGGAGTTGGCGTGCTCATTACGGGCAAGAGCGGCGTCGGTAAAAGTGAAACGGCCCTTGAGCTTGTGAAAAGAGGCCACCGCCTTGTTGCTGACGACTGCGTGGAAATCCGCCAGGAAGATGAAGATTATCTTGTCGGTACTTCGCCGGAACTGATTGAGCACTTGCTTGAAATCAGGGGACTGGGCATCATCAATGTGATGACCTTGTTCGGTGCAGGTGCTGTCCGCAGCAATAAACGCATTTCCCTCGTTATGAATCTTGAGCTGTGGGATCAGAAAAAACAATATGACCGTCTTGGCCTTGATGAAGAGAAAATGAAGATCATTGACACAGATATCACAAGGCTGACCATCCCGGTCCGTCCGGGGCGGAACCTGGCTGTCATCATTGAAGTGGCGGCGATGAATTTCCGCTTGAAGCGAATGGGCGTCAATGCCGCAGAACAATTTACAAGCCGCCTTTCTGATGTGATCGAGGACGGGGACAACGACTAGTATACCCAAATAAATAGAGAGTTTCTGTAAGGGGATTCTGCAAAAAGGAGAATGATTATGGAAGAAAATATCCAGCCGCTTGATCCGATTGCTTTTTCGCTCGGTCCCATCCAGGTTCACTGGTACGGGCTGATCATCGGTACGGGGATTGCGCTTGCTTTATGGCTGGCCATGCGCGAAGGGGAAAAGCGCGGGCTGCAGAAGGAATTGTTTGCTGATCTGATGCTGTGGGCGATTCCGATCGCAATTTTGTCTGCAAGGCTGTATTATGTCATTTTTGAATGGGACTATTATGCACAAAACCCTGCCGAAATCATAAAGATCTGGCATGGCGGAATCGCTATACACGGGGCACTGATCGGCTCAGTCATCACTGCGTATGTTTTTGCGAAGAAAAAAGGCATTTCTTTCTGGCAGCTGGCTGACATCACCGCGCCGAGCATCATCCTTGGCCAGGCCATCGGCCGCTGGGGCAACTTTATGAATCAGGAAGCACATGGCCGTGAAGTGACACGTGCGTTTTTGGAAAATCTTCATCTTCCGGAGTTCATCATAAATCAGATGTACATAAACGGAACGTATTACCACCCGACCTTCCTGTATGAATCAGTATGGAATATAGCCGGATTTGTTATCCTGCTGTCTTTAAGAAGAGTAAATCTGCGCAGGGGCGAGCTTTTCCTTACGTATGTGATCTGGTACAGCATCGGCCGCTTTTTCGTTGAAGGGATGAGGACGGACAGCCTGATGCTGACTGAGAGTCTCCGCATGGCGCAGTTTATATCCATCGTCCTGGTCATCGGGGCCATAGTGCTCATCGTTATCAGAAGAACAAAGGGTTATGCAGATAAAAGGTATTTGGATAAGAGTGCTTAAGCTCATAGTATAAAAACAAAGGGGAGAGAGAAACATGCTGTTCGGCACGCTCAAACGAGGATTAGCTGCAGGGCTTAAAACGACATGGTCACTGGGGAAAATCATTTTCCCTGTCACGCTGATCGTTGCGCTGCTTCAATATACGCCTGTGCTTCCCTGGGTCATTAAGGTGATAACGCCGCTGATGGGACTGCTTGGACTATCCGGTGATGCCGCCATTCCGCTTGTGCTCGGGAACTTCCTGAATCTGTACGCAGCCATCGGGGCCATCCTGACATTGGATCTTTCGGTGAAGGAAGTATTCATCATTGCGGTTATGCTGTCCTTCTCGCATAATATCCTGATTGAATCCGGTGTGGCGCTCAAGGTGGGTGTTAAGCTCTGGATTATCCTGGCCGTACGTTTCGGCCTGGCCATCCTGTCTGCCGTGGTGATCAATCTGGTATGGCGCGGCGGCTCCGAGCTTGCACAGTACGGCCTGATCCCGGCCAAGGAAGAACAGGCATCAGGTGTTGCTGCCATTCTTCTAGAAGCGGTAACCAAGGCGGGTCTCGGGATTCTGCAGCTCGCCATCATCGTCATTCCGCTGATGATTGGGATACAGCTGCTGAAAGACTTGAAATGGCTGGATGTTTTTTCAAAATGGATGGCGCCTGCAACAAGGGCGCTGGGAATGAAAGAGAATACCTCGACCACTTTGGCTGCCGGCCTGATTTTTGGCCTGGCATACGGGGCGGGAGTCATGATACAGGCTGTCAAAGAGGACGGAGTCAGCAGGAAGGATGTAACCATCGCGTTCATCTTCCTGGTCGCATGCCATGCGGTAATCGAAGATACACTTATTTTCCTCCCGCTGGGCATTCCGGTGCTGCCGCTGCTCCTGATACGCCTTGGCACAGCCATTGTACTGACATTGGCGGTCGCCTTTTTCTGGAACCGCCGCTCCCAAGTGGCCAGCAATAGAAAGGAAGCTGCTTTGTGAACGAAAACATAAACACGATTTTATTTGATCTGGACGGAACATTGATTGATACAAATGAACTGATCATCAGCTCATTCCTCCACACGCTTGAAGCGTATTATCCGAACAAATACAAGCGGGAGGATGTGCTTCCGTTCATGGGTCCGACCCTGCATGAGACTTTTGCCGGCATTGATGAAAGCCGGGTTGAAGAGATGATCGGCAAATACCGCGAGTTCAATCTTGCGAACCATGATGTGCTTGTCAAAGAGTTTGATGGTGTGTTTGATACAGTCAGGACCCTGAAGGAATCAGGCTACAAGCTTGGGATTGTTACGACGAAGGTTATGCCAGTCGTGGAAAAAGGGCTGAAGCTGACGAATCTGGACCAGTACTTTGAAGTTGTTGTGGCACTGGACCATGTTGAAAAAGCTAAGCCTGATCCGGAGCCGATTTACAAGGCGCTTGAGCTCCTCGGCTCCCGTCCGGAGGAAGCTATTATGGTGGGGGATAACCACCATGATATTCTTGCCGGGCATAATGCAGGCACCAAATCAGCCGCTGTCGCCTGGTCTGCTAAGGGCAGGGAGCATCTGATGCAGTACAAGCCTGATTTTATGCTGGAGAATATGGCTGACCTTCTTGATATTCTGGAGGATTATAAAGGATGAGGAAGACAGTCAGGCATCCGGTTGAGGGCGCCAATTCTCTCTGGCATGTGTACAAAACGGTCCCGTTTGCGAAGGTTGTAAAAAATTTCATCGTCATACAGCTGGCCCGGTACACCCCTTTTCTCGGATTGAAAAACTGGCTGTACCGTACATTCCTGAAAATGAAGGTCGGCGATCAGACTTCGTTCGCGCTTATGGTCATGCTGGATGTGATGTTCCCGGAAAAAATAAGCGTCGGACGCAACACGGTCATCGGCTATAACACGACCATCCTGGCGCACGAATATTTAATCCGCGAATACCGCCTCGGTGAGGTGAAAATCGGCAGCGAGGTCATGATCGGCGCCAACTCAACTCTGCTGCCCGGAATCACGATCGGCGACGGTGCGATCGTCTCCGCCGGCACC
This sequence comes from Bacillus sp. MMSF_3328, assembly GCF_030733525.1. Taxonomy (NCBI): domain Bacteria; kingdom Bacillati; phylum Bacillota; class Bacilli; order Caryophanales; family Bacillaceae; genus Bacillus; species Bacillus sp. MMSF_3328. The sequence continues at coordinate 92,174 of NZ_JASHIV010000009.1, read as the reverse complement.
CTTGTCCACAAGGACGTCCCGCCCGGCAGTTTCGTCGGGGGAAACCCGATGCGCGTCATTTATACAAAAGAAGAACTGCAAAAGCGCTGGCAGGATGATCCGATCTACGGCCAGGCTGAGTGAGAAAAGCTCCATTAACTTCGGTTGATGGAGCTTTTTTGATAGGAGGAGGGGACAGGTAAATCGTGAAAGCTGCAAAAAGGGGAACTTGCAAATATATCGGAAAAGCCGCAAATAAAATTGGAAACTCGCAAATAAAAATTAAAACCCGCAAATATAATCAGATTCCCGCAAATAAAACAAAAATCCCGCAAATATAAACCATAGAACCCCTGCAATACCGGTTCCAAGCCCAGTTCAACTGCCTCAAAAGCTTTTCCACGGATACATCCTCCCGATTTTCAGAAAATAAGCATTAATGGTTGACGCATGCTGGAAACAGCGATAAACTACTATTAACTTCAATTCGATAACATATTAGCGAACTAAAGGATTCGGAACTTTTGATTTAGAGGTGGAATACGATGAGCCGTTTATTTATGTTTGAAAAGCCATTAGGCATGCGTGATACATTGCCTGAAATATATGAAACAAAAAGCAGGGTCCGCTCTTCCATTGAAGAGGAGATGAAGAGCTGGGGCTATCAATTTATGGAAACACCGGCGCTTGAATATTATGAAACCGTCGGCTCGGCTTCGGCGACACTTGATCAACAGCTGTTCAAGCTCCTGGACCAGCAGGGCCATACTCTTGTGCTCCGGCCGGATATGACAGCCCCGATTGCCCGGGTGGCTGCATCCAGGCTTTTGAAAGAAGATCTTCCATTGAGACTCGCCTATTCAGCCAATGTATACCGGGCCCAGCAGAGAGAAGGCGGCCGCCCGGCTGAGTTTGAACAGATCGGCGTCGAGCTGATTGGCGATGATTCCATCAGCGCGGATGGCGAAGGCCTGGCTCTCCTCATCAGCTCGCTGAAAAAAGCGGGCCTGGAGGACTTCCAGCTGTCTGTCGGCCATATCGGCTTTGTACAGGAGTTTTTCCGCCAGGTTCTTGGAACAGAAGAAAGGGCCAATGAATTAACGAGATTTCTTTATGAAAAAAATTATGTCGGGTACCGGGAGCATGTGAAGAATCTCCCGCTATCTTCTATAGATAAGCAGCGCCTCCTGGATTTCCTTCAGCTCAGGGGCGGCCGCGAAGCGATTGAGCAGGCGTTCAGCCTGATTGAAAATAATAAGGGCAGGGAAGCGATCGTCCAGCTTGAACGTCTGTGGGACACGATAGCCGATTTTGGCGAAGGTGAAAAAATCAAGCTTGATCTGACGCTTGTCAGCCATATGAGCTATTACACCGGAATCTTATTTGAAGTATACGCAGGGAATGTCGGCTTTCCGATCGGCAATGGGGGCCGCTATGACCTTCTGCTGAAAAAGTTTGGAAAATCTTCAGGGGCGACCGGCTTTGCCATCCGGCTTGACCGCCTGCTTGAAGCTCTAGGCGGAGCAGGGGAAAAAGAGCCGCTCCATTGCATCATCTTCAGCTCGGAGCGCAGGCGCGAGGCATATGAAAAAGCAAAGGTTATGCGGAAATCAGGGATCAAGGCTGTGCTTCAGGATATCAGCGGCGTCAAAAACCTGGATGCGTGCACAAGCCAATATGATGATATTACCTTTTTAGTTGGAAAAGCCGGGAAGGAGGAGCAGCAATGAAGGACCTGCTGACGATTGCGATGCCGAAAGGGCGGATATTTGAGGAGGCTGCAGAGCTGCTGCGCCAGGCCGGCTTCGATCTGCCTCCCGAATTTGATGACTCACGCAAGCTGATCATTGATGTGGAAGAAGAAAGATTTCAATTTATCCTTGCAAAGCCGATGGACGTACCGACCTATGTGGAGCATGGGGTGGCGGACCTCGGGATAGCAGGAAAAGACGTTATGCTCGAGGAAGAGCGTGATATATATGAGCTGCTTGATTTGAAAATCAGTGCCTGCTATCTTGCTGTAGCAGGAATTCCGGGTACAAAAATGAATGAAGTGGCGCCGAAAGTGGCAACTAAATATCCGAATGTAGCCGCGGCATATTTCCGCGAGCAGGGGGAACAAGTTGAAATCATCAAGCTGAACGGCTCCATTGAACTTGCCCCGCTGATCGGACTGTCGGACAGGATCGTCGATATCGTGTCAACAGGCAGGACACTGAAAGAAAATGGACTGGTCGAGTATGAGCAGATCGTCGGCATCACATCCAGGCTGATTGTCAATCCGGTCAGCTACCGGATCAAGGACAAGCGCATCAGCGAGATTGTCGACAAGCTCAGCAGGGTCGTGAATGAACAGGCAGCTCAATAGCTTGCTGCTTCAGGGAGGGGAAACAGGATGAAAATCATCAGAGTATCAGAAGAGATTTCTATTAAAAGATCGGTTGATAGCGGTACGGAAGAGCAAAGGAATGCTGTTAAAAGCATCATTGCCGAAGTGCGCAAAAATGGTGACGAGGCCGTCCGCAGCTACACAGAAAAATTTGACGGGATCCAGCTTTCCTCCTTCGCGGCCACTTCTGCTGAAGTAGAGGAAGCCTACAGTACAATTGATCCTTCAATCCTCGAGGTAATCAAGGAGGCCGCAGCCAATATCCGCAGCTTTCACGAGAAGCAGCTTCGGCCATCCTGGATGACCACGGATGAAAACGGGACGATGCTAGGCCAGAAGGTGACACCGCTTGATTCAGCAGGCTTGTATGTTCCGGGCGGCACTGCAGCCTATCCATCCTCTGTCCTGATGAATGTAATTCCGGCAAAAGTGGCGGGAGTCAGAAGGATTGTTATCACCTCCCCGCCAGGCCGGGACGGAAAGCTCCCGGCTGCAGTACTTGTAGCTGCTAAGGAAGCAGGAGCAGAAGAGATCTATAAAATCGGCGGTGCACAGGCCATTGCTGCATTGGCTTATGGAACAGAATCCATTAAGCCTGTAGACAAAATTACTGGACCGGGTAATATTTTCGTAGCTCTTGCCAAAAGGGAAGTATTTGGAGATGTTGATATCGATATGATTGCCGGCCCGAGTGAAATTGCCGTGCTCGCCGACGAAACGGCGAGAGCAAACGAAGTGGCTGCAGATCTGCTGTCACAGGCAGAGCATGATCCGATGGCCTGCAGTGTTCTGGTTACAGCCTCCTCAATTCTCGCTGAAAAGGTAGCAGAAGAGGTGGAACGGCAGCTTGCAGATCTCCCCCGCCGGGAAATTGCCGGGAAATCAATTGAAGACTTCGGTATGATTTATGTGGCGGAAACTATGGAAGAAGCCGTAGAAACGGTGAACCGTCTGGCACCTGAGCACCTCGAAGTGCTGACGGAAAACCCGATGGAGCTTCTCGGCCAGATCAGGCATGCTGGGGCCATCTTCCTGGGGAGATACAGCCCTGAGCCTGTCGGCGACTATTTTGCCGGCCCGAATCATGTATTGCCGACGAACGGGACAGCCCGTTTCTCCAGTCCGCTCAATGTGGAGGATTTTCAGAAAAAATCGAGCATCGTTTATTATAGTAAAAAATCGCTTCAGGAAAATGGAGCAAAAATCGCTGCCTTTGCCAGGCTTGAAGGCCTGGAAGCCCATGCGCGGGCAATCGAGGAGCGCTTGAATAACAAGGAGGAAAAATAAATGGCAAGAACGGCATCTGTTGAACGGATTACAAACGAAACACAAATAGCTCTTTCCCTCGAAATTGATGGAGAAGGACAATCCAAGCTGGAAACGCCTGTCCCATTTATGACACATATGCTCGACCTTTTTGCCAAGCACGGGCAATTCAATCTGACAGTAGATGCGAAGGGCGACACAGAGGTGGATGACCATCATACAACAGAAGATATCGGCATCTGCCTCGGCCAGGTTTTAAAGGAAGCACTAGGGGATAAAAAAGGCATCAAACGCTACGGAAATGCATTTGTGCCGATGGATGAAGCATTAGCGCAAGTTGTTGTCGACCTGAGCAACCGTCCGCACCTGGAAATCAGGGCAGACTTCCCGAGCCAGAAGGTCGGCACCTTCGATACAGAGCTTGTCCATGAATTCCTGTGGAAGCTGGCCCTTGAAGCGCGGATGAATCTGCATGTGATCGTCCACTATGGCCAAAATACACATCATATTATCGAAGCCATTTTCAAGGCGCTTGCAAGGGCGCTTGATGAAGCGACGACAATCGATCCAAGAATTAAAGGAGTTCCGTCAACGAAAGGGATGTTATAAAATGATCGGCATCATTGATTATGGAATGGGTAATCTGTTCAGCGTCAGCAAAGCGCTAGAGCGGCTTGAAGTTCCTTACTTTCTATCAGAAGACCAGGAAGAGCTGAAAAAAGCGGATGGGCTGATCCTTCCTGGAGTAGGCAGCTTCAAGGATGCAATGGACCGGCTGAATGCTACCGGGCTGACAGGGATGATTCAGAAATATACCGCGGCAGGCAAGCCGCTTGCCGGCATCTGCCTTGGCATGCAGCTTTTGTTCGAAAGCAGTGAGGAAAATGGCTATTCAGAAGGCTTGAAACTTTTGCCTGGAAAGGTTGTCCGTTTCCCAGGAGAAGATGAACAAGGGGAAAAATACAAGGTCCCGCATATGGGCTGGAACAGGCTGGAGTTCATCAACTCTTCACCGATTCTGAAGAATGTGGAAGAAGGATATGTTTATTTTGTCCACTCCTATTATGCAGAGCCGGGTGATCATGATGTTGTCATTGCAAGAAGCTTTTATGATAGGGAAGTTCCTGCTGTGGTCGGCAGGGACAATGTCTTCGGGATGCAGTTCCACCCGGAAAAAAGCAGTTCCCTTGGCATGGAGCTGCTGCGGAATTTTACGACGATAGCCAGCAAAGGAGGAGAGTCTCAATGAGCTTTACCATCTATCCGGCCATTGATATGAGAGCGGGCAAATGTGTCCGCCTGCTGCAGGGAGATTATGAGAAGGAAACGGTTTACGGCGATTCTCCGTTCGATATGGCCAAATCTTTTGCCGATGCAGGCGCAGAATGGATACATATGGTCGACCTTGACGGCGCAAAAGATGGCAAGCGTGTGAATGACTCTTTTGTCATTAAGGCTGCGCAGGAGCTTGGTGCAAAGGTCCAAATAGGCGGGGGGATCCGGACAGAGGAGGATATCGCCCACTATCTCGATAATGGCGTATCCCGTGTGATCATCGGCAGCATTGCGGTCTCTGATCCTGAATTTGCTGAAGAGATGATCCGCAAGTACGGCGATAAAATTGCGGTCGGTCTTGATGCGAAGGATGGCTATGTTGCGACACACGGATGGCTTAACACTTCCGGTGTAAAGGCGGTTGAGCTTGGGAAGCGGTTTGCTGAAGCTGGAGCAGAGACCTTTATTTTTACCGATATCGCGACAGACGGGATGCTGTCCGGGCCAAATGCCGAGGCGGTCAGGGAGCTCGCGGCAGCGACCGGAAAAAGCGTCATTGCTTCAGGGGGCGTAAGCAGCCTTGCTGATTTGGCAGCATTGAAGGAGAATGAGGCTGAAGGCGTTTCCGGCGCGATTGTCGGGAAAGCCATCTATGAAGGCCGGTTCACAGTTGAACAGGCCTTGAAGGAAGTGACCCGCTGATGCTGACAAAACGAATCATTCCATGCCTGGATGTTAAGGAAGGCCGGGTTGTAAAAGGAATTCAGTTCGTACAGCTCCGCGATGCCGGCGATCCGGTCGAGCTCGCCCGCTTTTATGATCAGCAGGGAGCTGACGAGCTTGTATTCCTTGATATTTCAGCATCACATGAAGGCAGAAAAACGATGACCGAAGTGGTGAAGGCGGTCGCTTCAGAGCTGGCCATCCCTTTCACGGTCGGCGGCGGAATCAATGCACTTGATGACATGAAAAGAATCCTCAGGGCAGGTGCAGACAAGGTTTCCTTGAATACAGCAGCTGTAAACAATCCGGACCTGATCAGGGAAGGAGCAAGCTTCTTCGGGTCACAGTGCATTGTTGTTGCAATTGATGCGAAGTATGATCCTGAGCTTGGATCCTGGAGAGTGTACACTCATGGAGGCCGCAAAGAGACGGACCTTGAAGTGATTGAATGGGCAAGGCAGGCGGTTGAGCTTGGCGCCGGGGAAATCCTGCTGACCAGCATGGATGCCGACGGCGGGAAAAACGGGTTTGACCTTTTATTAACGAAAGCAGTGAGCGAGGCTGTCAGCGTTCCGGTCATCGCATCCGGAGGTGCCGGCAACAGCGCCCATTTCGCTGATGCCTTTACAGAAGGGAAGGCTGATGCGGCCCTTGCTGCGTCGATTTTCCATTATAAAGAAACATCAGTCAGCGAAGTAAAACAATTTTTAAAAGAAAAAGGGGTGACGGTCCGATGAATCTGGAAGAACTGAAATTTGATGAAAACGGTCTGATTCCGGCGGTGGTCCAGGACCGGAAAACGAAGGAAGTATTAACTCTGGCCTATATGAACAGTGAATCACTGTCTCTTTCCATTGAAAGCGGCGAAACATGGTTCTACAGCAGATCACGCCAGGAGCTGTGGCATAAAGGAGCAACCAGCGGAAATACGCAGAGGATCGCTGAAATCAAATATGACTGCGACCAAGATGCCCTCGTCGTGCTTGTTGAGCCAGCCGGGCCTGCATGCCATACAGGTGCCGTCAGCTGCTTTAATGAAACGGTCTATCAATCAGAAGGATTGGCAGAAGGTATACAGGACAGCTACAGCATCCTTGCCGATCTGGAGCGGGTAATTGAGCAGCGGGAAAAAGAGCGTCCGGAAGGGGCCTACACAACCTATCTGTTTGAAAAAGGTGTGGATAAAATCCTGAAAAAGGTTGGCGAGGAATCCGCAGAGGTCATCATCGCGGCAAAAAACCGCGACCAGGAAGAGCTCAAATGGGAAAGCGCCGATCTGCTTTACCACCTGCTCGTCCTATTGCGCGAGCAGAAGCTGCCATTCGAGGAAGTGCTTGGTGTGCTGAAAGAGCGGCATGAAAAAGGTTGATTTTTGAGGAGGGCAGCACGCTTAAGCTGGCCTCTTTTTGGTGAATTGTGGTGAAAAATGTAAGAAGGGGTGAATCATGCGGAAACTGGGGTGAATAACAAAAAAACTAGGGTGAATCATGCGGGATCAGGGTTGAATAACGGCTGTTCTAGGTAGAATCACGGCAGAATTATGCTGTAACATGCTTAGGTTAAGCAGAACAGTGCGGAAATTCCGCAGATATTGTGAAAGAATCCAAGAAATTTCCTCAAGAACCTCCGGAAGTGCCTTAGGCAAACCAACTGAATGCCATGATGGGCAGGAAAACTCCACCTGCAGATACGCTTTTAAACTCATGGCCACAATTCTGTTTACCGAAAAATACTAATCTCATTCTGCTCTTCTCCGGCGGCTTGCACATGTGATATACTACTGTAGTTAAGGCTGGCGCAGGTGTGCGAGTGATTGGCCTGCTGCCTAGAGATGAGGGATTACATGAGCAAAGACTCAAAAGCAAGACAACCGATGGGGAAACTACTTACATTCATCCCGACTGGCGAGTATTATTTTTCAAAAGGGATCAAATCCTTTCACCGCCGGGATTTTCATAAAGCTAGCAAATATCTGCAGCGTGCGATGCAGCTGGAGCCGGGCGAGCCGATGATTGCCTGCCAGCTGGCGATCGTGTATACAGAATTGAATGAATACCAGAAGTCGAATAAGCTGCTGCATCTTGTCCTGGAGGAGCTTGACGAGGAAATGGCTGAATGCCATTACTTCCTTGCCAATAATTATGCCCACCTGGGATTCTTCAAGGATGCTTACCAGCATGCCAATACGTATTTGGAGCTCGAGCCTGATGGAGAGTTCATTGAGGATACGGAAGATCTTTTGGAACTTTTGACACTGGAAGCAGAAGATCTGGATGAAGAGCTGTATGAGCAGGACGACCTGATCACCAAGCAGGAGCAGGCAAGAGAGCTTCTAGAATCAGGGCATTTCCCGAAAGCGGTGGAAATTTTGAGCACGGTGATTGAGGATTATCCGGAATATTGGTCAGCCTACAATAACCTGGCGCTTGCCCATTTTTACCTGGGAGAAGTGAACAAGGCGAACGATATCCTTGACGAGGTGCTTGTACGCAACCAGGGCAATCTTCATGCGCTCTGCAATAAGCTTGTGTTTGCCTACTATCAGCATGATCTTGAAGAGGTAAAGGCTTTAATTGAAACGCTGAAAAAAATTCAGCCGCTTTTGATTGATCACCAGTTCAAGCTGGGGGCCACCTTCGCGCTTGTCGGTGAATATGAGCCTGCCTACAAGTGGCTGCGCAAGCTTCACAAGTCAGGCTACGAGGGGGATGGCGCCTTTTATTACTGGCTTTCTTATTCTTCCTACTTTACGGGGAAAGAGGACCAGGCCAGGAACTTCTGGAAACGGGTGCTGGAATACAGCCCTGAGAAGGCGGGCCTTGAACCATGGAATGAAGATAAGCCGGAAACAGCGGGTTTCGAGGACCATCTGGATTCCATCTATAAAAAAATGAACAGTGAATATGCGGAGGAACGCTTATTTGCTCTTTTCCTTGCTTCAAAATCAGGCAGCAAAGATGAGATCCTTGCAAGCAAGGATGTTAAGCAGAATCCGAAATTCACAAGCGTTGACAGAGAATATGCATCATTGATTGAAAAGGGCGCTCCAGAAAAAAACAGTGTGAATATTGCCCATGAAACGGCAGAGCTCTTATACAAACACCACAAGCCGATCGGAACGGTTGAAGCCGGATTGTACCTGGCATGGTTTACTGTCTTCAATGAAGCCGAAGACCAGGGGCTCCTTGCCAGGAATGCAAAAGCATGGGCCGGTGCCGTGGAATATGTCTGGAGAAAGCAGCGCAGTGAAAAAGTCTCGCAGCAAAGCGTCGCAGCACAGTACGGACTTTCTGCTTCCACGCTGCAAAAGTATGTAAAATCAGTCAGCAGCTTTCTGAAATGAGCAGATTCTTGGACTGTAACCTTATTGTTTTATAGGATATGGTTAGTAAGGAAATACTACTGAAACAACCGCTGTTTTTCTTGGGAATAAATACACTGCTCCATCAGTCTCTTCTGCCCGCCGAGGCGGTAAAGGCAATTTTTTCAGAGCGGTAATATGACTATAGAAAAAGCATTTCTCAGGGGGAATCAGCAAGTCCTAGTGAAGGAGTGGAGCAAGATGACAGAAGAAAAAATTTATGATGTCATCATCGCTGGCGCAGGACCGGCCGGAATGACAGCTGCTGTGTATACATCCCGTGCCAACCTGTCTACATTGATGATTGAACGCGGCGTACCGGGAGGGCAAATGGCCAACACAGAAGAAGTCGAAAACTATCCTGGTTTCGATCATATCCTGGGCCCTGACCTGTCTACTAAAATGTTCGACCACGCCAAGAAATTCGGCGCCGAATATGCATATGGCGATATCAAAGAAATCATCGACGGTGAAGAATACAAAACCGTGGTTGCAGGATCAAAACAATATAAAGCCCGTGCTGTAATCATTACAACGGGTGCTGAATATAAAAAAATCGGTGTTCCGGGTGAAAAAGAACTCGGCGGCCGCGGTGTATCATATTGTGCTGTCTGTGATGGCGCGTTCTTCAAAGGCAAAGAGCTTGTTGTTGTCGGCGGAGGAGATTCTGCTGTCGAGGAGGGCGTCTACCTGACCCGTTTCGCGGAAAAAGTAACCATCGTCCACCGCCGCGACGAGCTGCGCGCACAGGCAATCCTTCAGCAGCGCGCGTTTGACAACGAGAAGGTTGATTTCATCTGGAACTCTACAGTTAAAGAAATCAACGAGAGCGAAGGCAAGGTAGGAAGCGTCACGCTTGTTTCTACTGAAAATGGGGAAGAGCGCGAATTCAAGGCAGATGGCGTATTCATCTACATTGGCATGGTGCCATTGTCCAAACCTTTCCAAAGCCTTGGCATCACCAATGAGAACGGCTATATCGAAACGAACGAACGCATGGAAACGAAGGTTCCCGGCATTTTCGCTGCCGGAGATATCCGTGAGAAAATGCTTCGCCAGATCGTGACAGCAACAGGCGATGGCAGTATTGCCGCACAAAGTGCCCAGCACTTTGTGGAAGAATTGATGGAATCTTTAAAGGCGAAAGCTTAATATTGATTGAAAAAACGTCCATTCCGAAGATGGACGTTTTTTTCATTCACTGTCAGGGCAGATAAGATTTTTTAAGAGGGAAAAGTAATAAAGATGCCGCTTCCATCCAGCTGGGGTAATAGGCCAAAAGCCGCAATATATAAGGGTTTTGGGCAGCTTTTTACCAGAATTTTAAAAAGTCATTTTGTTTTAATCGTACTGTAACAGTAGTGCAATAAACATCGGGTAATATAGGAATAGAAATTGACCCCCTTTTAAGATATAATCCTTTGTGCAGCACAGGCCTACATAGCCTGTGCTCTTTTTTTTGGGGCGAAGGCAAGACGCCTTTGCATTTCAATTTGTCCAGCTCCGGCGGCTAGAGCCTCGAGTCATAAGCCACAAAAGAATTAAAGGCAAAGAACGCCTTTTATTCTTTTGCGTCTTATGCTTGTCGGCTCTGGGCGAGCCGCCTCCACATTTCATTTTTTCATTTCATTGTGGCTGCATGACAAAAATAGTATAATGAAAAGAATATATTCGACAGGACTGCCTGTACGGCGGTCATGAGAAGGAAATGCTGAGGTGAGGCTGTTGCAGCGGGTCACGAATTGTGTGCTGTTGAAGGAAAATCAAGTATTGCTTTTACAAAAACCGAGACGTGGCTGGTGGGTAGCGCCCGGAGGAAAGATGGAGCCGGGTGAATCAGTCCGGGATTCCTGCATCAGGGAATTCCGCGAGGAGACAGGCATATACTTAAGAAACCCGGGCTTGAAGGGGATCTTTACCTTCATTATGAAAGACGGGGATAAGGTGCTTTCTGAATGGATGATGTTTACTTTCCTTGCACGGGAGTCTGATGGCATCAATCTGGATGAGTCGGAGGAAGGGAAGCTGGCCTGGCATGATTTTGATGATATTAAGAATCTGCCGATGGCTGCCGGCGATTATCACATTCTTGAATATATGATTCATGGAAATGGAATTATTTACGGGACGTTTACGTATACGCCGAATTTCGAGCTTCTAAGCTACCGGCTGGACCCGAGTTAAATAATATAGATTACAGGGGGAGAATAGGAATGAGCAGCGGTGCGGCGACTGATACACAAATGGTCATAATAACTGGGATGTCGGGAGCAGGGAAAACAGTGGCGATCCAGAGTTTTGAGGATCTTGGCTTTTTCTGTGTGGATAACCTGCCTCCGACTCTGCTTCCGAAATTTCTTGAACTGATGAAGGAATCAGGGAATAAGATGAATAAGGTTGCACTGGTCATGGACCTTCGCGGCAGGGAGTTCTTTGATCATCTATTCAAGGCGCTGGACGATTTGGCCGAAACTTCATGGGTGGCTCCGCAGATTTTGTATCTGGATGCGGATGACTCTACATTGGTCAGGCGCTACAAGGAAACGCGTCGTTCCCATCCCCTTGCTCCGTCAGGTTTGCCTCTTGAAGGCATCAAGCTTGAAAGGGAGCTTCTGGAGGAGCTGAAGGGGAGGGCCCAGCTGATATATAAAACATCAAACATGAAGCCGCGGGAGCTGAGGGAAAAAATCCTTGATCAGTTTTCAGTCAACCGGAAGACGACGTTTACCGTCAATGTAATGTCATTTGGCTTTAAGCATGGCCTGCCGATAGACGCAGATCTTGTGTTTGATGTACGATTTCTGCCGAATCCCCATTACATCGAGAGCATGAGGCCGAAAACCGGCTTGGACGAAGATGTGTCGACATATGTACTGAAATGGAATGAAACCAATAAATTTCTCGAAAAGGTTACAGATCTGCTGAGCTTCATGCTCCCTCACTATAAGCGCGAGGGCAAGGCCCAGCTGGTGATCGCGATTGGCTGCACAGGCGGCCAGCACCGTTCTGTAGCCCTAGCTGAGTATATTGCCCGCTTTTATGAAGCGGATTACCATACACATATCACTCATCGCGATATCGAGAGGAGAAAGGATAAAACAACATGACAGGTACAGAACAGCCTAGAATCGTCATCATAGGGGGAGGCACAGGGCTCCCGGTCCTCCTGCGCGGTTTGAAGAAGCATCCTGCAGATATCACAGCCATCGTGACGGTGGCTGATGATGGCGGGAGCTCGGGCCGCCTCCGGAATGAACTGCAGATTCCTCCCCCTGGGGATATTCGGAATGTTTTAGCTGCACTGTCTGATGTGGAGCCGCTCATCGAGGAAATGTTCCAGCACAGGTTCAGCACCGCGAATGAGCTTTCCGGCCATTCACTCGGCAACCTGATCCTTGCTGCCATGACCTCGATCACAGGCAATTTCACTCATGCCATCCAGGAAATGAGCAAGGTCCTCAATGTTAGGGGAAAGGTTCTCCCGGCTGCAGACCAGAGTGTCGTCCTCCATGCTGAGATGGAGGATGGGACAATTGTTTCAGGAGAATCCAAGATTCCATACTCAGGGAAAAAAATTAAAAAAGTCTTCCTGAGCCCTGAGGATGTCAATGCCCTGCCGGAGACCATCCAGGCCATCAGGCAGGCGGATCTGATCATCATCGGACCTGGCAGCCTTTATACAAGCATACTTCCAAACCTCCTTGTTCCGAACCTGGGAAGAGAGGTCTGCAATGCGAAGGCCAAAAAGGTCTATATCTGCAATCTGATGACGCAGGCAGGGGAGACGCTTGATTTTACGGCGAGCGATCATGTAAAGGCCATATATGACCATATGAACTGTTCTTTTATCAATACGATCCTTGTCAATAAGGAAGATATTCCGGAAAAAGTACAGGAGCGGTACAGCGAGGAGCTGGCCAAGCCTGTCCATTATGATGTGGCCAACCTGCAGGGGCTGGGCCTCGAGGTTGTCCACGGCGAAATCGTCAGCCTGGACGGCGGCGTTATCCGCCATGATACACAGGAAGTAGCAGATATTTTATTTTCTTTACTAATAAATGAAACCAGCAAGCGATATAAAGCGTAAATATAAATGTGCAAGCGTTTGTCTGGGCGGGGGGGTGAAGGTATGTCTTTCGCTTCGGAAACGAAAAAGGAACTAACCAACCTTGAAGTTAAAGACTGCTGCGGCAAGGCTGAATTATCAGCGCTTATTCGGATGAACGGATCACTCTCTTTTTCCAGCCGGAAACTAATTGTGGATATCCAGACAGAGAATGCCGCCATAGCGAGAAGAATTTATACACTGACGAAAAAGAATTACACCGTTCAAGTGGAGCTGCTTGTACGAAAAAAGATGCGCCTGAAAAAGAATAATGTCTATATTGTAAGACTGGCGCAGCAGGCGCAGGAAATACTCGCCGACCTGAAGATCCTGAAAGAGGGATTTGATTTTACCCATGATATTTCAGAGGAGCTTGTGAAAAAGAAATGCTGCAAGCGCTCCTATCTGCGCGGCGCCTTCCTTGCCGGCGGCTCGGTGAACAACCCTGAAACATCATCTTATCACTTGGAAATTTTTTCACTATACAAAGAGCATAATGATTCTTTGTGTGAATTAATGAATACATTTGGATTGAACAGCAAGACACTTGAAAGAAAAAAAGGCTATATCACGTATTTGAAGGAAGCCGAGAAGATCACCGAATTCCTGAACATCATCGGTGCCCACGGAGCGCTGCTGCGCTTTGAGGATATCCGGATTGTCAGGGATATGAGGAACTCGGTGAACAGGCTTGTAAACTGCGAGACCGCCAATCTTAATAAAACAATCGGCGCGGCTCTCAGGCAGGTCGAGAATATCCGTTATATCAAGGATACTGTCGGCCTTGATATACTCCCGGAAAAGCTCAGGGAAATTGCAGAGCTTCGGGTAGCCTATCAGGATGTAACCCTGAAGGAGCTTGGGGAGATGGTGTCAGGCAGCCATATCAGCAAATCAGGCATTAATCACCGACTTAGAAAAATAGATGAAATAGCAGAAAAACTGCGTTTAGGTGAATCCATAACAGGCAATTAGAAATAAGATAATATGGGAGGTTAGAGAGAAATGGTTGAAAAACAAGTGGAAGTAAAGCTGCGGACCGGCCTGCAGGCCCGACCTGCCGCCCTGTTTGTCCAGGAAGCAAACCGCTTTTCTTCAGATATCTTTTTGGAGAAGGACGGAAAGAAGGTCAATGCGAAGAGCATCATGGGCCTTATGAGCCTTGCAGTCAGCACCGGCTCTGTTGTAAACCTGGTGGCTGATGGAAGTGATGAAGAGGAAGCACTCGAAGAGCTTTCGCAATATATCCAGCAGGAAAGCTGAAAAAAACTGAAAAGGCACCCTGAGCATTTGTGCAGGGCGCTTTTTCTTTGTTTAACACCATAATCTCTTTAACCATAAAAAAGAGGGCTGAACCTGTCAGCCCTCTTGCTCTCTTTACTTGTCTTTCTTTTCTTCCAGGACATTGCGGCTGATGATCTGGTCGATCAGGCCGTATTCCAATGCTCTCTCAGCTGTCATGAAGTTGTCGCGGTCAGTATCCTTAGCGATCACTTCAAGCGGCTGGCCTGTGCGTTCTGAAAGGATTTGGTTCAGCTTTTCGCGAAGGAAAAGAATGCGCTTTGCGGCAATTTCGATTTCTGTTGCCTGGCCCTGAGCTCCGCCCAGCGGCTGATGGATCATGACTTCACTGTTTGGAAGGGCAAAACGCTTGCCTTTCTCGCCTGCTGCCAGAAGGAATGCACCCATGGAAGCGGCCATCCCGATGCAGACTGTGGAAACCTTCGGACGGATGTACTGCATCGTATCATAAATCGCCATACCGGCAGTGATGCTGCCGCCAGGGCTGTTGATGTACAAAGTGATATCCTTTTCAGGGTTTTCTGCTTCCAGGAATAGCAGCTGAGCTACAATGGAGTTTGACACATTATCATCGATCGCACTACCAAGCATGATGATGCGGTCTTTCAGAAGGCGTGAATAAATATCGTATGCGCGCTCGCCCCTGTTTGTCTGTTCAATAACTGTAGGGATTAAATTCATTTGTCAGTTCCTCCTTCAAGATAAAGATCCAACATACAACGGATTAAAGCATGTTCTTCCATAAGAAGAAATATTTTGGGTTCTGTATGTAATCATTATGATACACTGATGGTCAATAAAGGTCAAACAAATCGCTTATGGAAATCCAATATATGCTGCAATCATTTTATTCTCTCTTTAGCAGGATATACCTGCTTAATGCGGTATAATAATTGCATTGATAAAAATTTCCTTATCCATAACCATCATACCCACCTCTTCTATTTTTAAACAAAGGAAGCTGAAAATTGAAGTGGGGATACGGGCATGTAAATTAATGCTGGAGGCTGCGATTTTGTCTAAAAAAAAGAAATCATTTTTTCATAATAAGCTGCGGCTTGCAGGGCTGGGCCTGATCATCCTGGCACTGGCCGGATATGCTGCCTATAATTATACTTCACTAGGAAAGGGAGAACGGGCTGCGGAAGAAAGGTCAGCTTCGTCCAAAGGGGAAAAGGACTTGAAAAAGCTGTTCCCGGGCAATATGGAAGAATCAGCTGTACAGCAGGCCATCCATGACATGAGCCATCAAAAGGTGAAAGCGGAAAATAAATGGGGCGCACTGCAGATCACTCCTGACAGGATCAGCAGGCTGATCTATGTGGTGGAAGCCAATGAAATGAACTACCAGCATTCAGATTTATACCTGGATATCCTTAAAAGATGGAGTGAGGGCGACTTTTCGTCTGCAGCCAGGGACCATAACAGCATCTGGAAGCTCCAGGGCGGTACTGTCGGGGAAGCCAAAGGACTCCTGAGCGAAAAAGAGGAACAGAAGTATATCGAGAAAAACTTTAAATAAAATCGGCCGCTATAGTCAATTATTGTTTAACCATTGACAAAAAGCGGCCGGCTTTAGTATTATATACTAGTGTCTTATAGAAGACTTGTATGATTTGCCCTCGTGGTGCAACGGATAGCACGTAAGATTCCGGTTCTTGAGATGTGGGTTCGATTCCTGCCGAGGGCGTACCAAAAGCCTCCTGCCTGTTATAGGGCTGGAGGCTTTTTTTCGTTTGAAAGATGCTTTACAGCTTCGCGGGATGAACATCATGGAATCACCTGCCATAGTCCGGAATGCGAAAAGCTTCTGCTTTCTTTATATATATTCCCATTCACCATTCCCCTTCCATCATGTAAAATAGAAGAAGGGGGAATGTGCAATGAACATGAATGCAGGTTTATTTCAGCAGCAGTCGCTTAAATTGGCGATGACACAGGAGTTGTCCCAGGCGATTGCGCTCCTTCAATATTCTGCGCTTGAGCTTACGGCCTTTTTGGAGAGCAGGGCGCTTGAAAATCCCCTTATGCAGATAGAGACAGAAAATGTAAGGGCGATGGATCCGCGCCGCGACAGAGTCAGAGGTGCAAGCAGCAAGCTGAAAAAGGATGACAGATCGTGGATCGAGCAGATCAGGGCAAAAGACAATCTGCTTGAGGATTATTTGATCTCACAGCTTGAAATTAAATATATATCTCCTCTGATGGACAAGATCATCAGAAGGATTATTAAAAGTATAGATGAAAACGGTTACTTGCGTGAAAGTGTCACAGAAATTGCGGATGAGCTCTGCGTCAGTGAAGGCGATGCAGCTGAAGCACTCGCAGAGCTTCAGCTTCTGGAGCCGGCGGGCATTGGGGCGCGGACACTGCAGGAATGCCTCCTTTTGCAGGTGCAGCGGCTTTTGCGCCCGGATGATCTCGCTGAAGTGATCATGGAAGAGCATTTCGAATGGTTCGCCGATAAAAAGTGGAAGCAGCTGGCTTCGCTCCTTGGTGTGGAGCTGAAGGATATCCAGCGTGTCTCCGATTTAGTCAGAACGCTCAATCCAAGGCCTGCAGCGGCTTTTTCAAAAGAAAGTGCAGGCTATATTGTTCCTGATGTGGCTGTCAGCTGGGACGGCAGCTCTTTCCTGATAACCGTCCAGGATGAGCTGCTCCCAAAAGTCAGCTTTAACAGCCAGTATTATGAAAGCTTTAAAAGCACTGGCGACAAAGAGGTCAGGAAATACCTCCAGGACCGGTCGCAGGACTATAATTGGATTGTCCGCAGTTTGGAACAAAGGAAAGATACGATTAAAAAGGTTACAATGAAGCTGGTAGAAAAACAGCAGGATTTTTTCATTGAAGGGCCTGCAAAGCTGAGACCGATGACAATGAAAGAAATCGCGGATGAATTGGAAATCCATGAGTCGACAGTAAGCCGGACGGTCCGCGAAAAGTATGTCCAGACTCCTTTTGGCACATTTGAGCTGAAGACCTTTTTTACAAGCGCGGTAAAGACTACCGGTGCCGATGGTGCTTCGTCAGCAAGTGTGAAGAAGAAGATTGCTGCCATGGTAGAAGCTGAGGATAAACTGAAGCCTCTTTCTGACTCGGAGATCATGAGCATACTGGAGAAGGGGGATGCTATCGTCATTTCCAGGCGGACGGTCGCCAAATACAGGGACCAGCTGGGCATCCCCTCTTCAGCGAAACGCAAAAGATATGAATGAAGAAAGAAGGAAGTATAGTGAAAGATCGACAGATGCGATTATATACAAGAGAAGGCTGCCATTTGTGCGATAATGCAAAAAAATTAATCCTGGATCTTCAAGCAGAGCATGAATTTGAGCTTGAGGAAGTGGATATCACCGCCAGCGATGATCTGACTGAACGGTACGGGCTTATGATTCCGGTCGTGGAACTGGATGGGGAAGAGGTCCAGTTTGGGCGGATTGATCAATTTACGCTATATGAAGCGCTTACAGCAAAAAACCGGTTCTAATCAGTTGAATTCGCAAATCACTCCTGCTAGAATGTAATTGTAACAGGGGTGATTTTTTTTGGTTCAAGCGGGACATAATATGTCTATGCGGGACAGAAATTGACCACGTTAGAACGTTCCTATGTGGAATACTTCTAAAAAAGGGGCATGCGATGGACTCATTGATCGATATACAAAAAAGATTATTGCCTGATTTACTTACTGTTATGCAAAAACGCTACCAAATTCTTCAGTACATAGGTTTTATGCAGCCGGTGGGCCGAAGAAGTCTGGCAGTGAGCCTTGGATCAACGGAAAGAGTGCTTAGAAGCGAGGTTGATTTCCTAAAGAATCAAAATCTTATCTCTGTAGCAAGTTCAGGTATGAACCTGACAGCCGAAGGCAAGGATTTACTGGAAAGACTTGAAAGCATAATGAGAGACATAACGGGTATAGACATACTGGAAGCAAGGCTGAAAGAAGTCCTTGGCGTCCGGCAGGTGATTGTGGTTGCCGGCAACAGCGATGAATCACCATGGGTGAAAAGCGAGCTTGGCAGGGCCTGTGCGGCCAGTATGAAACAGAGGCTTAAAGGGAAGAATACCGTTGCTGTAACGGGCGGATCGACCATGGCGGCCGTGGCGGAGATGCTGACGCCCAATCTCTTTGACGACGAATTGCTGTTCGTCCCTGCACGGGGCGGCATCGGCGAGGAGGTCAAAAACCAGGCGAATACCATCTGCGCCATGATGGCGGAGCACACAGCCTCCCGCCACAAATTCCTTCATGTCCCGGATCAGGTAAGCAAGACGATGTACGAGACAATCATGAAGGAACCCGTTATTAATGAAGTATTGAATCTGATACAATCCGCTGGAATGGTTTTACATGGAATTGGAGACGCTATAACAATGGCGGAGCGCCGTAAAACGACACCGGAGGACTTATTGAAGATTCAGGAGCGGAAAGCAGTAGGAGAAGCATTCGGCTATTATTTCGATGAAGCGGGCGAAGTGGTCCATAAAGTGCAGACCATAGGGCTTCAGCTCAAAGACCTGGCAGATATCGAACATGTTATTGCAGTTGCCGGAGGGTCTTCGAAGGCAAAGGCAATAAGGGCCTATATGAAACAGGCGCCGTCCTCAACGATCCTGATCACGGATGAAGGCGCAGCAAAACAGTTGTTAAAAGGGTAATCCCCTTTAATATAAAACTAACAAATATCCCTACTATCTAAAGGAGGAAATATTAACATGGCAGTTAAAGTTGGTATTAATGGATTTGGAAGAATCGGGCGCAACGTATTCCGCGCAGCACTTAAGAACTCAGAAGTAGAAGTTGTAGCGGTAAACGACCTTACAGATGCAAACATGCTTGCACACCTTTTAAAATATGACACAGTTCACGGCACACTTAACGAAGAAGTTTCTGTAGACGGAGATTTCCTGGTAGTAGGCGGCCAAAGAGTGAAGGTTCTTGCAGAGCGCGATCCTGCTCAGCTTGGATGGGGAGACCTTGGCGTTGAAGTAGTAGTAGAATCTACTGGACGCTTCACAAAGCGCGACGATGCAGCTAAACACTTAGAAGCAGGCGCGAAGAAGGTTATCATCTCAGCTCCAGCTTCTGACGAAGATATCACAATCGTTATGGGTGTTAACCATGACAAATATGATGCAGGAAGCCACCACGTTATCTCAAATGCATCTTGTACAACAAACTGCTTAGCGCCATTCGCTAAAGTATTGAACGACAAGTTCGGCATCAAGCGCGGTATGATGACTACTGTTCACTCATACACAAATGATCAGCAAATCCTTGACCTTCCGCACAAAGACTACCGTCGTGCGCGTGCAGCTGCTGAAAACATCATCCCAACTACAACTGGTGCTGCAAAAGCAGTTTCCCTTGTATTGCCTGAACTGAAAGGCAAGCTGAACGGCGGAGCTATGCGTGTTCCAACTCCAAACGTTTCTCTTGTTGACCTTGTTGCTGAGCTTGACAAAGACGTAACAGCTGAAGAAATCAACGCAGCATTCAAAGCAGCTTCAGAAGGCGACCTTAAAGGAATCCTTGCTTACAGCGAAGAGCCGCTTGTATCAAGCGACTACAACGGAAGCCCTGCTTCTTCTACTATTGATGCATTGTCAACAATGGTTATGGAAGGCAGCATGGTAAAAGTAATCTCTTGGTATGACAACGAATCAGGCTACTCTAACCGCGTTGTAGACCTTGTAGACTACATTGCAAAGCAAGGCCTTTAATAGGCACGATTTAAAACAATAAATAAGCTATTGTTTGGTCCTGTATGAACTCCGGGAACCGAAGCTTTCCTTTAAAACCCTGTTTTATTGGATAAAAAAATAGCGAACATCTATAATGATGGGGAAAAGGGGAGCGGGAAACAATTCCCTCTCCCTTTTCTTTTGAACACTATCAGAAACTGGGAGGTCCTTTGCCGTGAACAAAAAAAGCGTAAAAGACATTGATTTAAAAGGTAAACGCGTTTTTTGCCGTGTGGACTTTAACGTGCCGATGAAAGATGGCTCTATTACGGACGAAACTCGCATCACAGCAGCTCTTCCTACCATTCAGTACTTGACTGAACAGGGAGCTAAAGTCATCCTTGCAAGCCACCTTGGCCGTCCAAAAGGCCAGGCAGTAGAAGAACTGCGCCTTACACCAGTTGCCAAGCGCTTATCAGAGCTGTTGGGCAAGGTTGTAAAGAAAGCAGACGAAGCCTACGGTGAAGCTGTACAAGGGTTGGTTTCCGAAATGGCTGAGGGCGATGTGCTCCTTCTTGAAAACGTCCGCTTCTACCCTGGTGAGGAAAAGAATGATCCTGAGCTGGCAAAGGCGTTTGCAGAACTTGCGGATGTGTATGTAAATGACGCATTCGGCGCTGCCCACCGTGCCCATGCTTCAACTGAAGGCATTGCACACCATCTTCCGGCTGTTTCCGGCCTGCTGATGGAAAAGGAACTGGACGTTCTTGGAAAAGCGATGTCCAATCCGGAGCGCCCGTTTACGGCAATTGTCGGCGGAGCGAAGGTAAAGGACAAAATCGGTGTTATCGAAAACCTGCTTGATAAGGTAGATAATCTGATCATCGGCGGAGGTCTTGCTTATACGTTCGTTAAAGCACAAGGCCATGAAATCGGGAAATCCCTTCTTGAAGAAGACAAAATCGATCTTGCCGATTCGTTCATGAAAAAGGCAGAGGAAAAAGGCGTTAAATTCTATATGCCTGTCGATGTGCTTGTTGCGGATGATTTCTCCGAGGATGCCAATATTAAAGAAGTTTCCATTGAAGAAATCCCTTCAGACTGGGAAGCGCTTGATATCGGTCCGAAGACACGTGCCATCTATCAGGATGTCATCAAATCAAGCAAGCTTGTCATCTGGAACGGCCCTATGGGTGTGTTTGAACTGAATGCATTTGCAGGCGGAACGAAAGCAGTAGCCGAAGCCCTTGCTGAATCCCAGGATACATATTCGGTAATCGGCGGCGGAGACTCTGCGGCTGCAGTCGAAAAGTTTGATCTTGCTGATAAAATGAGCCATATCTCAACAGGCGGCGGCGCTTCCCTCGAATTCATCGAAGGAAAAGAGCTTCCTGGTGTAACGGCTTTAAATGATAAATAAGCAAAAGAGTTGAAAGGATGTGCCGGAATGCGTAAATCAATTATTGCAGGCAACTGGAAAATGCATAAAACCCTGCCTGAAGCGAAAAGCTTCTTAGAGGAAATCAACGGCCTTGTACCTTCAAAGGAAGATGTTGATACAGTCGTTTGTGCTCCAGCTTTATTCTTAGAGCGACTTGTTGAAAGTGCAGAAGGCCATGACGTCGCAATCGGCGCCCAAAATATGCACTTTGAAGAAAGCGGTGCTTTCACAGGCGAAATCAGCCCGAAAGCCCTTCAGGACATTGGTGTATCTTATGTAGTGCTTGGTCACTCAGAGCGCCGTGAAATGTTCAACGAAACAGACGAAGCTGTTAACAAAAAGACTTTGGCTGCGTTCAACTACAACCTGACACCGATTGTTTGTGTCGGCGAATCGCTCGAACAGCGCGAAAACGGCGAAACAACTGAAATCGTCGGCAGCCAGGTGAAAAAAGCCCTTGCCGGCCTGACAGAAGACCAGGTGAAGCAGACTGTTATCGCTTATGAGCCTATCTGGGCAATCGGGACAGGCAAATCTTCCACTTCTG
This sequence comes from Bacillus sp. MMSF_3328, assembly GCF_030733525.1. NCBI lineage: Bacteria > Bacillati > Bacillota > Bacilli > Caryophanales > Bacillaceae > Bacillus > Bacillus sp. MMSF_3328. The sequence continues at coordinate 70,098 of NZ_JASHIV010000009.1, read as the reverse complement.
CGGATGCAAACGAAGTTTGCGCCCATATCCGCCAGGTGGTAGGCGAGGAGTTCTCAACTGCGGCAGCTGAGGCAGTCCGCATCCAGTACGGCGGAAGCGTTAAGCCGGAAAACATCAAAGAATACATGGCCCAGCCTGATATCGATGGTGCACTGGTCGGAGGGGCGAGCCTTGAGCCGAACTCATTCCTTCAATTACTGGAGGCAGGCAAGAATGAGTAAATCCCCAGTAGCACTGATTATCCTGGACGGATTCGCCCTGCGCGGTGAACGGATGGGAAACGCAGTTGCTCAAGCGAACAAACCGAACTTTGAGCGTTATTGGAACAAATATCCCCACTCTACCCTGCAGGCAAGCGGAGAAGCAGTCGGCCTTCCTGAAGGGCAGATGGGGAACTCGGAAGTAGGACACCTGAATATCGGTGCCGGAAGGATCGTCTACCAGAGCCTGACAAGGGTGAATGTGGCCATCCGTGAAGGCGAGTTTGAAAAGAATCAAACCTTTTTAGACGCAATTAACCATGCGAAGGAGAACGATAAAGCTCTCCATCTGTTTGGCCTTTTGTCCGACGGCGGTGTCCACAGCCATATCCACCACCTGTACGCCCTGCTGAAGCTTGCAGCTGATGAGGGACTAAAAAAGGTATATATCCACGGTTTCCTTGACGGCCGAGACGTCGGTCCGAAAACAGCCGAGAAATATATCAAAGAAGCACAGGAAAAAATCAAGGAATATGGAGTAGGCGAATTTGCGACCATCTCAGGGCGCTACTATTCCATGGACCGCGACAAGCGCTGGGACCGTGTGGAGAAATCCTACCGTGCGATGGTGTACGGAGATGGACCATCTTATTCCGATCCGCTTGATCTTGTCGAAGACAACTACAAAAACGGAATCTTTGACGAGTTCGTCATTCCATCCGTGATTACAAGGGAAAACGGAGAACCGGTGGCAACCATTGAAGACAATGACTCTGTCATTTTCTACAACTTCCGCCCTGACCGTGCGATCCAGATTTCCAATACATTCACAAACAAAGATTTCAGATCCTTTGACAGGGGCCCAGGGCACCCGCAGAATCTGCACTTTGTCTGCTTCACCCACTTCAGCGAAACCGTTGACGGCTATGTAGCGTTCAAGCCAAACAACCTGGACAACACGGTCGGCGAGGTTTTGGCCCAGAACAATCTTAAACAGCTGCGCATCGCTGAAACTGAGAAATACCCGCACGTAACATTCTTTATGAGCGGCGGGCGTGAAGAGAAATTCCCAGGCGAAGAACGGATCCTCATCAATTCGCCAAAAGTGGCAACCTATGATCTTCAGCCTGAAATGAGTGCATATGAAGTAACCGATGCCCTCGTGAAAGAAATAGAAGCAGATAACTTTGATGCTATCATCCTGAACTTTGCTAATCCTGATATGGTCGGGCACTCCGGAATGCTCGAGCCGACAGTGAAAGCAATCGAAACTGTGGATGAATGCCTTGGCCGCATTGTTGACCTGATCATTCAAAAAGGCGGTCATGCCATCATCACAGCTGACCACGGAAATGCAGACGAAGTTGTCACCCTTGAAGGCAATCCAATGACAGCACACACCACTAATCCGGTGCCTGTCATCGTAACAAAAGAAGGGGATGAGCTGCGCGAGGACGGAATCCTTGCTGATCTTGCCCCAACCATGCTTGACCTGCTCGGAGTTGACAAGCCGGTAGAAATGACCGGCACAACGATTTTAAAAAAATAATCCCATTTTAAGGAGAGATTTTACTATGCCATTTATCCAGCACGTATATGCCCGCGAAGTATTAGATTCCCGCGGTAACCCAACAGTTGAAGTAGAAGTATTAACAGAATCAGGATTCTTCGGAAGAGCAATCGTTCCTTCAGGAGCATCAACAGGCGAGCACGAAGCAGTTGAGCTTCGCGACGGCGACAAGTCCCGCTACCTTGGAAAAGGTGTTCAAAACGCAGTGGACAACGTAAACAACCTGATCTCAGAAGCGATCATCGGCATGGATGTAACTGACCAGGTCGGAATCGACCGCACAATGATCGAGCTTGACGGTACTGAAAACAAAGGCAAATTGGGCGCTAACGCAATCCTTGGCGTATCCATGGCTTGTGCGCACGCTGCAGCTGAATCTGTAGGCCTGCCATTATACCGTTACCTTGGCGGATTCAACGCGAAGCAGCTTCCAACTCCAATGATGAACATCATCAACGGCGGATCACATGCTGACAACAACGTTGACTTCCAGGAATTCATGATCCTTCCTGTAGGAGCTCCTACTTTCAAGGAAGCGATCCGCATGGGTGCTGAAGTATTCCACGCGCTTAAGAAAGTTCTTTCAGGCAAAGGCCTTAACACAGCAGTCGGCGACGAAGGCGGATTCGCTCCAAACCTTGGTTCTAACCGCGAAGCACTTGAAGTCATCATCGAAGCAATCAAGAGTGCCGGCTATGAGCCAGGCAAAGACATCCTTCTTGGCATGGACGTTGCTTCTTCTGAGTTCTACAACAAAGAAACAGGCAAATACGACCTTGCAGGCGAAGGCCGCACTGGCTTATCTTCAGAAGATATGGTTAACTTCTACGAAGAGCTGGTAAACGAATTCCCAATCCTTTCAATCGAAGACGGACTGGATGAAAACGACTGGGAAGGCCACAAGCTTCTGACTGACCGCATCGGCGGAAAAGTTCAGCTTGTCGGAGATGACCTTTTCGTAACAAACACTAAGAAGCTTGCACAAGGTATCGAGCAGGGCGTTGGCAACTCCATCCTGATCAAAGTGAACCAGATCGGTACACTGACTGAAACCTTCGAAGCAATCGAAATGGCTAAGCGCGCAGGCTACACTGCAGTTGTATCCCACCGTTCAGGTGAAACAGAAGATGCCACAATCGCTGACATCGCTGTTGCAACAAACGCAGGCCAAATCAAAACTGGTTCTATGAGCCGTACTGACCGCATCGCGAAATACAACCAGCTTCTTCGCATCGAAGACGAGCTTGGCGATCTGGCTGTATATGATGGACTGAAATCTTTTTATAACCTGAAGAAGTAATTCTTTTTTGGGGGAGACACCAGCCTTTTGGGGCTGGTGTTTTTTTGGGTTTTGGTTTTTCGAGCTGATGCATGGTACCTGATTGGAGTTTAGTGGCCGCGCTCAGGGCTAGTTGCTAATAAAATCCAAAAGTTGCTAATATATCCTGAAAGTTGCTAATAAAACAAAAAAGTTGCTAATAAATTTGAAAAGTTGCTAATATACGGAAAAAGTTGCTAATAAACGCTTTTTACCCATTCCATCAATCTGCTGGTGCGCTGTATTTGCGCCCTTTTCCTCTGCCTGAGACCACTAAATTTGAGCTTGCTAGTATATTTGAAGCTGTATGGACGGATTCCACCCCCGCAAACTCCCGAAATCTCCCATTCGTAATCTCCTTCCCAAACAAAAGGAAGTAGTCCTTCAAAGCTGCGATATGCGCTGACTTGTCCTTCAACCCGCATTTCGGGCAAAGCCACGTACCATATACCCTTATAACCGGAATATGGCCGCAGCCGCCGCAATGGACACCCATCCTCACATTCTCCGGGCTGACTCTCATCCTGGACAAAATATCAATTTTTTCAGGTGTATGGTGTTTGATCAACAATCTAGAGGTTTTTCTCAGCTCTCTCGCATCCAGGAGCGCTTGTGGATAGCGGCCGCTCGAGTCTTCTATCTTCCCAAGGAGGCGATGGCTGTGGATGACCGTTCTGCTGATGGCTGGGGAGTTCGCTTTTAGGACAGTGGATGGTTTGCTGATAACAACGAGGGCTTCGACGGGGAGAGGGATGCTGCGTTCCGCAAACCAGCGGGCCAGCTGTTTTTTATGATGTTCTGCCTGAGCGATCGGATCGGGGAAGCCTTCTTCTTTTTCATCCTGGGTGCGGATCATCTGGCTAAATTGCTTATCGAATACAAGGGTGCCAAGTATGTTTTTAACCTCCAGGATTAATGCAAAATGAGCATGCAAGACAAGTAGATCAATTTGAAAAAAGCTCCCGGACAGGCCGAGCCGCAGATCATGCAGTACCAGATACTCTTTTTCCGGCAGCATCTGCAAATAATAATCCAAAGACAATTCACCATAGTAGCCCGCCCAGCGTTTCGCAAGATCTTCCTTAACACGGTGCCAGTCAGGACTCCCTTCCTCCAGCCGGCGCAGCAGAGCTTCCAGGGCTAAAATCCTCTCTGGTACTGTTAATTCTTTAACAATCATATCTTCCTCCTTATAAATGTATTATTTAATTATTTCGTCCCCCATGTCCTGTCCTCCTTCTTGAGCTGCTAACTAAATCCCCCACACCCAATGCTCCTTCCTCCACGTGCTCCAATTCATCCGGCACCGTCTTTTCCCTTCTCAAATAACACCCGCTCAATCTTCCGCAAACCAACATTGCTATTGTCCAATCCGCCAAAATATGATAAATTAAGAATAATGTGATTGTACGTTTCAGGAGGTGGACTTCATGTACACATTATTAATTACGCTGTTGATTATTGTTTCAGTTGCTCTTATAGTTGTTGTACTTCTTCAATCAGGAAAAAGTGCGGGTCTTTCCGGCGCGATTTCAGGAGGTGCCGAGCAGCTTTTCGGCAAGCAAAAGGCGCGCGGGCTTGATCTTATACTCCACCGTGTGACGATTGTGTTATCTGTACTGTTTTTTGTTTTAACAATTGCTGTCGCTTATTTTGTAAAATAATAAAGCTGCTGCCTGGCCCAGAAGGTCAGGTTTTTTATTTGCCGCTAAACGGAATATTTTTCCTGCAGCTGCCGATAAGCCGTTTTAGTGGATTGTTGGGCGCGGCTTTGCTAAAAATAAGGAAGCTGAACTTATCAAAGAAATCATTTACATAGCAAAAGGAGTTTTCAAAATGAAGATTGTTGCACCGAAACCATTTACCTTTGAAGGCGGAAAAAGGGCTGTCCTGCTTTTGCACGGCTTTACAGGCAATACTGCGGATGTCAGGATGCTTGGACGGTTTTTGCAGACCAAGGGGTATACCTGCCATGCGCCACAGTATAAGGGACACGGGGTGCCGCCTGAAGAGCTGGTCCATACCGGGCCTGAGGACTGGTGGAAGGATGTTATGGAAGGCTATGAGCTGCTGAAGGGACAGGGCTATGAAGAGATTGCAGTTGCCGGGCTTTCGCTTGGCGGGGTATTTTCCTTGAAATTAGGTTACACTGTTCCTATAAAGGGTATCGTTCCAATGTGTGCACCAATGTATATTAAGAGCGAGGAAGTCATGTATCAGGGCATCCTTCACTATGCCAGCGAGTATAAGAGGCTTGAAGGCAAATCCCCTGAGCAGATTGAACAGGAAATGGCTGAATTCAGGAAAACTCCGATGGAGACACTTAAAACGCTGCAGGAGCTGATCGCCGATGTGAGGAATCATGTGGATATGATCTATTCCCCAACCTTTGTGGCTCAGGCCCGTCATGATGCCATGATCAATACCGACAGCGCGAACATCATCTTCAGCGAAGTGGAGAATGATAATAAAAAGCTGAAATGGTATGAAGAGTCCGGCCACGTCATCACATTGGACAAGGAAAAGGATCAGCTGCATGAGGATGTATATCAGTTCCTGGAATCGCTGGATTGGACTGTTTAAATCCTTTATTTAGGAGGGATAGCATAGATGGAAAATAATATTAAGCAAATCGTGGATAAGCTTCTCCACTTTATGAAAGATGAAGCATATAAGCCACTGACCGTCCAGGAGATGGAAGAGGCATTCGGAATCGAGGATTCTTCCGATTTTAAAGACTTTGTGAAGGCCCTTGTGGTCATGGAGCAGAAAGGGCTTGTTGTCCGGACACGGAGCAACCGCTACGGCCTGCCGGACAGGATGAATCTGATCAAAGGTAAGCTGTCCGGCCATGCAAAAGGCTTTGCTTTTGTCATTCCTGAAGAGCCCGGCCTTGATGATATCTTTATACCGCCGAATGAGACGAATAATGCTATGCATGGCGATATTGTCCTTGCAAGGGTTTCTTCTGAATCTTCCGGCCAGAGGCGTGAAGGGACGGTCGTGCGCATTCTCGAACGAGGTGTCCAGCAGATTGTCGGGACATATGTTGAAAGTAAAAATTTCGGCTTTGTGCTACCGGACGACAAAAAGTTCACCAGCGATATTTTTATCCCGAAATCAGCTTCTAAAGGGGCAATAGAAGGACATAAGGTCGTTGTCAAGCTGACGACGTATCCGGAGGGGCGCAAGAGTGCTGAAGGGGAAGTCCTTGAGATCCTTGGCCATAAAAATGATCCAGGCGTGGATATCCTGTCTGTCATCCACAAACATGGGCTGCCGATGGAATTCCCGAAAGAAGTGCTGGAGCAGGCGAATGATACACCTGACAGCATTGATGAAAGTGAAATCAAGAACCGGCGCGATCTCCGCGACCAGACAATCGTCACGATTGACGGCGCTGATGCGAAGGACCTGGATGATGCGGTAACTGTTACAAAGCTTGAAAACGGAAACTATAAGCTCGGAGTACATATTGCCGATGTGACGTATTATGTGCGCGAGAATACACCGATCGATCAGGAAGCGGAAGAACGGGCGACAAGTGTTTACTTGGTGGACCGGGTCATCCCGATGATCCCGCACAGATTATCCAATGGCATCTGTTCCCTTAATCCGCAGGTTGACCGCCTGACCCTTTCCTGTGAAATGGAAATGGACAGCTCCGGTGAAGTGGTTAATCATGAAATTTTCCAGAGTGTCATTAAAACAACAGAGCGTATGACTTATCATGACGTTAACAAGATTTTGACCGATAAAGACGAAGAGCTGATGAAGCGCTATGAGCCGCTTGTCCCGATGTTTCAGCTTATGGAGGAACTGGCAGCGGTGCTCCGCAAGAAACGGATGGGCCGCGGCGCCATCGACTTTGATTTTAAAGAGTCAAAGGTTCTTGTTGATGAAGAAGGAAAGCCAAGTGATGTCGTACTCCGCGAACGTTCCGTGGCAGAGCGCCTCATCGAGGAATTCATGCTTGCAGCCAATGAAACGGTCGCCGAGCATTTCCATTGGATGGATGTGCCGTTCATCTACCGTATTCACGAAGATCCGAAGGAAGATAAGCTGAGAAGATTCTTCGAGTTTATTACAAACTTCGGTTACATTGTAAAAGGCACGGCAAACTCTGTGCATCCGCGCGCCCTCCAGGAAATCATTGAAGAGGTGCAGGGTACACCTGAGGAAATGGTAATTTCGACCGTCATGCTGCGTTCGATGCAGCAGGCGAAATATGATCCTGAGAGCCTCGGCCACTTTGGGCTGTCGACTGAGTTCTATACTCATTTCACATCACCGATCCGCCGGTATCCGGACTTGGTTGTCCACAGGCTCATCCGCACCTATCTGATTGAAGGCGATTTAAGCCAGGCAACAAGAGAGCGGATGAATTCAAGGCTTCCTGATATTGCCGAGCATTCCTCCAATATGGAGCGCCGCGCGGTCGAAGCTGAAAGGGAAACAGATGAGCTGAAGAAAGCAGAATATATGGCTGATAAAATTGGCGAAGAATATGATGGCATCATCAGCTCAGTTACAAACTTCGGCATGTTCGTCGAATTGCCGAACACGATTGAAGGTCTGATCCATGTCAGCTATATGACGGACGATTATTACCGTTATGATGAACGCCATTTCGCGATGATCGGCGAGAAAACCGGCAATGTGTTCCGGATTGGCGACGAAATTACAGTACGCGTCATTAATGTCAACAAAGATGAGCGCTCCATAGATTTTGAAATCGTCGGCATGAAAGGCCCCCGGAAGCGTGATGACCGGGATGCGCCGCGAGTGTTCAAGACGGGCAGCACAGAAAAGAAGCCGCGCAGAGGCAAAGCCGGCGAAGGCCCAAAAGGACGCAGCGGCAGCTCGAAAGGCAAAAGCGGCGGACCTGCCCGGAAAGAGAAAAAGCACTTTGAAAATGCGCCAAAAGCCAAGCGTAAGAAAAAGAAACGCTAAAAAGCTGGAACCCGGAGAGCCATCCAAGTGGCTCTCCTTTCCGATATAGAGTCATGATTGTTGCTGGGAGAGATTTTTGTTAAAATCAGTGTAAGAGATTGAGGGGGAAATTCATATGCCAAAGGGAACGGGCAAGGTTATCGCCCAAAATAAAAAAGCGTATCACGATTATTTTATAGAAGACACCTATGAAGCGGGAATCGTCCTGCAAGGTACAGAGATTAAGGCTATCCGGGCAGGAAGGGTGCAGCTGAAGGATTCTTATGCAAGGATCATCAGCGGGGAGGTATTCCTGATCAACATGCATGTCAGCCCTTATGAGCAGGGAAACCGGTACAACCATGATCCGCTCAGAACCAGGAAACTGCTGCTTCATAATAAAGAAATCAGCAAGCTGATCGGCGAAACAAAGGAAGCCGGCTATTCTATCGTACCGCTGAAAATGTATTTGAAAAATGGTTTTGCGAAAGTTTTGATCGGCCTGGCCAAGGGTAAAAAGAATTATGATAAACGCGAAACCTTGAAAAAGAAAGAAGCAGGCCGGGATATTGAGCGGGCATTCCGCGAACGGCAGAAAATGTAAATCCAAGACTTAACAATTGATATCCGTGCTGTATATGATATAATAAGTATTGTAGCAGCGATGCTATCTGACTTACGCTCTTCTATTTCGAGCGCTCCTGGCGTCAAACCGAGTGGCAGAATAAGATTCGCACCGGCTCTCAGCGGAAATGATGCGTTATGCACATTGCCCAATATGGGGACGTTACGGATTCGACAGGGATAGTTCGAGCTTAGGTTGCGAGTCGAGGGGATCGGCCTCGTTAAAACGTCAAAGCCTATAACTGGCAAACAACAAAACAACTTCGCTCTAGCTGCCTAATAGCGCTAAGCGGTTCCTCCCTCCATCGTCCATGTGGTAGGGTAAGGGACTCACTCTAAGTGGACTACGCCGGATTCCACCGTCTGAGGATGAAGGAAGAGAACAACCAGACTAGCTGCACGGACGCCTGTCAGCAGGCATAAGATGCAGCGAAACGCAAATATGCTGACTACACTCGTAGAAGCTTAAGTGGCGATGTTTCTGGACGTGGGTTCGACTCCCACCGTCTCCACCATACATACTTTGGTGGATTAAATCTTAAATTACGAAGCCTGGATTTTCCTGATGGAAGATTCAGGCTTTTTTATTTGCTTAAAAAACCTCCATATATACCTTCTTCGCATAAGAAAACACATGCCAATTTCCTTATAAACGCCCTCAAGATAATGGTCGTTCATGTATATGACTCAATAAAATAGAGAAAATTATCCATTAAATTGGTAAGAAATGCTCATATTTTAACAAATCTGTATTATTATACAAGAGAGATATAAAAAATTTTGTTTGAAAGGGGAACTTATCTTTGACTTTTTATTCCATCCTGCTTACAGTGCATATCATTGCCGCAGTGTGCGGCCTTGGCGCTGCTTTTGCGCAGCCCATCATTTCAAAGGCTCCAAAAACGGTTTCACAGGCTAGGCTTTGTATTTCAATCAATGAGAGAGTAGAGAAGCTCGCAAAATACGGGAGTATTATACTATTGATCACCGGTTTGATTTTTGGAGCTTTGAATCCTGCTTTATTCAAACAGGTCTGGTATATCATTTCCATCATAATCTTTATATCTGTTCAGCCGATTGTAGCAGCAGTACTGCCGAAGAAAGTCAAAGCACAGCAGGAGCTTCTTGCTAATCATGAAGGCAAGGACGAATCACTGCCTGACTCTTACCACCGCATAAACAAAGAACAGCAGCCATTCACCTTATATACACACTTAGCAGCAGTTGTTTTGATTGTTCTAATGGTAATGAAGCCATTTTAATATGAGCTGACCGCGGATAAATCATTTCTATTTTGCTGGATTTATTGCTATTCTACAATAAAAGATAATCCAGGACGTGATAGTTTGAATATTTTTGGAAGCAATCTTGGGAAAAAAATTAAAGATTTAAGAGTTTCAAGAGGGCTTAAGCAGAGTGAACTGTCTGAAGGCATCTGCACACAGGCGCAGATCAGCAAGATTGAGCGGGGGGATATCATCCCGCTTTCTTCCACTCTTTATCTTATCGCCCGGAGGCTTGGAGTGGATATTTCCTATTTTTTCGGGATGAACGGCATTGCCAGCAATGAGTATGTTGAAGAAGTAATGACACAGCTGTATAATGCCCGGAAAAAGCTGGAGTATGACCAGGTAAGGGATATTGTTAAAGTCGAGGAAAAGAATCCTAGAATTCTGGAAAATCCCGAATACCATCAGGTGCTTCTCTGGAATAAAGGAATCTACACCTTTTACTTGGAAAAAGATTTTGAGAGAAGTATTTCAATATTGCAGGAAGCGATTGATCTTACCCATAAAAATGCTTCGATCTGGACGGAATCCGAGCTCGAGATTTATATCAGCATGGGCATTTTCCACTATGATATAAAAGAATTCCAGCAGTGCTATGATTTGCTGAAAAAAGCGTCTCAGGTTATTAAAGAGCTGCCGCAGCTGCAAAATAAGGATTTGAAAACTAAAGTACTGTATAATCAAGCAAGAAGCTTATGGGCCCTTCAACAATATAAAGAGGCAATAGAGTGCTGCTATAAAGGCATTAACTGGTGCGTGAAGGCGAATCTGCTGGACTATTTAGGGGAGCTCTATTATTATCTGAGCATAAGCTATGAAGGCTTAAAAGAATACAATCAGGCGATTGAGCACTATGATATAACAATTAGCATTTTTAAAGCGCAGAAGGATGATAGATTCGTTTCTTTCATTGAAGGCAAAATCGAGAATATTAATAAGTCAGTGAAGAAATCTTAGGAGAAAAGGACCTGCCCTCCCAGCAGGTCCTTTTCTATTATGAGCGCAATCCTTTATTCCAAGCCTCTGCTTTAGCCAGCGCAATCTGGTCTTCCTTCACCTCGCCGGGCTTGACGCCTGCGCCGATGATATAGTCTGCGAATTCCATGCCGACAAATTCAAATATGTATTCAAATTGCTGGATGAGCGGCAGTCCCTTGATTTTTGAGCTTGTGCCGCCTGTTACGGCTACATAAGCTTTTTTTCTGGCAAGCTCTTCTTTTAAATTAAAGCGCTCGTCGCGAAGATACTGTGACCATCTGTCAAAAAAATTCTTCATTGGGCCGCTCATACCATACCAGTACAGGGGAGTAGCAAACAGGATGACATCATGGCTGAAAATCAGCTCAATCAATTCGTCATAGTCATCGTGGACCGGATCAAAGCCGCCTTCAGCATGGCGCTGGTCGTGGATGGCTTCAATATGCTTATCAGCCAGGTGAACAACAGTATGGTCTGTTCCTTCAAGAATTTTTCCTGCCAAATATTCTGAGTTGCCATTTTTGCGGGTGCTTCCCAGCAAGCATAAAGTTTTCATCGTTACATGCTCCTCACTTGTGTTCTTTTATGCTTAAGTGTAACACGGAAATACCCTATTTTCGAAGGGAAGCAAGTTTGAGGATAAGCAGAAACGTTTTGTATATAATGAGGGCAGGAGGTTGATGAGAATGGCTAATATGATCAAAACAGAAAAAGAATTCAGGGAAATAATCGGCAGCGGGGAAACAGTGACTGTAAAGTTTTTTGCGGACTGGTGCCCGGACTGCAAACGGATGGATATGTTCATGCCGAGCGTGCTGGAGGAATTTCAGGAGTTTCCTTTATATGAGCTGAACAAAGACGAACTGCCTGATTTGGCTGCTGAATATAATGTGATGGGCATTCCGAGTCTGCTGGTATTCAAGAACGATGAAAAGCTCGGGCATCTTCACAGCGCAAATGCGAAGACACCGGAACAGGTATCAGAATACCTTGGCGAGTATTATAACAAATAAACAAATAAGTGCCGGGAGACTGCTCCCGGCTTTTTTACTTTTTGTAAGAGAACTGAGAATTGAAGCTGGCAGTGAAAAATGCTATGTTTGGAAAAATGGGCAACAGGGTAGGTAATAGAGTTAATGGAGTGAGGTGGTTAAATTTTCCTAGGTGCAGGAGCCGCAGACATTTCAAAAAAGGCAATAATAAAAATGGTGTTTATACATAAAGAGTAAACAGGACGATGAAAAGGAGAGAAGCCATGATAGAGTTTGAGGGTGTGACAAAAGAGTACCCCGGCGGAACGAAGGCGGTAGAGTCCCTGGATTTTACGATAAAGAAAGGGGAATTCTTCGTGCTGATCGGGCCAAGCGGGTGCGGGAAGACAACGACGCTCAAGATGATCAACCGGCTGATCGATCTCACGAAGGGAACGATCAGGATAGAGGGGAAAAGGATCAGTGAGTATGATATCCATGAATTACGATGGAGCATCGGCTATGTGCTGCAGTCAATCGCGCTCTTTCCGCATATGACGATCGAAGAAAATATCGCTATAGTCCCGGAATTGAAAAAATGGGAGCGGGAAAAGATCCGCAAGCGGGCGGCAGAGCTGCTGACTATGGTCGGGCTGGAGCCGGATGTATATTTGACGAGGAAGCCGAGCGAGCTTTCCGGCGGGCAGCAGCAGCGGATCGGTGTTATCCGTGCCCTCGCAGCCGACCCTGAAATCATTCTGATGGACGAGCCTTTCAGTGCACTTGACCCTTTAAGCAGGGAAAAGCTGCAGGATGATCTTCTGGATCTGCAGCGCAATATTAAGAAGACGATCGTGTTTGTGACGCATGATATGCAGGAAGCTCTTAAACTGGGAGACAGAATTTGCGTCATGAAGGAAGGGAAGATTGTGCAGCTGGCTGCGCCTGAGGAAATCATTGCAAATCCGGCAGATGAATTTGTGCGTGAATTTGTCGGTGCGCAGGCTGGAGCCGGCCGCGAGATTACAGCTGAAAAAATGATGAAAGCCGGATATGCCGAAAGTGTGTCTGCTGAAGCGGTCGCAGCTTCGGCCAGTTTAAAGGAAGTGCTGGAACTGCTGACTGACAGGGAAGAGATACCTGTTGAAAAAGACGGGACCATCGTCGGTTCAATCAGCCGCAGGGAAGCCATCAGGCATGTGGCGGGAAGCTTAGGAGAAAGGGGGGCTCTAATTGAATGATTTGGCCGGTGTTTTTAAAGAGAGGCAATCAGAGCTTTTCAGTGCACTCATTGAACATATACAAATCTCATTCATTGCGCTTTTCTTCGCTGTCCTGATTTCAATCCCGCTCGGAATTTATCTGACGCGGCATAAAAGAGCAGCTGAGGCAGTCATCGGCGTTACAGCGGTGCTGCAGACCATTCCTTCCCTCGCCTTGCTAGGGCTCCTTATCCCGCTGTTCGGGATCGGGAAAGTGCCTGCAAGCATCGCGCTGATCGTCTATGCACTTCTGCCGATCCTGAGGAATACGTACACAGGCATAAAAGAAGTGGAGCCTTCGCTTATTGAAGCGGCAAGGGCCATGGGGATGAACAGCTGGAAACGGCTTATTAAAGTAGAATTGCCTCTATCCATGCCAGTGATCATGGCAGGGATCAGGACGGCAATGGTCCTGATCGTCGGGACAGCAACGCTTGCAGCTTTGATCGGTGCAGGAGGCCTTGGAGATATCATCCTTCTCGGGATTGACCGGAACAATACATCCCTCATTGTACTGGGAGCAATCCCGGCAGCGCTGCTGGCCATATTATTTGACCTGCTGCTGAAAAGGTTCGAAAAGATTTCATTCAAAAAATCACTGATCCCGCTCGGGGCGATTGCCCTTGCAGCCATTGTCATCATGGTTCTGCCGTTTGTTTCAGGCAAGGGAGAAAAAGATCTCGTGATTGCCGGAAAGCTTGGCTCTGAACCGGAGATCCTGATCAATATGTACAAACTCCTCATTGAAGAGGAAACGGATATGAGCGTTGAATTGCAGCCAGGGCTTGGCAAGACTTCTTTTGTGTTCAATGCACTCCGTTCAGGTGATATTGATATCTACCCTGAGTTCACAGGAACAGCCATTTCGGAATTCTTAAAAGAAACGGCAGTGAGCACAGACCGGCAGGAAGTATATGAGCAGGCAAGGGACGGCATGTCAGAAGAGTTTGAACTGGAGATGCTGGAGCCGATGGACTATAACAATACATATGCACTGGCTGTGCCGGAAGAGCTGGCTGCACAATATGGACTTGAAACGATCTCAGATGTAAAAGCGGTTCAGCAGAATATCAACCCGGGCTTTACGCTGGAGTTTTCCGACAGGGAAGATGGCTACCGGGGTATTCAAAAGCTGTATGGCATAGAGTTTCCTAATGTGAAAACAATGGAGCCTAAGCTTCGCTATAGTGCCGTTGAAACCGGCGATATCAATATGGTGGATGCCTATTCGACGGACAGTGAGCTGGAAGCCTACAATCTGAAGGTGCTTGAAGATGATAAAAATCTGTTCCCGCCTTATCAGGGGGCTCCCCTTTTAAAGAAAGAGACGCTTGATGATCATCCGGAAATCGCGGATGCTTTGAACAAGCTGGCAGGAAAAATCACAGACGACCAGATGCGGGAAATGAACTATAAAGTCAATGTTGATGGAATGAGTGCTGAAGATACAGCCAGGGAATTCCTGAAAAATGAAGGGCTTATAGAGTAGCGGCATACTGAATCAGGTGACCGGCAGCCCCGCGGGTTCCGTTTAAAAGCGTTTAAAATGCCTCTATACGGGAATAGACTATTAAGTGCTACTTAATCAGAAACACTAGTCTCACTTTACAAATCTCACAGGAGGTGGTTAGAGTGGCACAGGATGTATTATGTGAAGTAGTCAATTGCAAGTTTAACCGCAACGGCAGGAAATGCGGGGCGGATGAGATTTTTGTCGGGGCGATCACCGGAAAGAAAGCGAGCACCAATGAAGAAACCGACTGTAAAACTTTTGAGCCTCAATAAGCACTATGGCAGCCTTGGATGAAGGCTGCCGCTACATAACGGCCTGCCGGACAAAAGTCCAGGCAGGTTTTTTCTGATTACAACTAAACAAAATTCCATCTTTCCGGTTTATATTCTTTTTCTATCCGGGTTATGGTACCATTAAAGCAAAAAATTAACCTGGTGAATATAATGAACTCAGATATTTTCAGCTATATGGTTCTGATCTCTGTATCCGGAGTCCTGACAAGCATTTTGGGCATGTATGCCTTTGCTAAAAGAAAGACCTTTTCAGCCGGCAAAACCTTTGTCTGGATAGCGGTTACCTCGGCCATCTACATATTCGGGCATGCTTTTGAACTGACAGCTGATTCGCTGGCAGAAATCAAGTTCTGGATTGCCTTTCAATATGCGGGCCTGCCCTTTATTTCCCCTATCACATTAGTCATGATCATGAGATTCACAGGTTTGGACAGATATTTGACCACCTTCAATCTTATTCTTTTATACACCATTCCTTTCATCAGCATGGTTATGGTGCTGACAAATGATTGGCATGGCCTTTTTTACACCGGATATCATCTGCACCGGGAGGGGTCATATCTGCTTGTAGATATGGATGTTGGCTTTTGGTATGTGATTCATGGCAGCTTTACCTTCGGCAGCCTTTTTGCAGGGGCTTGCATGGTTGTATGGTATTGGAAGAGGGCAGGATTCGCCTACAGAAGGCAGCTGATGACCATGTTCGCGGGACTGACGATCCCCATGACAGCCTCTTTCCTTTATTTAATGGGATATTCCCCTTACGGCATGGATCCTGTTCCGATGGTGATGTGCCTGACATCCTTTTTATATTTGCGCGCCTTTTTTATGGACAGGCTGACAGCCGCACCGATCGCAAAGGAACGGGTCTTTGAAAGCATGAGAGATGGGGTTCTCGTTTTTGCCCAGGATGATGGACTTGTGGACTTTAACCCGGCTGCAGAGGAAATGCTGCCAGGGCTTGATTCCAGCTCAATCGGTGAAAAGATGAAGGTAGTTCTCCAGCCGGCTGCAGCATATTCAGGGACCGGGGCTGATGGCGGCAGCTATTCCGGCATCCATAAGTTTGAGAGCGAGGCAGAAACTTATATCCAGATCCATTCTTTCCCGATAAAAAAAAGCAGCGGCGAATTGGCCGGTACTACGGTGATCCTCAGCAATATCACCCAGGAAGTACAGC
The DNA here is from genome assembly GCF_030733525.1 of Bacillus sp. MMSF_3328. Classification (NCBI taxonomy): domain Bacteria; kingdom Bacillati; phylum Bacillota; class Bacilli; order Caryophanales; family Bacillaceae; genus Bacillus; species Bacillus sp. MMSF_3328. The sequence continues at coordinate 53,968 of NZ_JASHIV010000009.1, read as the reverse complement.
TAAGGCAGAAACTGGAGGAGCTTGCTTTTAAAGATGGGCTGACAGGCATTTATAACCGGACCTATTTCATTGAGCAGAGCGGCAGGCTTCTTAAGGAAGCGGAAGCTGCCGGGGGAACCATGTCAGTCATTTTGTTTGATATCGATTATTTTAAGAATATCAATGATCAGTATGGACATCTGCAGGGCGATGAAGCGCTTCGGCATATAGCGCGGGTCAGCGGAAGCCTGCTGGGAGGAGGTTCAATTTTTGCACGCTACGGAGGAGAGGAATTTGTCATCTGCCTTCCTGGTGCCGATCTAGAATCAGCGGCTGATCAGGCAGAAAAAATCAGGGCCGGAATCGAAGAGGTTTTTCTGCCTTCTGAAACGGGAATGATTTCATTGACCGCGAGTTTTGGAGCGGCAGAAGCAGCACCGGGAATGACGCTCGAACGGCTGCTTCACAATGCAGACACTGCTTTATATCAATCAAAAAATGGAGGCAGAAACAGAGTTACATGCTGCGAATCACCTGTTTCCGTATCCTAGCCTGGCTGCCTTAATGGCGGCCTTTTTTGGTTTATTAAGCCGGGACTGAAATTGCGGTAAACGTGCTGGATTCCAACAAGGAAGAGCTGGCTGATGGTGATTAATTGGCAAATAAATGGCGTGGCGTGCAGATGAGGTAATGGCTGGTGAAAAAGAGTCTGTTTAGCAGGGGAGATATTCAATCGGCAGAATATTTGGCCGATTCGGTAGAATCCTTGCCCAATTTGGTAGAATATATGCTCAATTGGTGAAATTAAAGGCGGATTTGGTAGAATCCATGTCCGTTTGATTAAAAAACAATATATAAGCTGGCAGATATTGTGCTGTGTTTTTAAATCGCAGCTTCATTCACTAAGAAACCACAGAAAATTGAATTCAGCATCAAGTTAAAACAGTCGTTATTTCAAATAAATTTGAAAAACTGTGTCATTTATGTTTACAATTAATTAGAGATGGGTAAAAAGTTGGACTATATAAAGGAGGGAAGGCTACAAAGAATTATTGCTATTGGGATTTCATTTTTTTGCATCAGCCCTGTTTAGGGCAGGCAGCTCTGGCGGTCTCCACCGCATCATGCTGCTGAGTATTTGGGAACGGCGAACGCCTGCTCAATACATTGATTTGCTGAATCCGCGATTTTATGGCCAAAATCCTCAGCGCCATATAAGGCAAATCAATCTTTCAGGATCTACCTGTCTTTGAAATTCCCGCATTTATCTGCATCTGCTAATCGCAGAACTCTTGTCTAATACCATTTTGCAAATCCAATAGTATACACCTGGCTGCTTATGAAGCTACAGCCTGTTTTTTCTGTGCATTCATTCAAGCTGCCTGTTTTGGGCATGTTAAACCTAGCAGCACTACATAATGAAAGAGGCGTTGATTATTGATTACGTTTAAGCATGTAGGAAAGAAATATCCGGATGGCTTTGTTGCCCTCAAGGATATTGATTTCCATATAGAAGAAGGGGAACTGGTTGCCCTGATCGGGCCGAGCGGCTGCGGAAAGACGACAACCATGAAAATGATCAACCGGCTTATTGAGCCGTCCAGCGGCCAGATTTTTATCAATGGAGAAGACATATCCAAAAAGGATCCTGTGAAGCTGCGCAGGGATATCGGCTATGTGATCCAGCAGATCGGCCTGCTTCCCCATATGACCATTGAAGATAATATTACACTTGTTCCGAGGCTTAAAGGCTGGGAAAAGGAGCAGTACTCCGATAAAGTGGACGAATTACTGGAGCTTGTCGGCCTGGATCCGAAAGAATACCGGACCCGGTTCCCCGGCGAGCTGTCGGGCGGACAGCAGCAGCGTGTAGGCGTTATCCGCGCCCTGGCGGCAGAACCGCCCATCATCCTTATGGACGAGCCTTTCAGCGCACTGGATCCGATCAGCCGTGAGCAGCTGCAGGATGAGCTGGTCAAGCTGCAGGAAACCATCAAAAAGACCATTGTGTTTGTCACCCACGATATGGATGAGGCCATTAAAATCGCCGACCGGATTGCCATTTTAAAAGACGGCGAGATCATCCAGTTCGATACGCCGGAAAGAATTCTGCGTTATCCAAAGAATGAGTTTGTCAAAGGCTTCATCGGCGAAGACCGCCTGAATGATGCTGAGAACGGGCAGCCTGCTGCTGCTGACCTGATGCTCAGGAAGGTCATTACAGCGCGTCCCGGCAGAGGTCTGGCACAGGCGTTGAAAACGATGAAGACATATAAGGTTGACTCACTTTTTGTAGTAAATGGCGAGAATGAGCTCCTTGGCATTGCAACCATTGATGATGTCGAAAAAAATTACGCCGAGGAAGAAAAAACGCTTGGCGATATTATGAGCGCGAACTATCAGTCAGTACTCGTTGATGCACCTTATAATGAGGTTGCTGAGCTGTTTGCCAAAGGGTCCCTTTACATTCCCGTCCTTGAGGGCGGAAAGCTTGCCGGGCTTATCACAAGGTCCACGATGATGAGAGGCCTGGCGGGGATGAAAATTTCATCACCGGCTGAAGGGGGCACTATAAATGAATGATAATTTCTTTGTACTCGTTGTTGATATTTTTAAAAATAGATGGCCTGAAATTCTGGAAGCCCTTCAGCAGCACTTATTTTTGTCGGTTGTTTCCATTGTGATAGCAGCAGCGATATCCCTGCCTTTGGGTATCTTTATTTCGCGGAGGAAGAAGCTGGCTGAGCCGATCATTGGCATTACATCCATCTTCCAGACGATCCCGAGCCTTGCGCTGTTCGGATTCTTGCTTCCCCTGTTCGGGATAGGAAATGTAACGGCGATCATCGCCCTGACTGTGTATGCTTTGCTGCCTCTTTTAAGAAATACATATACAGGCATCAATGGTGTAGACCAGTCTGCCGTTGAGGCAGGACGCGGCATGGGGATGACAAGCAACCAGATCCTCAGGATGATTGAGCTTCCTCTTGCATTGCCGATCATTATGGCAGGCCTCAGGACAGCAGCCGTTCTGACAATCGGTGTGGCGACCCTCGCCGCCTTCATTGGGGCAGGCGGTCTCGGGGACTTGATATACAGGGGCCTTTCCACTGCCCGCAATGAGCTTGTGCTTGCAGGTGCGATACCGGCAGCCGTCCTTGCGATTGTGATTGATTTGATCTTGAAAAGAATTGAAATTGCCACCGACCCGCGCAGAGGCAGAAAGGTGAACTGGAAGAAGATCTCCTTTGTCCTTATTCCTATTGCTGCGCTGGCATTGTTCTTTGGACTCAGGGGCGGCAATGAGGAAGATACCATTGTCCTCGGCGGGAAGAGATGGACAGAGCAGTATATCCTCCCTCATATCCTTTCTGAATATATCAAAGATCAGACAGATTATAATGTCAGGGTGCAGGAAGGGCTCGGAGACACTCCAATCCTGACCCAGGCCCTCCGAAAGGGCGATATTGATATGTATGTGGACTATACGGGGACGGGTCTCCTGACGATCATGAAGGAATCCTATAACCCGGAGGACAGCCCTGAGGATATATATAACAAAGTAAAGAAAGGCTACAGCGAAGAATATCAGCTGGAGTGGATGGAGCCTCTAGGATTCCAGAACACATATGCCCTCGCAGTCAATCAGGAAACCGACAGCGAGTATGGTGCTGAAAAAATTTCCGACCTATCTCCTGTGTCCTCGGAGCTCCGATTTGGGGGTCCTGCAGATTTTTACGAGCGTGAGGATGGATTCACCGCTTTCACTGAGACATATAATCTCGATTTCAGCGAAAAGCGGACATTGGATGCAAACCTGATGTACTCCGCTGTACAGGAAGGGGAAGTAGATGCCATCCCTGCCTTTACCACAGACGGGCGGATTGTCCGCTTCGGCCTGAAGGTGCTTGAAGATGACAGGAAATTCTTCCCGCCATACTATGCAGCACCAATCATCCGCCAGGAAACACTGGCAAAATATCCAGAGCTTGAAGAAGTCATCAACAGGCTCGGCAACCAGATTTCCGAGGAAGAAATGGCTGAAATGAATGCCAGAGTCGACCTCGACAAAGAAAACCCGCGCGAAGTAGCAATCGACTTCCTGAAACAGAAAAACCTAATCGATTAAGTAAATAACAGAAAAAAGGGTACGGAATATTCTCATTCCGTACCTCTTTTTTTTGATTGTTCAACAGCCTTGGTTACATAAGCTAAACGAGTTTCAAAAACCTGTTGATTGCAGTGGAAGGCACGAAGACTCCTGCGGGATTGCAGCGCCGCCCCGCGGAAAGCGAAGTGCCTGTAACGGAAATCAACACCCCATAATAAGCAGATATCCAGAAAAACTCATTTTTACAGAAATAGTCTAATTATAGGAAATCCATTTGAGTTCAATTTTTACTCAAAAACTCCCCCTTGACAGAAAAATACAATTAAGATAAATTAGTTAAAGTGTTGAATTATTAAAGGGTAGAACTTTATAGCGGGAGAGGTGAATAATGCATGCCGCATGAGAATATAAAAGACTTAGTGGACCGGTACATATCCGTTTCCTTCTCAGTAAACAAGACGGGCGAAAACCTGGTAAAGTGCCAGCTCGGGGATGAACTGACAAATGACCAGCATTACACGCTCAGATACATCCACCATTCAGAGAACTGCACGTCAACAGAATTGGCTGAGGTGTTCGATGTCAAAAAAAGTGCGATCACGGCCATCATCAACAGACTGTTTGAGAAGGGCCTGATCGAACGGACCCGTGATGAAAAAGACCGCAGGGTCGTGTACTTGACGCTTTCTGAAAAAGGCAGGGAGCTTTTTTCGGAAACGGAAGAACGCATCAACAAGCTGGTTGAATCTTTTATCAAAAAATTTGACCAGCAGGAGATAGAGCAGTTTATCACAACCTATGAGAAACTGGGCAGTATTCTGCTTGAAATTAAAGATCAACAGGTGGAGGAATAGGCGTGTATACAATAATCAAGAGAAAATGGTTTGTCCTTATTGCGTGGATCGCAGTTATTGCCGGATTGTTTTTCCTGGCCCCTAATATGGCTGATCTTGTCCGTGAAAAAGGGCAGGTGGATGTGCCGGAGGAATACTCCTCCAAGCTGGCCGGCCAGATTATGGACGAAGTGCAGAAGCAGGAAGGCGGAGGCGATGAAACCTCGGTGGCCCTTGTTTTCCATGATGATAAAAAGCTGTCGGCAGATCAGATCAAAGAAGCTGAGAAAGCCATCAATGATCTGGAAGCAAATAAAGAGGAACTTGGGATCACGCAGATCCTCTCCCATTTTACAGAAGAAAACCTGAAAGACCAGCTTGTTTCCGATGACGGGAAGTCGATTCTCGCATCATTGAGCATCAGCTGGAACGGCCGCGAAGCAGGCGAGCTGAGCGATGCCCTGTATGAAACCATTGAAGATGCGGATGTTGACCATTATTATACGAGCAACTGGATGATCAATGAAGATCTGACCACCAGCTCTGAGGAAGGCCTGAAGAAAACAGAGGGTATTACCGTTGTGTTCATCCTCGTTGTCTTGTTCCTGGTATTCCGCTCTATCGTGGCGCCGGTCATCCCGCTGCTGACGGTCGGATTTTCATATCTGGCTTCACAATCGATTGTATCGATCCTGGTGGATAAAGTGGATTTCCCGATTTCCAACTATACGCAGATCTTCCTGGTGGCCGTCCTTTTCGGTATCGGGACTGATTACTGTATCCTGCTGCTGAGCCGGTTTAAAGAAGAATTGGCTCACAGTGAATCAACGGCAGATGCGATTGTTGCGACGTATAAGAATGCCGGCCGCACCGTATTTTTCAGCGGATTGGCGGTTATGATCGGCTTTGCGGCCATCGGGTTCTCCCAGTTTAAGCTGTATCAGTCAGCCTCAGCTGTTGCCGTAGGGGTAGCGCTGCTGCTGATCGCCCTGTTCACGGTAGTGCCATTCTTCATGGCTGTGCTCGGCCAAAAGATCTTCTGGCCTTCAAAAAGCACGGCAGAACATGGTGAAAGCAAGCTTTGGGGTACTGTCGGGCGCTTCTCGCTTGCACGCCCATTCATTGCCCTGTTCATAGTTGCGGCGGTTTGTGTGCCGTTCCTTGTGGTGTATGACGGAGATCTTTCCTATAACTCCCTGGAGGAAATCAGCGGGGATGTACCGTCCATCAAGGCATTTGATGCCATCAGCGGCAGCTTTGGCCCTGGTGAATCGATGCCGACGCAAATTGTGCTCCAGAACGATGAGCGGATGGATTCAGCTGAATACATCGCTCTCGCAGAAAAAATCAGCCAGGAGCTGGAAAAAGTGGACTTGGTCGATACTGTCCGGTCTGTAACAAGGCCGACAGGTGAGCCGATTGAAGATTTCTTCGTCTCCAAGCAGGCCGAAAGCCTTGAAGATGGCCTGGGCGAAGGAAAAGACGGACTTGAACAGATCAGCGACGGGCTACAGGAAGCAGGAAGCGAACTGTCTAAATCAGAGCCGGAGCTGGATCAGGCTGTTTCAGGCATCGGTACATTGATATCAGGAACAGGCGAAATTCAGAATGGCCTTTCTGAAATTCAAACCAATTTGGCCAAAATTGAAGACGGCCTCCGCCAGGGCACAGCCGGATCCACTGAGCTGAAAAAAGGGCTGGAGGAGACAAAGGCTGGGGCGGAAGAGCTGCTTGTAAATTACAATAAATTACTCGGAGGATATCAGGAAGCTGCCGAAGGAGTAAGTGGGCTGCAAGCTAAATATAAGGGTATCGGTGAAGGTTTAAACGGTCTTTCAGAAGCTCTTGCAGGCATTACAGCAGATGATTTTGCTATATTGGAAGACAATTATCAAGGAATAGCTGAAAATGATTCTTACAAAAAAATTAAAGGAACTGTGCAGAATGTACAGGCAAATATTAAACCTCTGGCAGAAGGCTTGACACAGCTGAATGGCGGGCTGGCAGGCGTAGAGAATGGACTTAATAAGGCAAATGATAACTTCGGCAAGGCGATCAGCGGCCAGCAGAATTTGGCCGGCGGACTTCAGAAAATCATCACCGGCCTCGAACAGCAGCAGGCCGGCCTCGAACAGCTGGCAGACGGGCAGGGCCAGATTGTCAATGGATTCCCGCAGCTGTCAAACGGACTTGCAGGCGTTAATGATGGCCAAAAGCAGCTGCTGGATGGCTTCGGCAGCCTCGGCGGCCAGCTGGGTGAGCTGACTGACGGCCTTAATCAGAGTGTGGATGGGCTGAATCAGGTATCAGACGGACTGGGTTCTGCACAGGACTATCTGTCCGGACTGTCGCAGTCAGATTCCCTGAATGCATTCTATCTGCCGGAAGAAGTCCTGGAAAGCGATGATTTCGACCAGGCGGTAGATGCTTATATGTCAAAAGACCGCAAAGTCATGACACTGGATGTTATTTTTGAAGCAAATCCGTATTCAAATGAAGCCATCAATCAGGTTCCGGAAATTAAGGATGCCGTGGAGAGGGCGACGAAGGATACAAAGCTTGAAAATGCTAAATTGGCATTGGGCGGAATTACAAGTACGAACGCAGATCTTGATGAGATGTCAGGCAAGGATTATTCCCGCACAGTCGTGCTGATGCTCGTCGGCATTTCTATCATTCTTGTATTCCTGTTCCGTTCTATTATTATGCCAGTCTATATTATCGGATCACTGATCCTGACTTATTACACGTCCATGGCGATGAACGAAGTGATCTTCGTGGATATTCTCGGCTATACAGGCATCAGCTGGGCCGTGCCGTTCTTCGGGTTCGTCATTCTTGTTGCGCTTGGGGTGGATTACAGCATCTTCCTCATGGACCGCTTCAATGAATATAAAGACCTTTCTGTAGCAGATGCGATGCTGATGGCGATGAAGAAGATGGGAACTGTCATCATCTCGGCAGTTGTCATCCTTGGCGGTACATTCGCGGCGATGATGCCATCCGGCATGCTGTCATTGCTGCAGATTGCCTCGATCATCCTGGTCGGACTCCTGTTGTATGCGTTCATCATCCTCCCTCTGTTTATCCCGGTGATGGTGAAAAACTTCGGCCAGGCAAACTGGTGGCCATTTAAAAGGGGAACAAATGAATAAAAGCTGTTAGCTTCTTGAGCACCGTCCTGCTAGGCAGGGCGGTGTTTCTTTATAAGCTCACCTTTATGACCTGCTTACTTATTCCGTCTGTAGCAGGCTCATAGAAATATAAAAAACCACCCATAAAATATGAGTGGCTCTACTAGTACTGCTTAGATTTTAAATTTATCTACCACCTGCTTCAATTCTTCAGCCATTTGTGCCAATGCTTGGGCAGATGAATGGATTTCCTCCATTGATGCCAGCTGTTCCTCTGTTGATGCAGCAGCTTCTTCCGAAGTTGATGCGTTTTCCTGGGCCATCATCGAGATATCCATTGCTGCATTAGTCGCTTCATCTATACTGGCAGTAATCTGCTGGACAGTGGCAGTAACCTGTTCAATCAGCGGGGTAATGTTTCTGGTGCTATTTAGTATCCCGGCAAATTTTTCAGATGTTTGCTCTGAAACTTTTACGCCTTCTTCTGCATTTATTACAGCTTCATCCATGATTTTAACTGATTCTTCTGTATCCTGCTGTATTAGTGCAATCAGGTCAGCGATACTCTTTGTTGATGCTTGAGACTGCTCTGCTAATTTGCGCACTTCATCAGCTACCACTGCAAACCCTTTCCCATGCTCTCCGGCTCTTGCCGCTTCAATTGCGGCATTTAAAGCCAGCAGGTTTGTTTGATCAGCAATCCCGCTGATCACATCAGAGATTGAACCTATTTCTTTTGAACGGCTGGATAAAGAAGATATCACTTGGTTCGATCGCTTGATGGAATGGTGAATAAACTTCATTTGCTCTAGGCTGTCTGTAACTTGTTTCTCCCCCTCTTCAGCCTCCTGAGTTGTCTTTCTTGAGAGCTCGGCTACATTAGCTGACCTTTCCGAGATATGTAAAATGCCCTGAAGCACTTCATTTAAGGCTTTTGAATTATTCTCCAGATTTATTGTCGTGTTTTCGGCTCCACCGGCAATTTCCTGTATGGCAGATGAAACTGTTTCGCTGGCTATGGTTGACTGTTCCGCACTCGCATTCAGCTGCTCAGCAGATGCAGCCACTAAATCAGAGTTAGAAGAGATGGAGCTGATCATGTCTCTGAGATTATTTTTCATTTCCTCGAAAGATTGATTTAAATCAAAAATTTCATCTTTATTCTTTAAATTCAATGTATCCACGTTTAAATTTCCGCCAGCTACCTGCTTGGCCAGACTGCCCAGTTTCGCAATCGGCCTGGTGATTAACACGGAGATAATAATCCCGCTGGCCAAAGCAATTAATGCAGCGGCTAGGCTTAGAGAAAGCAATAACATTCGTGCTTTGCTGGATTGTTCCTGTGTTTCTTTAAATTTAACATCAAGAATGTCTTCTTTCAGCCAATCATGCATAGAAAGCGTGCTCTCTGTCAGATTATTGCTGATAGGGACAATTAAGTTTAAGCCTTCAGCAATTGCTTTCTCCTTATCTATGCTGCTGTCATCCATGATTTGGTTAGCCAATTCTTTGAAGTTCTTATTTGCTTCCTGGATAGAGTTAAATCGATCCTGTGTTTCCTGCAGGGTAGCCAGCTCTCTTCCTTTGGCTATAGAAGCATTGATTCTTTCATTTGCCTGATTCATCATATCTCTGAAACTTTCACTGTCTTCATCATATAACAGGAAAGCACGGTAATAGCCTGTCTGCAGAGCAGCGTCTGTCTGGATGGATTGTGTCAGTGCTCTTACTTCAGCAACAGTTTCAACTACATAATCATAAGATTCATTTGAGTCTTTCATATTTTTGTATGAAATAAAGGATGCAATCCCAAAAATGAAGGACACAATTAGGAAGCTTCCTATTAATTTCTGCTTGATTGATAATTTCATTATGCAAACTCCTCTTTCTTTTAATTGGTCTGATTCACCAATTTATTATCGTCAAATAACTTTAAGTGTTTAGGGTATCGTAAATTTTGACTTAAGCTTATCAGAGGATATCCTATCCGGATTTTTTAAAAAGTGGTGAGTAGAAAAGGAACAACTGTTTTTGGTGTTTAAAACCTTTAAAAAACATTGGAAATATAATACTAAATATCATATACTGTGTATATAGATATAAACAGTATAACAGTGGGAGGAATCAAAATTGAATGAATGGAAAGAAGCAATGTGGCTCGTTAAGTTTGAACTGGGCAAATCAGCAAGAGGTTTTATACAGCTCATACTCAATACTGTCCTGTTCCTTGGGGTAACCGTTTTAGCTTTTTCGCTCGGTATTGGCAAAACTGCCATTGTGGATTTTATGTTTATGATTTTATTCGGATTCTCGGGGGCTTGGTCGAGGACAAAAGACTTCCAATCTCAAAAGGTGCAAAGAGATGTATGGGCCTCCCCTTATTTCATGACGCTGAGCCAGCTGCCGATCAGGAAAGGGATTTTGGTGAAAAGCCGTTTTTTGACTTATTTTATGACCGTTATCCCAGCACAGCTGATTTTCATGATTCTGCTGTACAGCTTTAGTCCAAGTCTGAACCATGAGCTGGGATTAGGCGGATTTGCTGCCTTTACTCTTATGTGGCTTGCTTTCAGCATTTTCTTTGGCCTGTCTTTCCCGGTAATGGAAGCTGGCGATATGATCAACCGCACCCGCATGGTCATTTACAGCATTATGCTGTATGGCGGAGGAATTGCAGCTGTCATCCTTTTCAATACCTACAGCAGCGGCCTTGTCGGCTGGACGATTATGGCCGCGGGGAGATGGCCATTATTTACTTCCCTGCTGGCGATAGCAGCGGCAGTGGCTTGCACGCTCTTCTATAAAAAATACATGCTGAAGAAAATGTCTACAATCGACTATCTATCATAGAAAGGAGGAAACCGCTTGGAGCTTCCTATCAGATTATCCAAGGAATCCCGCGTTCCCATCTACCACCAGATTGAGGGCCAGATAAAAGCTTTGATTGCGAGCGGGGTGCTCCCGGCAGGATCGCCGCTACCGTCCATCCGCTCCCTCTCTAAGGATCTTGAGGTGAGTGTCATCACAACGAGAAGGGCTTATCAGGATCTTGAATATAAAGGCTTCATCACCACGATCCAGGGAAAGGGAACCTTTGTAGCCGAGGTGGCTGAATCGGAAAAGGCGGATGTTAAGCACAGTTCAGTCTACCAGGCACTCGAAAATGGCATCCGGACGGCCATGAGCTATGACTGCACACTTGAAGAAATAGAAGAGATTTTTCATAAAGTGGTAGAAAAAATTAAGAACGGGGAGGAATGAGCATGCTGCCAATAGAAATCACCGGACTTGAAAAAAATATAGACGGCTTCAAACTGGGCCCTTTGAATGCAAGCTTTGAGCCAGGGACCATCACAGCATTGATCGGCAATAACTCATCAGGAAAAAGCACCCTATTAAAATTAATGATGAATCTTGCCAAGAGAGACAAGGGAGATATCCTGATAAACGGACAATCGATTTCAGAGGGAGAGTCATGGAAGCAGACCATCGCTTATCAGCCCCAGACACTGAACGGCGTCAGCACGCTTACCGGATATGAGCTGTATTCACTTGTTTCGCGATGGTATCCTTCCTGGGATAAGCAGCTGTTCGACGAGATTGTAAACCTATTTTCGGTTCCCCTTGATAAGCCTTACGGAAAGCTTTCCCAAGGCGTCCAGCAGAAACTTAATCTTGCATTGACCCTGCCCAGGGATACAGAGATTCTTCTTCTGGATGAACCGTCTGCCTCCATGGATATACCTGCAAAGCATCTTTTAATGGAAGTGCTTGCTAAGTGGATGGAGCGGGGAGATAAGACGATGATCATTGCGACCCATCAGGCAGAGGATATCCGCAAACTGGCCGATTATATCCTTTTTATGAAGGATGGAGAAATCACTGGCCATTTTGAAAAAGATGAATTGGCCCTCAAGTTTAAAAAGTATTGGGTGGGCCAGCTGCCGGATTCAAGCATACCGGGGGAAGTATCACGCCAGGGGGATCGGATGGTCATAACCTCGGCAGCCTTGGAAGCAGAACGTTATTTTAAAAAAGCTGGCATTTCGATTTTGGAGGAAGAGGTGCCGGAGCTTGAGGAAGCGCTGACCATCATGCTTCAGCAGCCAAAACAGGAAAAGGGGTGGAGAGAGTGACCGGGAAGGTACTTTCTGTTGAAGGAATCGGCAAATCATATAAAGAAAAGCAGGTGCTGAAGGATATTTCTTTTTCGGTGCATGAGGGTGAGATCATGGCAATCCTTGGACCGAATGGCGCCGGCAAATCCACCTCGATCCGCAGCATCATGGGCATCATTCTGCCGGATGAAGGAGATATCACGTTTCACGGATATTCTTCAGGAAAAAGCATTCCCCGCCACCTGATCGGCTACCTCCCTGAAGAAAGGGGCCTTTATAAAAATGTCAAGGTGATGGATATGCTGCTCTATCTTGCGGAGTTAAAGGACTACCCATTGAAAAAGGCAAAAGAGCGGGTCTTGGAGTATTTGGCTAAGTTCAATATGGAAGGGAAGGAGAAAGCTAAACTGGAGGAACTGTCCAAAGGGATGGGGCAAAAAATCCAGTTTATCGCCTCTGTCCTTCATGAGCCCCGCCTTCTCATCCTTGATGAGCCTTTTTCCGGGCTTGATCCAGTCAGCCAGGAGGTCTTCAAAAAGGAAATCAGGGAGCTTGCGGATAAAGGGACGGCCATTCTGCTTTCCTCGCATCAGATGAATATGGTAGAGGAAATGTGCGACCGGTTATTTATGATCCATAAAGGGCACAAGGTCCTTGCTGGAACGGTGGAAGAAGTGAAAAAAGAGTATGCGAACTATAAATGCACAATCCGCGGGGCAAATGGAGCGGCAATGCTGGAGGAAATCCCCCATGTGCAGAGGGTGGAGCAAAAAGGCGATGTGTCAGTCCTTTATCTCGACAGCCATGTTCATCCAGCCAGGTGGCTGAAGCAGCTGCCTGAGGAGCTGGCAGTCCAGGAGCTGTCCATCGACCGTGTTTCTCTGCATGAAATATTCATAGACATTGCATCGGAAAAGCATCCTGTACAGAAAGAAGGTCATAGAATTGCGCAATAGCTTAAAGGTAGCCAAATGGGAGATAAAACGGAATTTGAAAAATAAATCCTTTGTCATTTCGCTTTTGCTGACTCCGTTAAGCTTCCTGTTTTTTGCCATATTGCCAGCCATGATGGACCGTTTTCAAAGCGAGCCCGAGCCGGTTAATGTAATTATAAAGGACGAACTGGGTATCTGGAATGGCACTGAAGGAATCATGGCAGGGCTTGATTGGGAAGTCAAACTGACAGATGCCTCTGAAAGTGAAATTTTAAATAAGCTTGAAGCGGCTGAGAATACGATCTTTATTCCACTGACAAAGAACGGACTTGATGCTGGACGTTTCCCAATCTATAAGAGTAAAGGAGTACCGGATGATGTTCTGCAGCAGGCGATGCTGCTGGAGCAGCCCTTGCGCGCCTTTCAGCTGAGCCAGCTGGCAAATGATGAAGAGGAGATGGCAGCAGTCTCACAGGATATCAGTTTTGCAGCGGTTGATGCGAAGGAGACGGGCGCTGGAGAGGATATGTATGGTCAGCTGATCCCGGGAATCACTGCGGGTGTTGTCCTGTTTTCGGTTGTAATCTCGGGAATGATGATCTTCCAGAGTGCGTCACAGGAAAAGAAAGATAAAATAGCTGAAATTATGCTGTCTTCTCTGACATCCGGTGAACTGATGCAGGGGAAAATCATCGGTTATTTTACTCTTGGCATCATTCAGGTGGCCGTCTGGCTTCTGTTCGTCATCCCGGCCGCATCATGGAGGCTCGATGTCCCGCTGATCCAGTATCTCGCAGCCCCGGAAACGTTGGTCCTTATGCTGTTTGCGATCCTTGGCTATCTGCTGTTTGCCGCAGTTTTTGCAGGGATGGGTGCAACCGTGGAAGATGTAAACTCTGCCAGCAATTTTCAGGGCTTTATACTGATGCTTCCTTTTGCACCGCTTTTATTAATCAAGCCGGTCTTTTCCGATCCTGAAGGAGTGATTGCAATCGCGGGCTCTTTTATCCCCTTCACAGCCTCGGGGGTATGGATCATGAGGCTTTCCGTCATGGAGGAATGGCCATGGGGAGAGATCCTTCTTTCAGCAATCATCCTCCTGGCCAGTATTGCTTTACTGATGAAGGCGGCCGGGAAGATATTTAAGGTTGGCATTTTAATGCACGGCAAAAATGCCACTCCGCAGGAAATGTGGAAGTGGCTGAGTAAAGCGGATTAAAAAGCGAAAGCCTGGATAGACTCTATCCAGGCTTTTATTATTGCCTAATAAATATTCAGAAAATATTGACATATAATATCTCCAAGAATATATTGGACATATTAGACAGGAGTGTGAAGCAATTGAAAAGCAAAGGCATTTATAAGGATTTCTTTTTCCATCCTGATATCATCATCATGTCAGGCCTCTTTGCAGCCGGGCTCATTTGGTATATAGCAGTACTCGGTGCTGGCTGGCAGCTCCTTGCTTTTACAGCAGGGGGAATGCTTACATTTATGTTCAGTGAATATCTCACACACCGCTTCCTGTTCCATCTTAATCCGCCAAAGAATGCTTTGTTTCTGACATTTTTAAAGCGCATTCACTATGACCACCACAAATATCCCAATGATTTAAAGCTGCTGTTTCTGCCGGTCTGGTACAGCCTGCCGAACTTATCGGTCCTTGCCCTCATCTTTTTCTTCCTTACTGGTTCGCTTCCTGATACGGTATCATTCAGCCTCGGCCTCGTGCTCATGCTGCTGATCTATGAATGGAAGCATTATGTAGCACACCGCCCGATCAAACCGAAATCCAAATTTGGAATATGGCTGAAAAAGACGCATATCCTTCACCATTTTAAAAATGAAAACTATTGGTACGGTGTCTCAACCCCTTTTGTCGATGCTCTGTTTGGGACGTTAAAGGATGAGAAGGAAGTGGAAACAAGCAAAACGGTGAAGGATCTGGAGGGCAGGAGCAGGGAAAAGAAGCTTTCATCCTGAAGAAATATGCTCATCAAGGGAAAAAGCTGCATCATGGCAGCTTTTTCATTTTTTTATAAGCACTTTGGAAAGGGGATAAATGGTTGAGCTTTGGATAATCAAGCTTAAAATGACCGCTGTAAAGGTCAGCGAGATGATCATATCCGCCCTGGTGGTTTGTGCTGCATCGAGGATCAGCAGCAGAACGACCGACATGGTCCCTTTAATACCGGCCCATGATATGATGGACGATTCCCGCCAGCCGAACAGCTTCCTTTCTTTTGGCAGGGCCAGGACGGTTCCATGGATGACAGCAAAGCGGATCAGAATGCTCATAGCAAAAATGACAAAGGCAATGCCCCATTGATCAATGGCCAGATGGCTGGTTACTTCAATTCCGATCATAAGAAAGACGAGGGATATGATGGTTGGCTCGATTATTCCCCAGAAGCTGTCGAGCGACTCCAGGTAATGGTCTTCCTTATTTGTGTGAGTGAACTCCCATGACAGCATGATGCCGGCAGAAACCGTTGCCAGGACACCCGAAACGCCTGCAAGCTCGGCTGCATAGAAGATTCCGTACGAAAGAATGATGCTGAGCATCACCTGATAATCTTTCCGCTCGGTCACATGGACGGCCTTGCTGACGATCCAGCCGCATATTAGTCCAAGAAAAATACCCCCAAGGGATACAAAGAGAAAGTCTTTTGCGAAAGAAAGAACCGAAAAGGATTCTCCTCTGGCAAACATCCCTGTCAGTACAGTGAACAGTACAAAGCTTGTCCCATCATTGATCATGGACTCACCTTCCACGATTTCGCTTACCCTCGGGTCGGAGGATGCCTCCTTTAGGATGGATATGACGGAAACCGGATCGGTCGGTGTAAGAATGGCCGCAATCATCAGGCTTCCCAGGAAGCTGATGCTAACGAAAAGATTGGCAAAATAATAAATGGCAGTCCCAAGGAGCAGAGCCGTGATCAAAAGGCCGGCTGTACTCAGGAAACCAATCATGCCTGCATTTTTCTTCAGGGCGGCTGGAGGAAAGCGATATGCTGAAATGAATAATAATGAAGGCAGGAAAATTTCGTACAAAATTTCCTTTCCGATATGAAGCGATGCAAAATAGCCTATAAAAGACAGGCCGATCCCTATCAGCACCAATACAGGCGGACCTGGGAACAGCTTTTTCTTTTTATCAATGGTCAAAACAATGTAGCCCGCCAAAAGCAGCAGTATTATTTTTATCGGCTCCATGCTCTTTCCCCCTTTCGCATTTTAAAGAAAAATTACCCTTTTGCCAGCAGATAGAAACTTATAGCCGAGGGGGTATCAGGATCAGCCGGTGCTGGAAGGATGAATGCCAGTGCTGATAAAAAAAAGGCAGGGGAGTTTGCAGCGCAAAGAAAAGGCTGGCAGGATTACAGACTTCCCGTCCAATCTTAAGCCTTATCACCGGTATTAAAGCGCCTGCTATGCAGTATTACAGAAATTCAGATTTGGAGTGTTGACAAAATACCTAGTAGGGTATAATATTGGTTCATAGCCGCCGAACAAAGCGGCGTTCACAAAAGAATGGAGGGGGCATCCTTTGGAATATAATAATGGAACGAAGAACCGGATCAAGCGGGTCGAAGGGCAGATGCGCGGTGTTATGCGCATGATTGAAGAAGATGCAGATTGCAAGGATGTCATTACCCAGCTGTCTGCTGCAAGGTCGGCAATTGACCGGGCAATCGGCGTAATCGTGAGCACAAATCTTGTGGAATGCATGAAAGGTGCCGATGAAGATGGCACTTTGGAGCCGGAAGAGATGATAAAGGAAGCAGTCAATCTGCTTGTGAGAAGCAGATAGGGTTGACATCCTTTTTATTTTGAAATATTATATACCCCACTAGGTATTAAAATAAAACAATTATCCAAGGAGGAGTTTTTCATGAAAAGCAATAAAGTATTAGATGCAAAAGGTTTGGCTTGCCCAATGCCGATCGTTAAAACAAAGAAGGCAATCGGTGAGCTTGAATCAGGACAGATATTAGAGGTCCTGGCAACTGACAAGGGAGCGAAGAGCGATCTGACAGCATGGGCTTCATCAACAGGTCATGAACTGATCGATATGAAGGAAGAAGCAGGCGTATTTACTTTTTACATTAAAAAAGGCTGATTTTTTTTTGCAGGGTTATATACCCAGTACAGTATAGTAGATGAGGGGGATTAGAATGTCAGAAAAGAAAAGAACAACGATTGTCCTTTTTAGCGGAGATTATGATAAAGCAATGGCAGCCTATATCATTGCGAACGGTGCTGCAGCGTATGATCACGAAGTTACCATTTTCCATACCTTCTGGGGATTGAATGCTCTTCGGAAAGATGAGAATACTATGGTTAAAAAAGGATTCATGGAAAAGATGTTCGGCAGGATGATGCCAAGGGGAGCCGATAAAATGGGGCTTTCAAAGATGCACTTCGCTGGCCTTGGCCCTAAGATGATCAAAGGCGTAATGAAAAAGCATAATGCACTCCCGCTGCCGCAGCTGATCGAGATGGCTCAGGAACAGGATGTAAAACTGGTTGCCTGTACGATGACGATGGATTTGCTCGGACTGCAGCAGGAGGAGCTGCTTGACAATATTGAATATGCTGGTGTTGCAGCTTATCTTGGTGATGCCGAAGACGGCAATGTAAATCTGTTTATATAGGAGGGCAACACAATGGAGAAATGGTCAGCTAAAGAAGTAGAAAGCAAGCTGGAAAAAGGGATGCTTAATATTGTGGATGTCCGGGAAGTGGATGAGGTAAAAGAGGGCCGTATTCCTGATAGTGTGAATATCCCGCTTGGACTCCTTGAATTCAGGATGCATGAGCTTGATAAAAATAAAGAATATGTCCTTGTATGCCGGTCAGGAGGCCGCAGCGGAAGGGCGTGCCAGCTGCTTGAATCCCATGGCTTCAAGGTTGTTAATATGGAAGGCGGAATGCTTGCCTGGGAAGGGCGCACGGAGTAATTTTTTTAGGAAATCATATACCCTGGGAGGTTTAAAGATGACACAGATTAAAACTGATTCCACTCTTGACGCAAAAGGGCTTGCATGCCCTATGCCAATTGTCAAAACGAAAAAAATGATTACGGGCATGAATGCAGGCGAAGTACTGGAGGTGCTGGCTACTGATAAAGGTTCAAAAGCAGATTTGAAGGCTTGGGCTGAAAGTGCCGGCCATCAGTATCTTGGAACTGTTGAAGAGGAAGGCGTGCTTAAGCATTATCTGCGCAAAGCAAGCGGCGAAGAGGTGCAGGAGAAAAAGCATCCTCATGTTGTCAGCAATGAAGATCTTGAGAAACTTGTGGGAGAAGACGGCGATATCATTGTGCTGGATGTACGGGAATCTGCAGAATTTGCTTTCCACCACATTCCGGGCGCTGTCTCCATCCCATTAGGAGAGCTGGAGGAGCGCGCTGGAGAATTGGACGTTGAAGCGCCGGTTTATGTAGTCTGCCGGACAGGCAGCAGAAGCGATCTTGCTGCAAGGATGCTTGATGCCAAAGGCTTCAAGGATGTTAAAAATGTGATCCCTGGCATGAGCCAGTGGAACGGACCATCAGCCAGTATGAATCAATAAAAAATTTTACATTAAAATATACGGTAGGGGGTAATTGGGTTGACTGTAAAAGCAATGACTGCTGAAGAAGCTGCGCAAAAAGTAATTCAAAAAGAAGAAATGTTCATTCTTGATGTCCGAAATCATGATGCATTCGCGGATTGGAAAATGGAAGGAGACCACTTTCAGTATTTGAATATTCCTTATTTCGATCTTTTGGACGGCGTCGGGGAGATTATGGAAAAGCTGCCGGCAGATAAAGATATCCTGGTTGTCTGTGCCAAGGAAGGTTCATCTGTAATGGTAGCTGAGATGCTTTCCGATGAAGGGCTGGATGTATCTTATCTGCAGGGCGGAATGAAGGCATGGAGCGAGCATCTTGAACCGGTCAAAGTTGGGGACCTGAAGGACGGCGGAGAGCTGTACCAATTTGTGCGCCTGGGGAAAGGCTGTCTTTCTTATATGGCGATTTCCGGCGGGGAAGCGGCCATTATTGATGCAGCCCGGATGACGGAAGCATACAGAGGGTTTGCTGACGAAAAAGGCGCAGCGATCAAGCATGTGTTTGACACACATCTTCATGCCGACCATATTTCCGGAGGAAGAATGCTTGCTGAGCAGACTGGCGCTAGCTACTGGCTGCCGCCAAAGGATGCCGGCGAAGTCACTTTCGATTACAGCAGCCTTGAAGATGGAAGAACAGTGAAAATCGGCACAACTGCTATTGATATCCATGCATTGTACTCTCCTGGCCATACGATTGGATCAACATCTTTCGTGATTGATGGACAATACTTGCTTTCTGGCGATATTTTATTCATCGACAGCATTGGCCGTCCTGATCTGGCCGGCCTGGCAGACGACTGGGTAGGGGATCTGCGTGAGACACTGTATAAGCGATACCGCGATCTGTCTGAAGAGCTGCTCGTTCTGCCGGCCCATTTCATGATCATTGATGAATTGAATGATGATGGTTCTGTTTCTAAGAAGCTGGGCACCTTATTTGCAGAAAACCATGGCCTGAACATCAGCGATGAGGCAGAATTCCGCAGGCTGGTCACCGAAAACCTCCCGCCGCAGCCGAATGCCTATCAGGAAATCCGCAAAACCAATATGGGCAGAATCACTCCTGATGAAGAAGAGCAGCGTGAAATGGAAATAGGTCCAAACCGCTGTGCTGTCAGGTAATTAGAAAAGCGCAAGCGCCTTGCTACTAAAGGAACGCAGACTAAGAACGCCACGTCCTGTGGCAACGTCTGCATGACCCCCATCCTGGGGGCCTCAAGGCGATCCTCCCAGAAAGGCGTTCTTTGCCTTTTTGGGAGGATTGACTTGTGACCTCGAGGGGGCGCAGCTGCTAGACAGTAATCTAAGTGAAAATTGCTGTTTTTTTATGAGGAAAAAGCCTGCCGTTTGAATTTTCACAGCCGGCAGGCTTTTTCCTGAAAAGGGAGGATGAGAACCATGAGCATTGAATTAATCATCGTCATTTTCCTGCTTGGCTTTGCTGGATCGTTTATTTCCGGGCTGCTCGGCATAGGCGGTGCGATCATCAATTTTCCTATGCTGCTGTATATACCGGCTCTTTTGGGTTTGGCTTCATTCACTGCGCATGAAGTTACCGGCATCAGTGCGGTCCAGGTGCTATTTGCGACAATCGGCGGTGTATGGGCCTATCGTAAAGGAGGGTTTTTAAATAAGTCCCTGATCCTTTATATGGGCATCAGCATCCTTGCCGGAAGCATGATCGGCGGATTCGGTTCGAAATTCCTGGCTGAAGCAGGCATCAGCCTTGTGTACGGCATACTTGCCTTGATTGCGGCGGTCATGATGTTCATTCCGAAGAAGAGGATTGATGATGTTCCGCTCGATGAGGTCGTTTTTAATAAATGGCTTGCTGCTTCACTTGCCTTCATCGTCGGCATCGGTGCGGGAATCGTCGGCGCCGGCGGAGCCTTCCTGCTTGTTCCGATTATGCTTGCTGTCCTGAAAATACCAACAAGGATGACGATAGCATCTTCCCTCGCCATTACATTTATTTCTTCCATTGGTGCAACAGCGGCTAAGATTTCGACCGGACAGGTGGAGTATCTTCCAGCCCTGATCATGGTTGCGGCAAGCCTGCTGGCCTCTCCTCTTGGGGCGAATGCAGGGAAAAAAGCCAATACGAAATTGCTGCAAGTGATCCTGGCTGTCCTGATCTTCGCTACAGCTATTAAGACCTGGATGGATATTTTATAACAGGATGCTGCCCCTCAAGAGGGGCGGTTTTTTTGTATGTGAAAAGATATATAGCATAAATTAACGATAGCATAGATGAAAGGCGGGGTGACTTCTATATGAAATATATTGTGAAAAAGCCGGTCAAGCTATTTGACCAGATTGAGAGGTATGGCGAAATCACCAATGTTCTTGGATTCGGGGATCCGCATGTAGAAAAAGTGGATGGCCGGTGGCAGATGTTTATCGGCGGCTTTCAGACAAATTTCAAAAACAACCTATTCACCGCCTCGCTCCCGCATGGGGAACCGCTCAGCAGCAATAATTGGAAGCTTTCCATGGATAATCAGAACCCGAAAAAGGCAAAGCCTCTTATTGAGAATTCCGAGAAAGGGAGCTGGGATTACTTCGGCTTTCATACTCCCTGCTATGTGAAGGGAAAAGGAAAAAATGGTGAAACAAAAGAATTGATTTATTATACCGGAAGAGCCTCCAAAAAGGTCCTCGACAATGATGCTCCATACTCTATCGGGGCTATTGAAAGGACAGCCCGCGGCTGGAGGAGGATACCCTTCCCGGTAATTAAGGGGACGAGCAGTAGCCCGAATGTGCTCGAGCCTAAGGCAGGATTCATGGATGGAAAGTGGAGGATGTGGTATGTAACCACAAGACGGGAGACAGGGAAAAAGGGCTATCCGCATTATACAATCATGTACACAGAAAGTGACAATGGATTGACAGGCTGGAGCAGCCCTTTCCCTTTGTTTGGAGAGGATGAAAACTATTATGATGCATCAGTTCACCCTTCAGCACCGGAAGGGTTTGAAATGCTGGTATGCCGCAGCACCAATTTATATGGGCGAAAGCCGTTTCCCAAACAGGGCCTGTGGCTTTTGCAGGGAACTGAGCCGGACGGAAAGCGCAGCGGCTGGTCATCTGATCCTTATTGTATCCTGGATGCAGAGGAGGGGGAGGACTGGTACAAGCACGGCATTGGCAGCCCCTCAGGCCACTATGGGGAGTCGGAAGCTGACCGGAATACCCTCTATGTATTTTTTACAGGGCTGCACAGGGAAAGAAACTGGATGAACATCGCCCTGGACTGTTTAAGAAAGAAGAGGCGCCCGCCATTCCCGTCCCCATTTTATTTTACAGTCGGAAGGGTTGAGCTGACTAAGGAGAGATAGAAAAGAAGCAGACCGGTGCGGTCTGCTTCTTAAGATTCTTATGGATTGGTCGACCACATTCCGGCATTTTTAATAAAGATGCGCGGGTTCAGCTTCAGCTGGGCAACCATGTATTCAGCCAAATCTTCAGGCTGCATGACTTTTTCAGGATTTCCGTCAGACAGGTTTGTTTCAATTGCAAGATCTGTCGCCACAGTGCTCGGCGTCAGGGCACTGACCCGGATATTATGCTTTCTGACCTCAAGCATCAGTGATTCTGTCAAGCCGAGAACGGCAAATTTGGAAGCACTGTATGCGCTGGTCACAGGAGCACCTTTTTGGCCGGCACTTGAAGAGATATTGATGATATCGCCGGATTTTCTTTCAATCATTCCAGGCAGGACTGCACGTGTGACATGGTAGACGCCCATCAGGTTTACCTGAATGATGTCTTCCCACTCCTGCGGGGAAAGCTCCAGGAAGCCGCCGAATTTAGCGATGCCAGCATTGTTGATCAGAATATCGATCTGGCCAAGCTCAGACGTTATCTTTTCAACGGCTTTGTTGACGGACTCGCTGTCCTGGACATCGGCAGCTGCAATAGAGACTTTTACGTCAAACTCTTTCAGCTCATCGGCTGCTTTTTCAAGATTGGAAAGAGTCCTTCCGAGCAGTCCGACAGAAATGCCTTCCTTAGCGAAAGCAATTGCCGCTGCACGGCCGATTCCGCGGCCGGCGCCTGTGATTAAAGCTGTTTTTCCTTTTAGGCTTTGCATAAGATCACTCCTTTTAATGATATGATACTACTCCAAATTGGCATGTCTGCCAAACATTTTGGCTGAATCAAGGCCTTTTTTCTCCATGACGCGGAGGATGATGGCATCATAAAGCAGGAGCAGGGACTGCTCGAACAGTGATCCCATCGGCTGGATGGTGGAAAGCCCGCCTTCGTTCTGATCCTTTGTCGCGCCAGGCATTTTGACAATGATGTCAGCAAGGCTGGCGATGGATGAGTCAGGGACTATCGTAGCGGCTGCTATTTTGCCGCCGATCGACCTGGCTTTTTCAGCCATGGAAACGAGGCTCTTTGTCTCTCCGGAGCCCGACCCGATGATCAGCAGATCATTCTCCTCGAAGCCCGGCGTGACGGTTTCGCCGATGACATAGGCGTCGACCCCCATATGCATGAGCCTCATGGCAAAGGATTTTGCCATGAAGCCTGACCTGCCGGCGCCTGCTGTGAACACTTTTCCGGATTCGAGTATCTGGCTTGCGAGTGCTTCCGCCTGCCCTGGGTCAATTGCTTCAGCTGCATGCTCCAGCTCGCTAAGAATCTTTTTCACGTATTCTGCAGTATCCATCATCTTACCCTTGCTTGATGATTTCCTGCATTTTGCTTGCAGCTGCTTTTTTATCGTCCTGGCTGGTGATGCCTCCGCCGACGATGACCAGATCCGGCTGAGCCTTGACCACTTCCGGAAGGGTCTCAAGCTTGATTCCGCCTGCAATGGCTGTTTTGGCATTCTTTACAACGCTTTTAATTGTTTTTAGATCTTCAAAAGAGTTCTGGCCCACAGCTTGCAGGTCATAGCCGGTGTGTACGCAAATATAGTCAACGCCAAGCTCGTCCAGTTCTTTTGCGCGCCCTTCGAGGTCCTTGACGGCAATCATATCAACAAGGATTTTTTTGCCCTGCTTTTTCGCCTCTTCTACGGCCCCTTTGATGGACTCGTCTTCAGCAGCGCCGAGGATCGTGATGATGTCTGCGCCAGCTTCAGATGCCTTCATGACTTCATATCCTGCTGCATCCATGATCTTCAGGTCGGCAAGCACTTTCAGGTTAGGGAATGCCTCTTTTACTTCTTTGACGGCTTTGAGGCCTTCATTTATAACAACAGGAGTGCCGATTTCAACGACATCGATATGCTCCTCTACTTCTTTCACCAACTCGATTGCTTCAGGAATGTTTACCAGGTCTAATGCTAATTGTAATTCCATTTCTTTCACTCCTTCAAAATTGTCTGGGATGAACTGTGTTATTGAATATCACAGTATGAATGTCATTATAGAGATAACGACTCTCGATTGTAAGTACGCACTTTATTTTTACATAGTGCCTAAAAGTATACTAATGAGTTATAATAGGCTTCGGAGGTGGTTGGGATGTCCCGCATGCTGGATAAGACCTTTAACTGTGAAAAAGAACTGACTCTTTCCGTAATTGGCGGAAAGTGGAAAATGATTATTTTATGGCACCTGGGCAAAGAAGGCACCAAACGATTTGGCGAACTCAAAGCCCTTATACCGGGCATCACCCAGCGCATGCTCGTCAACCAGCTGCGCGAGCTGGAGGAGGACGCCATCGTCCACCGCGAAGTTTATCCTGTCGTGCCGCCAAAGGTCGAATATTCCCTTACTGAACAGGGCAGGACGCTCATGCCAATCCTGGACAGCATGTACAGCTGGGGGAAAAATTATATGGAGACCGTCATAAACTCTGGCCAGGATCCCGATCAGACTGCAAAATGACGAAAAAAGATTGCTTCATGCGAAGCAGTCTTTTTTGTTTTTCACTTTATTAAGTTGTCCTGCCGGCTGGATTTTAGCAGCAGAAGTAGAAAAATAAGCGGCTGTTTGCAGATTCCCTTTATGGCCCGGAAGAAAAACCTGCAGGGGGACAGATGGCTAGAGATAGTGCCCATGAAAGGTTCCTGAATACAGCGGCATCTCTCATGGAGAAATGGGAAAAAGAGGCAGAGCAAATTCTGCCTTCTGTTATCATAAAGCTGGAATGCCAATGATTCGTTTGTTAATCTGCCGCTTTCTCATAAGTAATGGCCTGCTTTCCAATCTGCTCCCAGCCGGCTATGAACTCTTCCCGCGGGAGCTTGCGGTTTTTTTTGTCGAGAGGGTCGTTAACATAGAGGTTTTGTTCATCAAATCCTGTGACAAGGACTGAATGCATGCTGTAGGTGACTTTGACAGGTCCGCTTTCGGTCTCCCATGTTTCCCATTCGCTTTCAGGAAGTTTATCGAAGGTGCTGGTGACGATGACCCAGACAGGGCGGCCATCTTCGACCTGCGCCAGTACAGAGTCAAAGCTTTCACCTGTCATGTCTTTTATTTTCCCCGGCAGATAGTTTTCTGCCAGTTCGGCGACCGGTTCATGATAAACGCCAAGGCCAGGCTCATCCATTGTCTTCATATTGCCGACGAATCCTTCATGGATGTTGCCGCGGACACCGTTTTCCTCGAAAGGCACCCGCTTGATTTCCTCGGATAGGGTCATTTTGTCAACAGAGACACCAGCATCCTGGAGCAGCATGGCAAGAGTTGTCACTTCGCAGCCCCTCATCAGCTCAGGCTTCTGGGAAATATGCGGGGCATCGATCATCATCTGCTCGGCTGTCTGCTCCTCTGCTGGCCTGGAGACAGCTTCTTCTTCGGCACCGCTGCTGTCAGAACAGCCGGCAAGCACAATAACTGCAGCTATCATTGCTTTTTTCAAAGAATTTCTCTCCTTTAGCGTTTTTATTGTCCTTTCCCTTTTTACCGATGAATTAACCTGAAGCAGCATGCCGGGGCCTTAGTGAAGGACTGGCAGGTAATTTCTCTTTTACAGAAGGTTTTTTATTTTCCGGCTCGAATAGTAGAAGGTGATAAGAAAATCCCAGGGGGGAGGCAGCAGATTGGGAAATGGATTTTATCTGATAATGGAAGAGTATATGGAACTGGCCGACCGTTATCTGCCAGGCAGGCTGGAAGGCCTGTATATCCATGGTTCTGCCGCGCTCGGAGCTTATCTGCCGGGCAAAAGCGATATTGACTTTATTGCGGTAACAAAAGGTGTCTTAAGTCAGGAGGAAGCAGATCGGCTTATCAGGGTCCATGGAGAGCTTGCTTTTAAGCATCAATCTCCAGAACTGGATGGCTGCTATATCATATGGGACGACCTTGGCAGTCTTGCAGCGGAATCCCGCTATATCTATAATGGCGGGGAATTTAAAGAGGGCGCGCCCTTTAACCCGGTCATGTGGAGAATCTTAAAAGATCATGGAGTCAGATTAAGGGGCCCAGACATTTCAGATCTTTCTATCCCTGTTTTGGAGGAGGACCTGGCTGAATATATCAGGGAGAACAGCCAGTCGTACTGGCGGAAAAGAACGGAGGCAATGAAAGCTGACCCGAAAAGAATGATGGAGCTTCCGGCAGAGATGATTTATGAAGAGCTGGAGTGGAGCATACTGGGCCTGCTGCGGCAGTTTTATACCATTCGGGAGAACGGGATCACCTCCAAAGCAGGGGCAGGGAAATATGGGCTCATGAATATGCCGGATAAATGGCATTCAGTGATTGAATTGGCTCTGCTTGTTCGAAAGGGGAATACACCTCCGGAAGCACCGGAACTAGATATGATCACGGATGCGCTTCAGCTGATGGATCATTTATCTTCGTCCATCCTGAAAGAAAAGAAGGGCCTACCTTCATAATGAGGGGCCCTTTCCAGATTAATAAATGCTGACATCACCGCTGGAAACATCAACTTTGATTTCATGTTTGCCTTCCTTATTGAAGCCGCTTATGCGGTTGTCTTTCACTTCTTTTTGGTCCATGGGGACATCTGCATGAATGTCACCGCTGCTGTAATGGGCATCAAGTGTAAAGCTGGCACTATCAGGCAAATCGAGCTGGACATCGCCTGAGCTGACATCCAGGTCGATAGGTGCTGAAAGCTTTTTCATTTTGATGCCGAGCTCTCCTGATGCGATGCCGGCCTCAAGTTTTCCTTCTAAGCTGTCAATGATGGTGCTGCCTGAACTAATTTCAAGGTCTGCTTCTTCTGCTTTCAATGAAGAGATGAATAGTTCTCCAGATGCGCCGTTAAGCTCAAATTCCCGGACTTGAAGGTCTCCGAGCATAACATCTCCTGAGCTCATATCCAGAGAGACGTCCCGCAGCTTTATCGGTTCATTGCCGGCAAAATCAAAATCTCCGGAGCCGAGATTGATGTCCAGATCTTTGTCATAGTCTTGAGGGATATAAATGCTGAGCTCTGTCTTTTCAAAGCCGCCGAACCAGTGAGGCCATTTTCGTTTATAATCGACCTTTATTGTCCTGCCGTTTTTCTTCACGTTCACTTCACCCTTGCCATCCAGAACGGCTTCAACGGTATCTCTTTCTTCCTGGATGATAGTTGTCTCTACTCCTGACACATTTACTTCAATCCGGCTTACCCGCTCGGCTGAAGCTTTTTCCTTTCCGTTTGCGCCCAGGCCCAGCCAGCTGAAATGGCTGAAGCTTGTAAAGGCCAGGTAAAGACCGGTGATAACCAGGAATAACAGAATGATTTTTTTCATATGGGAACCTCTTTCTATATTATATTTAGCATTAAATGGTCCTTGTTTGTATTCTACCGGAAGATCCAATCTCCTTTAATGCACCTCCGCATGATTTTCTTCTAAGACCTTAGACATACAAGTGAAACCGCTTTTCCTCGGATGTTTATTTTGGAAAAAGGAGGGTAGAGGGATTGTTAGCAGGAAAATGATTAAGTGAGAAAGGATGAGTGATTTGCCTGATACATACCAAGTAAAACTAAATGGTGCTGAAGTGAAGGTGGCGGCAGGTGATGAGACAACCATCCTTCAGCTATTGCAGAACTCATCGGTGGAGGTGCCGAATGTGTGCTATCACCCGAGCCTCGGGCCGATTGAAACATGTGATACCTGCATCGTCAGTGTGAATGGGGAGCTTGTCAGGTCATGCTCAACCAAGCTCAACGATGGGGATATCATTGATACGGTATCAGCGGATGTAAAGGAAGCACAGGTTATCGGGATGGACCGCATCCTGACCAATCATGAGCTTTACTGCACAGTATGCGATTATAATAACGGCGGATGCGAAGTACATAACACAGTCAAAGAAATGAAAATCAACCATCAGAGCGTCCCTTTTGCACAGAAACCGTATCCTGCGGATAATTCCCATCCTTTCTACCGGTATGATCCGGATCAGTGCATCCTTTGCGGACGCTGTGTGGAAGCATGCCAGGATGTGCAGGTGACAGAGACGCTGACAATCGACTGGGAACGTGAAAAACCAAGGGTCATCTGGGATAATGATGTCCCAATCAATGAGTCTTCTTGTGTTTCATGCGGACACTGTTCAACCGTCTGTCCGTGCAATGCCATGCTGGAAAAAGGCATGGAAGGGGAAGCCGGCTATTTAACCGGTATTGCCAAGCAGACGCTCCGGCCGATGATCGAAATCACTAAAAATGTCGAGACAGGCTACGGATCAATTCTTGCCATCTCAGATATGGAAGCCGCGATGCGCGATGAGCGGATTAAAAAAACGAAAACGGTCTGCACGTACTGCGGAGTGGGCTGCAGCTTTGATGTCTGGACAAAGGGCCGTGAAATCCTGAAGGTGGATCCGCAGCCGGAAGCCCCGGCAAATGGAATTTCCACGTGTGTGAAAGGGAAGTTCGGCTGGGATTTTGTCAATAGCGAAGAGCGCCTGACAAAGCCGTTGATCCGGGAAGGAGAATTCTTCAGGGAGGCGGAATGGGATGAAGCCATCAGCCTGATTGCCCGCCGTTTCACCGAAATTAAAAATGAACATGGGGCACAGGCCATGAGCTTCATTTCTTCCTCTAAATGTACAAATGAGGAGTCTTTTCTGATGCAGAAGCTTGGCCGTGCAGTAATTGGAACAAATAACATCGATAACTGCTCCAGATACTGCCAGACTCCTGCGACCGTCGGGCTGTTCAGGACGGTCGGCTATGGCGGGGATGCAGGCAGCATCCGGGATATCCAAATGTCAGATCTTGTCCTTATTATAGGTTCCAATACAGCAGAATCCCATCCTGTCCTCTCCACCAGGGTGAAGAGGTCGCATAAACTTGGCGGCCAGAAACTGATTGTGGCAGACCTGCGGAAGCATGAAATGGCCGACAGGGCCGATCTGTTCGTGCAGCCTAAGGCAGGCACTGATATTGTCTGGCTGTCAGCTGTGGCCAAATATATTATTGACAATGGCATGGCAGATGAAGAGTTCCTTGCTGAAAAAGTAAACGGACTGGATGAATTCACGAAGAATCTGGAAAAGTACACGATGGAGTATGCGGCTGAAGTGACGGGCATTGCGCTGGAACAGCTGATTGATATGGCAGAAATGATCGGCAGGGCAAAATCTGTCTGCGCACTCTGGGCGATGGGCATCACCCAGCATATGGGCGGCAGTGATGCCAGTACAGCCATCTCTAATCTTCTGCTTGTCACTGGCAACTATGCAAAGCCGGGTGCAGGGGCTTACCCGCTTAGAGGACATAACAATGTCCAGGGGGCGAGCGATTTCGGCAGCATGCCGAATATGTTCCCGGGATACCAGGAAGTCGCCGATCCTGAGATCAGGAAGAAGTATGAGCTGGCATGGGGAACAGAGCTTCCGGGCGAGCCAGGGCTCAATAACCACGAAATGGTGGAAGGCATTCACGCCGGCACCCTTAAGGCCATGTACCTGAAGGGTGAAGATATGGGACTCGTTGATTCAAATATCAATCATGTGCATGCTGCGTTTGAGAAGCTTGATTTCTTCGTGGTCCAGGATATTTTCCTCAGCAAGACGGCGGAGTTCGCCGATGTTGTCCTTCCTGCAAGTCCGAGCCTTGAAAAGGAAGGGACATTCACCAATACCGAGCGCAGGATCCAAAGACTGTACCAGGCTCTTGAACCGCTTGGGGACTCAAAGCCTGACTGGCAGATCATCATGGAAATTGCCAACAGCCTTGGAGCAGGCTGGAACTACACGCATCCATCTGAAATCATGGAAGAAGCCTCCAGGCTGATGCCTTTATATTCCGGTGTGACGTATGAAAGGCTTGAAGGATATAACAGTCTGCAATGGCCGGTGGCGGAGGATGGGCAGGATACCCCGCTTTTATATACAGAAAGGTTCCCGTTTGAAGATGGCAGGGCAAGGCTCGTGCCGGTCGATTGGACGAAGCCGCTGGAGTTTGCGGAAGAGTATGATCTCCATATCAATAATGGGCGCCTTCTTGAGCATTTCCATGAAGGCAATATGACGTACCGTTCCAAAGGAATCAGCGAGAAGACACCAAGCGTGTTCCTGGAGGTATCTCCGGAGCTTGCAGAAGAGCGCGGACTGGAAAGCGGCACGCTTGTAAGACTTTCATCTCCTTATGGGAATGTGAAGGTGCAATGCCATATCACCGACAGGGTAAAAGGGAAGGAAGTGTACCTTCCGATGAATGACAGGGGAGAGGCTGCCATCAATCTGCTGACAAGCAGCTACGCAGATAAAGATACAGATACGCCGGCTTATAAAGAAATCCGGGCAAAAATGGAGATCCTGAAGGCCAAGGGCGAAGATCCGCTTCCTAGAATCAACCACCGCTACGGAAACCCGCAGCCGCAGATTGGTGTACAGGTTCAGAAAAAGTGGGCACGGAAGGATTATATTTTCCCGGGAGATCTTGTGAAAAAGGAGCGAGAACATGGCTAAAGCGATCACGCACATCCAGCGCAAGACATTAAGCGAGGAAGAAAAGCGTAAAAAAGATCTGATGGAAGTGGAAGATGCCCTGATTGATAATAAAGAAGCCATCCTGGAGTCGCTCAAGGTCATGAGGAATATGCATGACCGGGGGGTGCTTTCCCTGCTCAGCGGACTGTTTGGCCAGGGAGACAAAGTCCTCGACATCCTTGTCAGGGCGGCTGACAAGCCGGAAACCTCGAACACATTGAAAAATTTGCTCCTGATGGGCGGGACACTGGGCATGATCAATGTCAAACAGCTGGAGCCGTTTCTGCTTAAAATCGACTCAGGCATTGCCAGGGTGGCGGAAGCAGGAGATACTCAGGAAAAAACAAGCTTTTTTGATCTGGCCAGATCTCTCAAGGATCCTGAAGTCAACAGGGCCGTCACCCTGCTGCTGACCTTCCTGAAAGGGATGGGGCAGGAAACGAAGGAGCTGGAGCGGAATACCCAGCTTCCGCAGGAACAAATCGAAGAGCAGAGGAAGCAAGAAGAGTGATGATCAGGAGGGGGCAGTTGCCCTCTTCTTTTTTTATGCGAAATTCAGTTCAGCCATTAAATCTGGTCCTCTTCCGTAAATCCCTTTTAACTTTTTCCCCAAAAAAGTAAAACCATATATATCAAGGAAGACAGCGGTTTCATGTTAGTTTAATTAACATGTAGTTATCAGAAACTTTAAAATACTCATTGACACCTGTTTGAAAAGAGATAAAATAAGGGTAAGAAACTTAATGTTATATTATCTAACATGAATTTGTTAGATAATAAGCATACATTATTTGAGGGGGAGAGAAAGTGGATACAACTTTTTTGATGAACAGTTTATGGGTCATGGTTAGTGCAGTCCTGGTCATCTTCATGCTTGGCGGATTCATTATGCTGGAGGCCGGGTCTACACGAATGAAAAATGCCGGCCATATCGCGGGGAAGACCATTTTTACATTCGGGCTTGCCTCACTCGTTTTTTGGGCTGTCGGCTTTGGATTTATTTTTGGCGACAACGGCAATTTCTTTACAGGTTTATCGCACTTTTTTTATTCAGGATATGAAATTGAAGGAATGAGTCTTTCCTCATCAGTATTTTTCCTCTTCCAGCTTGCTTTTGCAGGAATCTCCATCACGATTGCCCTCGGCGGCTTCGCAGAAAGGGCAAAACTTTCAATCTATCTGATATTTACGATTCTGTTTTCAGCACTTGTCTATCCGGTGGTTGCCCATTGGATCTGGGGCGGGGGATGGCTGGCTGAACATGGGAAGCAGGATTTTGCCGGCTCAACTGTCGTTCACCTGACAGGGGCGATGGCGGCATTGGCAGCGACCCTCCTTCTTAAACCAAGAATCGGCAAATATAATAAAGATGGCTCTGCCAATAATATTTACGGACATAACCAGGTATTCACTGCCCTTGGGGTCTTGATCCTTTGGATTGGCTGGTTCGGATTCAATGCAGGAAGCACCGTTTCTGTTGACGGAGCATTCTTTGGATTTGTTGCCCTGAATACCAATCTTGCTGCAGGAGCAGGGGCGGTCGCAGCGCTCCTGATCTCATGGGTGGTTCTCGGCAAATCGGATATTACGACAATGCTGAATGGCGCCCTGGCTGGCCTTGTTGCCATAACAGCATCCTGTGCCTTCGTTGACACATGGGCAGCTGTACTCATTGGGTTTGTTGCGGGAATACTCGTTTTCTATAGTGTCCGATTCTTCGAGAAACTGAGAATTGATGATCCGATATACGCCCTTTCTGTCCATGGAGCTGCAGGGGTATGGGGCACATTGTCAACCGGATTCTTTGCCACCCCGGAATTGGCAACAGTCGGCCAGCCTGGATTATTCTACGGAGGAGGCTTCACACAGCTGGGAGTCCAATTCATGGGCGTTGCTGTATCTGCCCTCTATGCTTTTGCCGTATCATTTGTCATACTGCTTATAGCAAAGAAGGTTATGAATGGCTTGCGTGTATCTGAGGAAGAAGAAATTATGGGCCTTGATGTCAGTGAGCATGGCAGCTATGGATACCCGGAGGTTTTCCTTTCGAAAGATAATAAATTATCTTCATGAGCATAAGGCCTCTTCATGGGGCCTTATGTTTTCTTCATATAAAGGGAGTGCGTTTATTTGCAGGATTTTCAGTCATATGCAGAAATCAGGGAATGGAAGGACAGCCGGATCTTCATGGCTGCCGCCAGTACATCCAAAATAAATGAAATCCATGATGAAGCGATGAAATACGTGTTCAGGCAGTCTGTGCAAAAGGTTAGAAAAGGGCCGGATGAATCGGATTTTGTCTGGTTTGTGACCGGCAGCGGAGGCAGGCTGGAGCAGGGTGTCATCAGTGACCAGGATCACGGCATTGTTTTTACCGGGGGGGAAGAGGAAGCAGCGTACTTTCAGGAACTGGGGCAAGAGCTGTCATATGGCCTGAATGAAACGGGATATCCCTATTGTGAAGGCAAGGTGATGAGCAGCAACCCTTTATGGCGGAGAACAGCGGAAGCCTGGAAAGAGCAGCTGGAGCGATGGATTGAGGAGGAGAGCTGGGAGTCGATCCGGTATCTGCAGATTTTTTATGATGCGAGGGCCCTGGAAGGAAGCGGAGTGTATATCAGTGAGCTTAAATCTTATGTGCACACTAAGATGATGGCAGGTCCCAGACTTTTAAAAAGGCTTGCAGAGAATAGCATGCATATAAAACCGGCTGTTGGTCCCCTGGGCCAGATCCTTGTTGAGGAAAAAGGAAAATTTGAGGGCTTCATAGACTTGAAGCAGACTGCTTTCCTTCCCTATGTTAACAGCATCCGTCTATTGGCGATGAAGGAAGGGTTTTTTGAAACCTCCACACTTGAAAGAATCAGCAGGCTTGCGGAAAAGGCAGAGTATAAGGATGCGCTGGAAAAGGCAGAGCGCAATTTCCGCCTTCTGCTGGCCTGCAGGGAATCCATTTTCTCCAGTGCCCGCTCTTATGAGGCTTCACACTATTTGAATGTAAGAAACCTTCCAAGGGAAGAACGGGCGGAGCTCCGCAATATCCTGAAGGGCGGAAAAAAGCTGCACCAATTTGTACAGGCCAAGATTGAAAAGGGTGTCCAATAATGGGCTTTGAAAGCATGTTTCAAATGATGAAAGGGCTGCCGGGGAAACTGAATTCCGGTGTATTCGGGGGGATGCAGGGCGGGCAGAATTCCCAGCAGCAGGCCTTCCTGCGCAGACTGCATAAAGAAATACGGGCAGAGGAAGCGCTGTCGGTGCCGCTTGACAGGATGGAAGCTATCGTCATGGATATTGAAACAACTGGTTTTTTTCCTGATCAGGGAGATGAGATTATTTCTATAGGGGCGGTCAAGATAGAGAATGGAACCATAAATGAGGATAAGAAGTTTTATTCCCTGATCAGATATGAAAAAACACTCTCACCTCAGATTGAACAGCTTACAGGCCTAAGGGGCTCCCAGCTTAAGGAGGCGCCACCGCTGCCTAAAGTGCTGATAGAGTTCTTCAAATTCTGCGAAGCGCGGACCATCATAGCGCATCATGCCCGTCATGAGAAGAGCTTCCTGCAGAATGCGAGCTGGAAGCATTTTAAGGCTCCTCTTAAGCACAGAATTATAGATACCTCTTTCCTGTACCGGATTGCCGAGCCGGAGCTTAACCTGCAGAGGCTGGAGGACCTGTGCAGCCACAACGGCATTCCGGTCATGGAGCGGCACCATGCTTTGGAGGATGCCCGGCTGGCTGCCGAGCTATGGTGCTGTTATATAAGCAAGGTCCGGGATAAGGGTTGTATGACCCTGAAAGATGTATATGAAAGGGTTGCTTCATTATAGTCCTATTAAAGGTGCGGTCTCTGCCGTGCCTTTTTGTGTTTTTATTAATTTCCTTTTTCAGCCAGAAAGGGGGTTTAACTGTCATTTTTCCCGCGAAAATACTAGAATAGGAAATAGCTATAAGAATGTTAAAAATTCCAGCTTT
Source organism: Bacillus sp. MMSF_3328 (assembly GCF_030733525.1). Taxonomy (NCBI): domain Bacteria; kingdom Bacillati; phylum Bacillota; class Bacilli; order Caryophanales; family Bacillaceae; genus Bacillus; species Bacillus sp. MMSF_3328. The sequence goes on along the minus strand of NZ_JASHIV010000009.1, from coordinate 19,379 downwards.
CTTTTTGAAGGCAAAAAAATATAAAGGTGATCAAAATGAATATAAACAAAAAAGGACTGCTGGTCGATGTAGAAACAACAGGCCTGGCTCCTGGCGGGGACGAAATCATCGAACTGGCATTTATTCTGTTTTCTTATGATGGAGCTACAGGTGAAATCCTCCAGGTTGAGGAAAAGGAGTCTTTCCTTAGGGAGCCGCTTTCAAGCAGGGCCCTTAGAAATTACAGCAGTGCCTACAGGATTCATGGTATTCCGTTTGAAATGGTAAGGGGACAGGTTTTCCATGATGAGTCAGTCCAGTCCTTCCTTAATAAAGCCGATTCTGTATTTGCCCATAATGCATCATTTGACAGAAGCTTCATGTATCAGATGTATCCTGAAGTGAATGACCTTAAATGGTATTGCACCATGAAGGGAGTACAATGGAAAAAGTATGGCTTTGCCAACAGCAAACTGGCGACCCTTCTTTCCGCCCACAATATTACAGACCATCAAACTCACAGGGCGATGGACGATATTACATATCTGATGGAGCTCATGAAGCAGCAGAACCCGGACGGTGGCCTGTTTTTAAAAGAGGTGCTTGAAAAAGGGCCGATGAGAAAATACCAGCCTGCGAAAAAACCGGGGAAAACCTATTCGTGGAGCGCCGGCAGCAGCATTGATCCGCCCTTCAATTAATCTATTTAACGAAACCGCCATAAGGCGGTTTTTTATTATGAGGAAATAATGAAGTTTCCATTTTTTGAGAGAGGTTTTATTGTTATAATGGAAATATTACAAAAATAAACACAAAGAGGTAGAGCTATGTTACTGAAAGACGCTGAAGTTATTCTGCGGACCATCACCGAAGAAGATCTGCCCCGGTTATGGGAGCTGGCTTTTAAGGAAGAGCATCCGGCGTGGAAAAAGTGGGACGCTCCCTATTTTGAGCATAAATCACTGACGTTTGCTGAATATGAGTTGCGGAAGGAGCAGGTAGTCAACCAGGAGGATATGCTGGCCATCGAAATCAACGGCAAGATAGAAGGGACGGTCAGCTATTACTGGGAGCATGAGCCATCTCTGTGGCTGGAAATGGGAATCGTCATTTATTCGCCGGAATATTGGAATGGCGGCTATGGGACCAGGGCATTGAAACTCTGGATCAGCCACCTTTTCCAAACAAAGCCGATTGCCCGGACCGGCTACACCACCTGGTCAGGAAATGAGCGGATGGTCAAGGTCGGCGAAAAGCTGGGGATGACGATGGAAGCCAGGCTGCGGAAATGCCGGATTTACAAAGGCGTCCATTATGATTCAATCAGGATGGGCATTTTGCGTGAAGAGTGGGAAGCTAATCCCGTCTTTGAATTGGCTGGGTCCGCAGCTGGAGAATAAATACTAAAAATGAGAAACGGAAGTATGTCCAATGAATAATATAAATGAAAAATTGAAGGGATCGTTTCCGGAAATCAAAACGGCCCGCCTTCTGCTTAGGAAAGTGATAATGGAGGATGCAGAGGATATCCTCGGATATCTTTCTGATGCCGAAGTAACGAAATACTATGGAATCGAGCCATTTGCTGACTTGGATGATGCACGCTCCGAAATTGGCTGGTATGAACGCATTCTTGAGGAAGGAACGGGTATCCGCTGGGGAATTTCGTTAAAGGACGGACAAGGGCTGATTGGAAGCTGCGGATTTTTGAATATGAATTCCACCCATTTCCGGGCAGATATAGGTCTTGAACTGGATCCTGCCTGTTGGAATCAGGGAATCGGCACCGAGGCAATCACGGCTATCATCCAGTATGGCTTCGAGGATTTGAATCTGATGAGAATCCAGGCACTGATTGAACCGGCAAACCTCCAGTCCCAGCGCCTTTTCGGAAAATGCGGGTTTATCCGTGAAGGATTGCTGAGGAATTATGAATATACCTGCGGAAAGTTTGATGATCTGCTGATGTTTTCCATCATTAATCCCCATCATCTAGGCCCAGGGTCTTAGAAGCAAATAATACCCGAGTTCGTTCTTTAAGGGAGCATTGTGGCTGTATGATTATGGAGAAGGGCAGCACGGTCGCCACTGCGCATTTCCCTTCATTTTTTTCAGGAGGGAAAAGAAATGGGCCATCGCCAGGTATTTGTACTGCTGACCGACACGGGAACTTTATTCACAAAGCTGATCCGGATTTTTACTGGAAAAGAACTCAATCATGCATCCATCTCATTTGATGAAGGGCTGCTGGATGTGTACAGCTTCGGGAGGATTAATCCTGCCAATCCGTTTTCCGGGGGATTCGTGAAAGAAGATGTGCGCGCGAATTTGTTTGCAAATGCCCGCTGTGCGGTTTATGCCTGTACGGTGAGCGAGCAGGAATATGGCAGGATGCAGGAGCAGGCGGCATTTTTTGAAGAAAACAGGCATCATTATAAATATAATCTGCTCGGCTTGTTCGCCGTGCTGTTCAACTGGGAATATAACAGATCCAATGCCTTCTTCTGCTCTGAATTCGTCGGGACCATCCTCAAGGAAACCAACGGATGCCGGGTGGAAAAGCCTGTTTCACTGCTTAAGCCGCATGAACTGGAGAAAGTCTTTTCGCTCCATCTTGTATACAAAGGGAGTCTGTCTGATTATCTGCAGGCCGACTCAGCCCGTCCAAGGCTGGATGCTTCCATTGCATGAAAGGAAGCCAGCCTTGTACAGGCTGGCTTCTTGTCGGGGCTGAGCAAGCGCCCTCCGCATTTCGAGTGTCCAGCTCCGGGCGCTAGCCCCTCGAGTCATAAGCCACTTCAGGATTGAAGGCAAAGAACGCCTTCTATCCTGAAGCGTCTTATGCTTGTCGGCGCTGAACAAGCGCCCTCCGCATTTCGATTTGTCCAGCTCCTGCGGGCCCAGCCAGCATAAGCCAATCAGGCCAGAAGGTTAAAGGACAACCTTCCGTCCTGCTCGTCTTATGCTGGCTGGGCCCGCAGGATGCGGGTCATGCAGGCGTTACCACAGGACGTGGCGGTTTTAGCCTGCGTTCCTTGATTCTGAGCAAGCCGCCTCCGCATTTCGATTTGTCCAGCTCCGGGCGCTAGCCCCTCGAGTCATAAGCCACTTCAGGATTGAAGGCAAAGAACGCCTTCAATCCTGAAGCGTCTTATGCTTGTCGGGGCTGAACAAGCGCCCTCCGCATTTCGATTAATCCGCGTCAGTTTTGCTTTTTTGGTCTTTGTTGTGTTTATTCCCTTTGCTGTTGTCGCCGCTTATTGGGTCGGACAGGCCAGCGCGCGGGGAGTTTTGGTTGCTGCTGCCTTTATTATACTTTTTTGTCATCGCTTTTCCCCTCCTTATCCTAAGTACATCATTATCTTCCCATCAAGGAATCTTTTATATGCAGCGGCTGAAAGGATGGCTGGAACACCAGCTTTTGGCTGGGTTGCTCTGACTGGCTATGCTATAATGTAGGCAAAATTCTAAACGAGGTGAATGATTTGCTGGAAACGATACTGGTATGTGTAAGCAGCCCTCAGCATGCTGAAACGCTCATTCAAAGGGGGAAGCTCCTTGCTGATGCATTTAAGGGGAAGTGCTATGTATTGTCAGTGCTCCCGGGGCAGGAAAAGGATCTTGAGTTCAACCAGATCCAGACGAAAATGCTGTTCGAATCATTGGCTGAAAAATACGGCCTTCCAGCCATCCAAAAGTATAAGAACGGACAGAAGGTTTCTGATTTAATCGCCGAAACAGTCCGGGAGAAGTCCGCCACTCAAATCGTCATGGCCCACGCCGTTCAGAGCAAATGGGAAATGGTCGTCAAGCATTCCCTCGTCAATCATCTGTTCGAGCTTCTTGAAGGCGTTGACCTCCATCTTGTTGAAGTGAACCGCGATGTATACGATCCGGCAGGAGAATGGGATAAGGGGATAGAAGCTTCTTTGGTAAAAGAAGAAGGCGGCTATAAAATCTCGTTTGATGATAACGGGAAAGAAGGAACTCTTGGCACCTTTTTCAGGGAATTGTCCACCGATTTCTCCAATGGCTTTTTTGTAAAAGGGGATGGACAAAATCAAAAAGTCATTAAGATCCATAATGGGACCGCTGCAGCAGAAGCAGTGGAAAAGGACTGAAGAGTGTTGAAGCATTAAAAATCCGAGTACAAGATGCAGCGGGCGGCAAATAGTGCCGCCTGCTTCTTTATTGCTGTAAAAGGGCCCCTGCATAGGGCCCTTTTTTTGCTTTTGGGGGATGAGCCCGAACTAAATGGATGAAATCCCATATACAAGTAGTATAAGGGCCAAGCGCCTTGAGTGGCGCACCATCAGCCGATACAAACGCCCTTTTAAGCCGGGATAGGGATTAGCCCTCACTTGCCGGCTTAAAAATCATATTAAATAGTATAAGCGCTCGGAGGGGGTGAACTGTGTTGGATGAACTAAATAACAAGATGGCTGAGCTATCGAATCAGCTTGTAAGCCTTAAAGTCAGAGACCTTTTAAAGCGGAATCAAAGCGACGAAAGCGGATTGAAAACGAAAAACCTGTCAGATGAGGAAAAAACGCGTATCCGCAATCTTGTGAAAGATCTGGAACAGCAGGTTAAAGATTTTGTTGAAGCACAAAAAAAGAAAAATGATTCTGCCGAAGAAGAGCCTAAGAAAGAAGCCAAACGCACGTTTAGGAAAAAAAGCCGATAAGGCAAAAAATTAAAGGGAGAGATTACATTGTTAAGTGGAAACTATCGTCCAAAGGTAGAAGATGTTTATTGTGAAAGCAATGCTGCCGGTTCATCATGCCACCACAGCGGATGGAATGCCCTTGATCCTTCATCAAGCCATCCTATGAGCATTTTTGACAGCAGCGACAGAGATGTAAAAGATGTTGTGCAAGGCACGAATATGGGCCAATATTCTAAAGAGTCCATTGTCCTTAAAAACTGTCTCAATGTTGAAGTAAACTCAAGTGAAACCCAAGTTGCCGCTTCATTGCAGGCAGCCCTCGTTGTAGCAATCGTCATTGTCATCAATATCTCAATTGCTGACGGAGGCCAAGCTGAAAGGATCACTGAAGATTTGCTTCAATTCACACAAATCAACCAATCTAACCGCCAGAGCGTTTATATTGAAAATGCGAAAGACTGTACTGTAAACCTTGAAGATACTCAAGTAGCGCTGACACTTAACCTGCTGATCCAGGTACTTCTTGCACTGGTTATTGAACTGGAAATCCTGTAATAGGCAATCTTAAAAAACGCAGACTTATCCAACCCTACCTCCTTTCATATAATAAATATGCGGCATAAGGAACCTCCTTGTGCCGCTTTTTTTATAGAATTTGGACCCGGGGGGAAGGAAAGCTATAATGTACATAAAGGCACAGCTTCCGTTATCAAATGTTTGATGTAATTTCTTACTTATTTCACAATTAAGAGATATAGTATCCTTTATAAAGGGAATCTGTATGAAAGAGGGACAAAGAATGAAGAAATATCTATATGTTTTTATCCTCGCCGTGATGGTTCTTGCAGCTTGCGGAAAGGGTTCTGATGACAGCGGCCAGGGGAACGGGGGACAAGTGCCGGAAATCCTTGAAGCCAAGCTTGATGTTCCTGAAAAAGTGGAGCTGAATGAAGAAATAACCCTTTCTGTCGAAGTAGTGCAGGGGGAAGAAGCTGTCGAGGATGCAGATGAAGTAAAGTTTGAAATCTGGCAGGAAGGAAATCAAGAGGAGAGTGAGATGCTTCCTGCAGAACATACAGGCAAAGGAATTTACCAGGCTGCCAAGACCTTCGGCAAGGATGGCGATTATATAGTCCAGGTCCATGTGACAGCGAGGGACATGCATACAATGCCAAAAGCTGAGGTACAAGCCGGTGAGGGCGGAGACGCTGGCAATAGTGCGGACGGAGAAGCCGCTCATGAGCATGGGGAAGATGAAGGCCATGACCATGAGTCAGGCGGAGAAGAATCATCCCACCATCATGGTGAGGCTGCAATCAGTTTCATCAAGCCGGATCATATCCATATGAAACAGGCGGCGGGCCTTGATGTCCAGGTGGACAAGAAAGATGGGGCTCCCCTGGAAAAAGCGCTTGTTAAGCTTGAAATCATGAAAGAAGGCAAGGACACCCCTGAGTGGGTGAACCTGACAGAGTCCGGCGAAGGAAAATATTCTGCAGAACATAGCTTTGCAGAGGCGGGCAGCTATACAGTGACTGTTCATGTGGAAAACTCGGAAGGGCTGCATGAACACTCGGATTTTCCTCTGACAGTCAGCGAATAGGAAAGAGAAACGGCAGCTCCGGGGCTGCCGTTTTTTCCTGCGCAAGGTCAAAAAGGCGCCAGGTTCAGGAGGTAAGTGATATGATTTATAGGAGAAAAACCTGCAGGATGGTGGAAATATGACAAAAACACATTTGAACTTCAACACTTCAATCGGAGTGAAAAAGCCAAACAGTATCCGTGACAAAGAGCAGGGCTGCCCTTTCTGTGAGAGAGAAAAGCTGACCGATATCCTTGCAGTCGAGGACAATATCATTTTGCTGAAAAATAAATTCCCTGTCCTTGAAAATACCCTGCAGACTGTTTTGATTGAATCAGACGAATGCAGCGGGGATATCTCAACCTATTCTTTAGAGCATCTGGAAAAGCTGCTAAGTTTCGGATTGAAGCATTGGATTGAAATGGAAAACAGCGGACGCTTCACATCTGTCCTGTTTTTTAAAAACCACGGGCCGCTCTCAGGGGGGACCATTGCGCATCCCCATATGCAGATTGTCGGGCTTAATGAAGTGGATTACACAGAAAATATCAGGGAAGAAGAATTTGAGGGACTGGCCATCAGCCAAAAAGGCAGATCACTGCTCAATATTTCAACAGCCCCGAAAATCGGCTTCTATGAATTTAATGCAAAGCTTGGAGACATGGAGGAAATCGGTGCCTTTGCTGCTTATATTCAGGCAGCTGTCCGCTATATCCTTCACAGCTTTCCGTTCAAATGCTCCAGCTATAATTTATTTTTCTATAAACTCGGAGAGGACATCTATGCCAAAATAGTCCCGCGGTTCATAACAACGCCTATTTACATCGGCTATTCGATCCCGCAGGTCCCCAATAATCTGGAATGGATGAAAGAGGACATCCGTGCAAAGTACTTTGACAGCTTCCCTGCCGAAGACTGATCCGGCAACTGAAAAAGAAAAGTGAAAAATGAAATAATATCCAACAGCATGAAACAAGTTGTGATTTGTCTCTTAAAAAAATATAATGAAGAATTGTAGTAGATTTTTTGTTTGGGCAGCCTGCGCATCATAAAGCAAGCGCCCTCCGCTTTTCTATTTGTCCAGCTCCGGCGGCTAGAGCCTCGAGTCATAAGCCAATCAGGCCAGAAGGTTAAAGAACAACCTTCAGTCCTGCTTGTCTTATGCTTGTCGGCTCTGAACAAGCCGCCTCCGCTTTTCTATTTGTCCAGCTCCGGCGGCTAGAGCCTCGAGTCATAAGCCACACAAGAATTAAAGGCAAAGAACGCCTTTTATTCTTGTGTGTCTTATGCTTGTCGGCTCTGAACAAGCCGCCTCCGCTTTTCTATAAAAGGAGACGATTATGACTTCTAAAAATAATTCTAGTTATCGTATAGATTTTGGGTTGATATTGATTTTGATGCTGCTGTGCCTGGTTAGCTGCATATCGATTTACAGCGCGCAGACTACGGGCCAGTATAAAGATAATTTCCTTCTGAAGCAGATTGTCTGGTGGGTGGTCGGGGCCGGCATTGTTGGAACGGTTATGACGCTTGATTCTGATCAGCTGAAGAAGATTTCCTGGTATGCCTATGGGCTGGGTATTGCGCTGCTTGGGTTTTTGATCGTGGCTCCTTCGGGGATTGCACCTGTCATAAATGGGGCAAAGAGCTGGTATACCTTCCCTGCGGTAGGGTCCCTTCAGCCTTCTGAGGTTGTTAAAGTTTTTATCATCCTCGCTCTGGCAAGGGTGATAACAGACCATCATCCGAAGTATCGGATCAAGACGATCCAAACCGATCTCTGGCTGCTGGTGAAAATCGGTGCAGTGACGTTCCTGCCGCTCATGCTTGTGATGCAGCAGCCTGACCTCGGCACAAGCCTTGTATTCATAGCAATCATGATTGGCATGATCTTCATCTCAGGAATCACATGGAAGCTTCTGCTCCCAATATTCGGCGGCGGAATCACCTTAATCGCAGGCATTTTCTACCTCGTGCTCTGGCACCCCGATCTGCTGGAAAAATATCTGGGCGTCAAACAGTACCAGTTCGGCCGCATCTATTCCTGGATCGATCCCTATAATTATCAGGGGACGACCGGATTCCAGCTGACACGCTCCCTGCTTGCCATCGGTTCTGGGGAAACAAGCGGAAAGGGCTATGGCACAAGGGAAGTCTATCTACCTGAAAGCCATACTGATTTTATTTTCAGCATTGTTGGGGAAGAGTTCGGGTTCATTGGAGCGAGTGTTTTAATCAGCCTGTTTTTCCTGCTGATTTACCATATTACGAAAGTTGGCATGGAAACTAAGAACGACTTTTACACCTATATTTGTGTCGGTGTCATCAGCATGATCACATTCCATGTATTCCAGAATATCGGCATGACAATCGGGCTCCTGCCGATCACTGGTATCCCGCTTCCATTTGTCAGCTATGGAGGAAGCTCGCTCATGGGCAGCATGCTTGCCATCAGCCTGATCTTCTCCATCCGCTACCATTATAAAAAGTATATGTTCTCCAATAGTGACTAAGGACAGGGAAGCCCCTGTCCTTTTTTCATTCTATTACCCCTGATTCAAGTATCTCTACATTGCTTGTAACCTTTACGCTCATGCGCTTGTATTCGTCTTCCCATTTCTTAAAATCAAAGCCCCTTGTTTTGCTTTTCACAAAAGCGCCAAATCCTACCGGATCAATGCCCTCTTTTTGAAAGCGGGTAATGAGCGCTTCCGTTTCCTTGTCTATAAGATTCTCGAAGTTCTTCTCCACACCCTTGATTTCTTTTATGGTCAGCTGTTCTCCGGAGTATTCCCGGATAATTCCTTTTATGCTTATTTCGACTTTAAATGCATAAGGCTCGCTTTTGATGATTTTAATTTTATGCTTGGATTTAATGCTCTTGATGGCTGCCTGATCGTTCCCGATATTTATCTTATAGGAACCCTCGCTGTACTTGTCTACCAGCAGTTTAAAAAAGAACATTTTCTCTGCATCAATTTCGTCTACCACTTTATCAAATTTAAATAAGGACATTCCTGAAATCTCTACTTTGTCCTTGCCCATATCTTTCAGCTTAGGCAAATAAGCTGTCTTGCCCTGCTGATAGAAAGATGCCAGGAAAATTTGGAGATTGCTTTTGGGGACATCGCGCTGTTCCATATTGTGCTTGAGCAAATTGGAGATATAAATGGCATTGCCCCTTGTCCCATACTCGCCTTTCATGATATCGCCTGCCTTATTATCTGCAACAGCGAGAAATACCCTGGCACCGATGCTTGCATCCCTCTGGAATGAGTCAAGGACATCAATGATACCCCTTTGGGTGAGTTCCTTGCCGAACACGCCTACCTCCAAGCTTCCAGTCACCAGAGGCTCGGACGACTGGCGCTGCATTTCCAGCAGCAGATCCCTGCTCAATGTGGAGGTGCTGGTAAACGTGACATTTTTTACAGGCTGGTCGGGCAGGTAGACAGGGATAAGGGCAGTGCCCTTCAATTTATCATCCTCCCAATCATAAGCAATCCCGCTCTCAATATTTAAATCATCAATAATTTCTTTTTCCAGGCACCCGGTCAGCAGTATACAGACCGCAAGGAGGGATAAATAACTGGATAATTTCATTTTTTCCTCACCTTCTTTGCAACGAGGCTGCCGGCAAACAACAAAGGAACATAGCCGTAATTAAAATAGAAGCCAAATTGGGAAGAGATATTATTGAGGAGATCAATCTGCTCCCTGGTCTCAAATATATTGGCAACAGCAAGGCAAATAAGGACGATGCCAATGACGTTCTTGCGCTGCTGGATGCCCGCGACCCGTTTGACGATCCTGCTTGCCCCCCAAATCGCCAGGCAGGCATTTGGGAGAATGATTAAATTCCAGTTGGCAATCCCGATATATTCAAACCGCTCAACAAAAGGCATTTCAACAATTTTCCACATCGTCAATGTTGCCCAGACAGTTTTCTGCAGCTGCTTTTCAGAAAAATAGCCGAAGGTAATGATTGTCAGGATGACATATAGTGAGGTTGTGGTGAAAATGGCAAGGTGTGCCCATTTTTTTGATTTGCCCGGATCCTTTAAAAATGGATAGACAAGCAATAAGATTTCATAGCCAAGATACGTCAGCGACATATCTCTTGCTGCAAGTGCAATATCCTTAATGGAATGGTCCAATACAGGAAAAAGATTGCGATAATCGCTGAATGGAATTGCAAAGGCGAAGGTAAGCATCAGATAGCTGGGAAGAATGGCGCCAAGAAAGGCGACGCCTGTGACTGTACGCAGGCCCCCGCTGACTACATATGCTGCCAGGGCCAAGAAGCCGAAAGAAAACCAGAAGGTGCTCAATTCCGGGAACAGCCAGACTTGGATGACTTCGATATATGTTCTTATAATTGTAGTAGTCAGCAGGATATAATAGGCAGAAAAAGCAAGGCTGACTATTTTTCCGATTTTCTTTCCAAAAACGTATGAGTTGATGGATATTAAATCTCCTCCTGCGTTTTCGGCTGTCTTATACATCATCCAGAGAATGATATGGATAGAGGCGCCGGCCGCAATGACTGACATCCATGCATCATAGCCGGCTGTTTTGGCAATGATCCGCTGATACCCAAGAACGCCGATGCCTATCTGTATGGATACTATAATATAAAATATCAGGAAGGGAGATATTTTCACATTTTCAGGCAAGGACTGCTTCATAGCCATAACCCTCCGTTTTACTCATCAATGTCTTTCTTTTGCTGAGCCTTCTTTTTTGAAAAACGCCTTGGCTGCTCTGGCCGGACATATACCGGCCTTTTTGACTGCTTTGAAAATGGCAGGCGGATGAGCGCATCCTTTAAATCAGGTACTCTGAGGGGATAGATCGGCTCAAGGAATGGCCGGCCCAGCGATGTCAGCCTGATCAGATGCGTCATAAGGATGCAGAAGCAAAATACAATCCCGAGGAGCCCCCATAACTCGGCCAGGAAAAGGAAGGGGAACCGCAAAAGGCGGATCGTGTTGCCCATCCGGTAGACTGGTGTAGTAAAAGACGCCAGGGCAGAGAGAGCTACGATGATGAGAAGGACGTTGCTCGTCAGGCCGGCTTCAACAGAAGCTGTCCCGATAACGATTCCTCCTACGATACCGATTGTCTGGCCTACCTTGGTAGGAAGCCGTGCACCGGCCTCACGCAGCAATTCTATAGTCAATTCAAGGAATAGTGCCTCCAGGATTGGCGGCAGCGGAATCTCTCTCCTGGAAGTGATCAGCGTGCTCATCAGATCCTTTGGTATCAGTTCATAATGATAAGACAGTGTAGCAACATATATGGGTGTGATTAAAATGGAAAAGGCAACCGCAAACAGGCGGACAAGCCTGAAAAAGGAAGATAAATACCAATTCAGATAATAATCTTCAAAAGAACTGAAATATTCCACAAGCGTCGTCGGGCATATCAGCACTTGCGGGGAGCCGTCCACCACAATGGCGATCTTTCCTTCTGCAAGGATGCCGGAAACCCGGTCCGGCCTTTCCGAATCCAGGATTTGCGGAAATATTGTATTCTGATTGTCGGCTATGATTTCGACAATATAAGAACTGTCCATGATATGGTCAATCTCAATATCCTTCAGGCGCTGCCGCACCGTGTTAACATTCTCATTGTCGGCAATTCCTTCGATATACAGGACGGCGACCTTCGTTTTAGACAGCTTTCCGATTGTATACTGCTCGATGATCAGTTCTTTAATGGACAGTCTTTTCCGGATCAGGTTCAAGTTCTGGTCAATAGCTTCTACAAAGGCCTCCTTCGGGCCGATGACACTGAACTCCACCTCAGGCTGGGTCAGGCTTCTGACAACTTCCTTCTGGGCTGCAACAAATGCAAAATGCTTTACTTCTGTTTCAATCGTCACCATTACATAGCCATTGAATAGCTTCTGTTCAATATCTGAAGGGTCCTCGGAGACACTTACATCTGGAATAGGAATAATCTTTTTGACATCCTCGATCCGGGTAAATTCCTCTCCCTGAAGATAAGGAAGGACCCCTTCTTGGAGGATGCTCTCATCCACAAGTGTAGACATAAAGGAAAAGCCGAATCTCAGTCCCGTTTTCTGGTTATAATAGAAAGTCTTTTTATAGTCCTCAGATTTAACAAGTGACTCTTCCCAGTCTTTATACTCGACATCCTTTTGGATGCGTGGCTTTTTCATCCAGCTTTTCTTTTTCACTCATATCACCGCATCTTTTTAGCGTTACCGATATTGTTGCCAAAGTTGGAATAGTTATGAACGAATGCAAATAAAAAAAGGATCCGTTTCCGGATCCTTTTGGCTGCTATATAGAAGAGGGGGCTTCTGTTAAGCAGAAATTCCTTATTTAATCATGAATTTTTCAATATCATCAAGCATGAGATTGGCTGCAAGGACACCGCCTGCTGTATTCCAGATGGTATCATCCACTTTGTATACATTTCCTGCCTTAGCAACTTCAAGATTTTTGAAGAGCGGGTCTTCAATCCATTCTTTTTCCACATCTGTTGCTTCGCCGTCCCCTTCTTCATAGGTGAAGTAGAAGAGAGCGTCTCCGTCCATGGCCGGAATTCGTTCTTTAGTGGCATTCTTCTCGGCAAAATCATCTACATCCTGGCTTTCAGGGCGGGCAAAACCGATCTGATCAAGAATGACACCCGAGAAAGAATCTTTATGATAGATGCGGACATCTCCGGCCATGAAGCGGACCATGGAGATTTCCTTGTTCACATCATCGCCGAGTTTTTCCTTTATATCAGCGATGCGCTGATCATAATCGGCAATGACCTGCTTGCCTTCTTCCTCTTTATTGATGGCTTTGGCGTAAAGCTCGAAGTTTTCCTTCCAATTGCCGCGCAATGTTTCCGCAAAAACGGTCGGGGCAATTGACTTCAGCTGATCGTAAATCTTTTCCTGGCGCATCTTGTTTCCGATGATCAAGTCCGGCTCAAGAGCTGCGATGGCTTCCACATTCACTTCACTCTCTAGTCCGACAACCTGGACATCTTTCATCTGGTCTGAAATATGGTCATACCAGGGATCACCAGTCCAGGACTGGACAGCCCCAACCGGAGTGACGCCCATAGCAAGAAGTGCCTCAGTTCCTTCGTTTGTCAGAATGACAATTTTTTTAGGTGTTTTTTCTAAAGTTTCAGTTCCCATTGCATGTTCTACTGTGTAGCTTGTATCTTCGCCGCTTCCGGATGATGAATCTTTGCTGTCTGCCGCTTCATCCTCGGCAGCGCCTCCGCAGGCAGCCAGCATCAGGATGGCTATAAGTGAAAACAGCCCAAGATAAATTTTGCTCAACTTCATATATGTATCCTCCTATATGTGATTAATTGATAATCATTTTCAATGACTTTCTTATCATAAAATGAAAGCGTTCAAACTGTCAACAGGTTAATGAAAATGATTCTCAAACTCATTGACAGAGTATGCCGATTCCCCTAGACTTATTAATAGAGAAAAACTGTTATTTGTTTATAAAAGAGTGCAGAAAGGTTTACGCAGGATGCTATTAAAAAAAACAGGACATAAATGGCTCGGGCTGTTTATTACAATACTGATACTTCTATTACTAATGTGTGCCAGCATAGTGTATGGCTATACAGATACTACCTGGAAAATGGCCTTCGAAGCTTTTTCGGCATTCGATGGATCTAATGAACATATTATCCTCCAATCAGTCCGCCTTCCGCGGGCGCTGATTGGTGCTGCTACAGGAGCAAGCCTGGCGATTGCCGGGGCGCTCATGCAGACGGTGACAAAGAATCCGCTCGCATCGCCGAGCGTATTTGGAGTAAATGCAGGCGCCGGCTTTGCAGTTGTGCTCGCCGTATCTGTGTTCTCCGTTTCCAGCCTCCAGGCGTACACCTGGATCTCTTTTGCAGGCGCAGCCGCAGCCGCTGCAGCTGTGTATGGAATCGGTTCTGTCGGGCGTGAGGGGCTCACCCCTATGAAGCTGACGCTGGCAGGCGCTGCAATGAGCGCCATGTTTTCAGCTTTCACACAAGGTTTGCTTGTGGTCAACGAAGCGGCGCTGGAACAGGTGCTCTTTTGGCTTGCGGGTTCAGTGTCAGGAAGGAAGCTGGAGTCTCTCACAGCTGTACTGCCTTACTTTGCTGCAGGCTGGATTGGATCCCTGCTCCTTGCGAAAAAGCTGAATGTCATATCAATGGGCGAAGATGTTGCCAAAGGGCTGGGCCTTCGCACAGGCTGGACGAAGCTATTCGCCGGTGCCGCGATCATCCTTTTGGCTGGCGGAGCTGTTGCTGTAGCGGGCCCGATTGTTTTTGTCGGCATTGTGATCCCTCACCTGGCAAGAGCAGTGGTGGGGATCGACCATAGATGGGTGATCCCATTTTCCGCCGTTATGGGGGGAATCCTCCTTGTTGCGGCAGATATTTCTGCCAGATATATCATCATGCCGCAGGAAGTCCCTGTCGGTGTCATGACCGCCATCATCGGTACCCCGTTCTTTGTTTATATCGCCAGAAGGGGGTTTGGCAGCTGATGTCCAAGTATATGAATTTCAGGATATTCAAAGGCAGGATTTCCTTCCTGGCTGACCGTAAATCACTTTTTACCATAATCATTCTCGCTGCCGCTGCTTTCCTTGTCTTTCTTTTCAGCACAGGCACGGGGGAGATGAAAATAAATCCGCTCAAAGTGCTGCAGGTCCTTTTTGGCGGAGGGACGAATATGGAGCAGCTGGTCATCAAGAACTTCCGCCTGCCAAGAATTATTGTTGCCCTTATGGTGGGAATAGGGCTTGCTGTTGCCGGGGGCATTCTTCAGGGGATGATCAGGAACCCGCTTGCTTCACCTGACATCATCGGGATCACCGGAGGCGCATCTGTCGCCGTTGTGGCTTTCCTGGCGATATTCAGTGATGATAATAATGCCTTGACCGTAAGTATAGAATGGATGCCTGTTGCCGCTTTCGCAGGCGCTGCAGCCATTGCTTTCCTTGTCTATCTTCTGGCATGGAAAAATGGATCATCACCAATCAGGCTTGTGCTGATCGGAATAGGGATATCCACCCTCACCCAGGCGCTTACTAATCTGATGATGATCCTTGGCCCCATCCACCAGGCTTCACAGGCCAATATATGGATCACGGGTACTGTCCACGGATCGAATTGGGATAATGTTAAAATTATTGTCCCATGGATCATCCTATTATCGGCACTGGCTATGATATTTGCCCGCAACCTGAACATCCAGGAGCTTGGGGATGATGTGGCCACCGGGATCGGCGGAGCAGTGCAGCGCCACAGATTCATCATGCTGATGCTCAGCACAGGCCTGATCGGCGGATCTGTTGCATTCGCCGGAGGGATTGGATTTGTCGGGCTCATGGCTCCCCATATCGCAAGGAGGCTCGTCGGATCATCATTCGGTGCCCTGCTGCCGACTGCCGGCCTGATTGGCGGCATACTTGTAATGGCAGCCGATCTGATAGGCAGGACACTGTTCTCGCCCCTTGAAATTCCGGCAGGTGTGTTTACTGCCAGCATCGGGGCGCCGTATTTTATTTACTTATTATTTAAAACTCGAAATGGATAGCATATAAGAATATCAGCCATTGGATGAAAAGATAAAAAAGGAGAGAGCGCTATGACTGCCGGGCAGGCTATTTCAACAAAAGAGCTGACACTTTCATATGGGGACACCATTATCATAAATGAACTGGAGCTGGAAATCCCAAAGGGGGAAATCACAGTATTCATCGGAGGGAACGGCTGCGGGAAATCAACCCTGCTGCGTTCGATTGCAAGGCTTTTGAAGCCGAAATCAGGTTCAGTCCTGCTTGAAGGAAAAGCCATCTCCAAGCTGTCCACAAAGGATGTAGCAAGAAGGATGGCCATACTGCCGCAATCGCCATCTGCACCAGAAGGGCTGACTGTCCTGCAGCTTGTGAAACAGGGGAGATATCCGCATCAGACATGGCTGAAGCAATGGACCGAAGATGATGAAGCAAAGGTGAATGATGCGCTTGCTGCAACCGGGATCGAGCACCTGAAGGACCGGACAGTCGATTCCCTGTCCGGCGGCCAGAGGCAGAGGGCATGGATTGCCATGACACTTGCGCAGGATACCGATATCATCCTTCTGGATGAGCCCACGACTTACCTGGATATGACCCATCAGATTGAAATCCTTGACCTTCTGTTTGAACTAAACGAAAGGGAGAACAGGACAATCCTGATGGTGCTGCATGACTTAAATCTTGCCTGCCGCTATGCCCATAATATAGTAGCAATCAAGGATAAAGAGATTTTTGCCCAGGGCAAGCCCGAGTTCGTCATCAATTGCAGCCTTGTCCGCAATGTGTTCGGAATGGAATGCGAAGTGACGATGGATCCGCTTTTCGGTACGCCATTGTGCATCCCGTACGGAAAAGGCAGATGCATTCTGAAGAAGCCTGAGGCTGCCAGTGTCTGAACCGGCCCAGGCTTTACACAGGCTTGAAGATTTCCGTCTTGTCCGGGAGGAAAACGATGACCCTCTCTCTGTTAACACAGGGCATCTTCTGCAGCCAGGGGAAATGGAAATATATCTGAACAGGCTTGCGAAAGAGCTTGATGCACCCCTCCCAGCCGCAGGTTCACTTTTTATGAAAAGATACAGCTTTCTGGCAGTAATCTATTTATATAGCTTCACAGCCGGAAATTGCAGGCTTGATGTATCATTTTCCAATATCACTGTGGTATCAGGCTATAAAAATGGAATGTGGCTCCCAGGCTTTTATTTGAAGGATACAAGTTCCGTTCAAACAGAGTCTGAACCCCGTGAAGAGCGGAGGGAAGAATGTTTTGAAGCTTTATTTTCAGAACATATGCAAATTCTGCTGGAAAGAGTATCTAAAGCCGCTGGAGTCTCCAGATACATTTTGTGGGAAAACATAGCCGTTTACATCTATTGGCTCTACGAATCAGTCCTCGCTGGTGAACATGATGAGGTGAAAGCAAGAGGTGCGGATGATTTTGCCTGTCTCCTGGGATTGCCCGGAAAACTATTCGGCATAAAGGACAATCCTTTAAAAAAGTACCATTCGCCTGAGAAGGAAGCAAAGATGAGGAAGACATGCTGCCTTTCAAATCTCATAGATGATTCAATGCGGTGCACCACCTGCCCAAAGTCATGGGGGCTGAGTGAAAGGGGAGTTTAATATGGATCCAAAATTCAAAGAAGAAATAGAAGGCCTTTATAGTAAATATACAGAACTTCTTGTTGGCGAAGCTAATGAGGAAATGACTGAAAAGGTGAAGGTATGGATTCTTTATAATCATATCGCGAAGTCCATGCCAGCACTTGCCCGCCATTGGAATGGATCCTGCCCGGAGTCGAAGGATTCGGTCAAGAAGCTGATCATGGAAATCAAGGAGCTTAATGAATCAAAGCGTAAAGAAGAGAATAACAGAAGCGACTAATGAAGGATCTTCCAGGGCGGAAGGTCCTTTTATTATGCAGCTTTGCTATACAAGAAAAAGCTGGAAGAGCAGAATGAAAGGCAGGGAGCAGCATTTATTAGAGGCCGGAATAAGCGAGATTACAGTAGGTAGAAGAGTTTGGCCATCAGCCGACAAATCTCGCTAAATTTCTCGGAAAATTATATTCAAATAAAGAGAAAGATGATAGAATTATGGTTATCAAAGGCACATTTCAGAAAATTGACCATATACAAAATTGAATGTGATCCATGAATCATGATCCTTTGCCACTGCCCGGATTTCGCTGAAAGACAGGGCTTAATTATCCAAAATGTATGCGTTTTCAAGGGGGAGCCATTATGGAACAAGTAATGAGGGACTTTTTTCTCTTTTTATCCAAAAATAAATCGCTGACAAAGCTTGCGAAGAAGTACGGCCTTCGTTTTGGGGCCAGCCGCTTCGTTGCGGGGGAAATGATCAGCCAGGCAGTCAACGTAATTAAAGATCTTAACAGCAAGGGTCTTGTGGTGACCATTGATTATTTGGGCGAATTCGTGGACAATGAGGCAGAAGCAAGGGAAATGGCGGATAACTCAATTTTGGCAATCGAAGCAATCGGCCGTGAAGGAATCAATTCACAGCTGTCGCTCAAAATGACGAGCATGGGCCTTGATATTTCCGATGATGTGGTAATGGGGAATATGAGGCGCATCCTGGAGGCAGCCAAGAAAAACGGCGTGTTTGTCACGATCGATATGGAAGACTATTCACGCTGCCAGAAGACACTTGATATCTTCAAGCAGCTTAAATCGGAATACGATAATATCGGGACAGTCATCCAGGCCTATTTGTACAGGACAGAGGGCGACATGGACGACCTAAACCAATATTCGCCCAATCTGAGGCTTGTAAAGGGTGCTTATAAAGAATCCCCGGAGGTTGCATTCCCGGAAAAGAAAGACGTGGATGAAAACTTCAAGAAAATCATCAAAATGCATCTCCTGAACGGCAACTACACAGCCGTTGCCACCCATGATGATGCGATTATCGACTATACAAAGCAGCTGGTCAGGGAACATAACATCCCGAACAGCCAATTTGAATTCCAAATGCTCTACGGCATCCGCAATGAGCGGCAGCTGGAGCTGGCCAATGAAGGCTATAAAATGAGGGTATACGTCCCTTATGGAACAGACTGGTACGGCTATTTCATGCGCAGGCTCGCAGAACGCCCGGCCAATGTGGCATTCGTGTTGAAGGGTATGGTTAAGAAATAGGTATGTAAGGCCCAGCGGGGATCTGCTGGGCTTTTTTGATGTTTTGATGTGGAGCTGCCTGGTGGTGTGGACGGGGGAGTCGCAAATAAAATGGAGAAGTCGCAAATAAAAATTGTGAGTCGCAAATATAATCAGAAAGTCGCAAATAAAAGCTGAAACACGCAAATAAATCGGAAATCTCGCAAATAAAGGAGGCCGGATGCGTCGGTTGGCTACCCTTGTGCAAGGAGAGAGTCCCTAAAAACGGGCAGGCGTTTAGTGATAGTGGCGGAAAGCGGCCAGTTGCTAATAAAGGCTGAAAGTTGCTAATAAAATCCAGAAGTTGCTAATAAAACAGAAAAGTTGCTAATAAATCACCAAACTTGCTAATAAATCCCAAAAGTTGCTAATATCCTCAAATACAACCCACCAAAACCCCCGCCAACCC
>NZ_JASHIV010000008.1:0-189745 GCF_030733525.1 Bacillus sp. MMSF_3328 | reverse complement strand
CCCCCCTCAATTTCCTCTATAATAAACCATGAAGAATCCACCTAAAAAAGGAGATTTACATATGGAAAAAACCTTAATTTTCGGACATAAAAACCCAGATACAGATACAATCTGCTCAGCCCTCGCTTACGCCGACCTGAAGACACAGCTCGGCCAGGAAGTAGAAGCTGTGCGTCTTGGCGAGATCAACGGCGAAACTCAGTACGCGCTGACAAAATTCAACGCTGAAGCTCCGCGTCTGATCAGCAATGTAGCTGATGAAGCAACAACAGTCATTCTTGTAGACCACAATGAGCGCCAGCAGAGCGCGGACGGTATTGAAAGTGTGCGTGTCGCTGAAGTTATCGACCACCACCGCATTGCCAACTTTGAAACGAGCGATCCTTTGTACTACCGCTGCGAGCCTGTCGGCTGTACGGCTACGATCCTGAACAAAATGTACAAGGAAAACGGCAAGAGCATCCCGCAAAATATTGCCGGCCTTATGCTGTCTGCAATCATTTCTGACTCCCTTCTGTTTAAATCACCGACTTGCACAGACGAAGATGTGAAGGCTGCACATGAGCTTGCGGAAATTGCGGGTGTGGATGCGGAAGAATATGGCCTTGAAATGCTGAAGGCTGGTGCTGACTTGAGCGATAAGTCTGCTGCACAGCTGGTCAGCCTGGATGCGAAGGAATTCCAGATGGGTTCTGCTAAAGTGGAAGTGGCGCAGGTGAACGCCGTTGATACGAACGATGTGTTTGCGCTTGAAGAGGAATTGCGTGCGGTAATCAGCAGCACAATCGAGGAAAAAGGCTTGGATCTGTTCCTGTTTGTTGCAACGAATATCCTGACGAACGATTCTGTTGCGCTTGCACTTGGAAAAGAAACAGCTGCTGTCGAGAAAGCATTCAATGTGGTGCTTGCTGATGAGAAGGCTGTCCTTAAAGGTGTTGTTTCACGTAAAAAGCAAATCGTGCCTAACCTGACTGATGCATTAACAAAGTAAAAACCAGCCGCTCCGAAAACCTTCGGAGCGGCATTTTTTATTTCTTATACCAGCCAAGCCCCATAGAGCCTTCGCCAAGATGCGTACCGATGACCGGGCCAAAGTAACCGATCATGAACTCGACGTTCCGCAGCTCTTTTTCCAGCTCTGCTTTCCAGTCATAAGCTTCCTGCTCGCGGTTCGCATGGATGATGACGGCACGGTATTCCCCGCCCCCTGATGCAGCTTCGCCAAGAAGGTCGGCAATACGCTTCATCGCTTTTTTGCGTGTGCGGATTTTTTCAAAAGGCACGATGACCTTGTCCTCGAAATGCAGGAGCGGCTTGACCTGAAGCAGGCTCCCTATTAATGCCTGGGCACTTGAAAGGCGGCCGCCGCGCTGCAGGTGGGAAAGGTCGTCCACCATGAAGTAAGCGCGGACCGTCTGTTTCATTTCCTCCAGGCGGGCCATGATGTCCTGCGGATCCTTGCCGGCGGCAGCCATTTCTGCCGCTTCAATGACATAAAAGCCCTGGACCATGCAGCTGATTTCAGAATCAAATGGATACGCCCTGATTCCTTCAACCATGCTCCCTGCAGTGACGGCTCCCTGATAGGTGCCGCTGATGCCGCTCGACAGATGGATGCTGATGACTGCATCATAGTCGGCCGACAGTTTTTCAAACAGCTCGACGAATTGCCCAGTCGATGGCTGCGAGGTCGTCGGCAGCTCCTTATGCTTCACTTCTTCGTAAAACGCTTCTGCTGTAATTTCTACCTCTTCCTCGTATGTTTCGTTTCCGAATATGACGCTGAGAGGGATCATATGTATGTTCAGTCGATCCCGCAATTCCTTGGGGATGTATGCAGTACTGTCTGTTACTACGGCTGTTCTCATATAAAGAGTACCATCCTTTGTTTTTTCTCTACTATATGTGCAATTTATATTTTATATGAAAACAAGGGAAAATCCTAGGGAGAAAAGAAAGCTTAATATTTGAGGTTCAAAATTGTAATGCGGCGAAAAAGAGAGGGGCATTAGTTTGAGGCGGCGGGCAGGTGATGTGAGAGCTGCCTCCGGTTGATTTCATCAGCGATCAGCTGAATAAAATCAGTATCCACATCACAAAGCAGGGCATCCTCGAAAACTCTAAACAAATTCTCATCAGATAAAAGCAGCAGGCTGGACATATTGTTCAAAACCTCCATCTATTACTTTTATCCTATTTTTAACACAAGATTACATATATTGTAAACTAATATTTTTCATATATCTATTTGCATAAAAAAAGAGCACGCTAGAGCGTGCCCCCCCAATTATCTTACTTCAACCCAGCCGTTCTTGATGGCTACAACAACTGCCTGGGTCCGGTCATTCACATTCATTTTCTGCAGGATGTTACTCACATGGTTCTTAACCGTTTTTTCACTGATGAAAAGCGCTTCGCCGATGCCGCGGTTGCTTTTTCCGTCAGCAAGGAGCTGAAGGACTTCACATTCCCGGCGTGTCAGCAGATGCAGCGGGCGGCGGATTTCAACTTGTGTGTATCCTTCGCTGCTGCCATTTTCATCAGATGCCAGGCGGCGGTATTCTTTGACGAGATTATGGGTTACCTTTGGATGCAGGTAAGAGCCTCCATCAGCCACCACTTTGACCGCTTCAACAAGTGCGTCGGCATCCATTTCCTTCAGCAGATAGCCGCTCGCTCCCGTTTTCAGCGCATGTGTTACATAGTTTTCATCATCATGGATGGAAAGGATGATGACTTTTGCATCCGGATATTTTTCGACTAATTGCTTGGTCGCTTCCACACCGTTGATTGTCGGCATGTTGATATCCATGATGACGACATCCGGGTCATATTCTTCAACAAGACCCAGCGCTTCATTTCCGTCATCGCCTTCTGCAACAACTTCAAATGTCTTTTCAAAATCAAGAATACGTTTAACCCCTTCTCTAAACAACTGATGATCATCGATAATGACGATTTTTGTAGTCAATTGCTTCGCCTCCCAAATTTCCGTAAGTTTATCTCTTTTTTTTATACTGTTGGTTTAAATAATAGGGATCTCTATCATTATATCTTTTTCAAGCCCTATTTGAACCTATCTTTTTTCACTGTTCTCTTAGATTATTGCTTCTGCGGCGCTGGCATTCTTTTATGAAGAAAGCGGCTCATTCCATGAAAGGAACCTGAATCAGCACGATTGTCCCGGCATTGATTTTGGAGTCGAAGGATATCTGCCCTTCCAGCAGTTCGACTCTTTCCCTCATGCCGATCATCCCAAAGGATTCGGGCTTCTTCTGGCTCGTGTCAAACCCTTTGCCGTCATCCCTGATGACAACTGAAATAGAATCATTGCGGATTTCGAGCTTCACTTTGATCTCTTTTGCCTCAGCATGCTTTAGAGCATTCTGTACAGATTCCTGGACAAGCCGGAACAAAGCTACCTCATATTTTGGCGGAAGCCGCTTTTCATCGCCGACATTGCTGAAATAAATTTTCACCGTATTATGGTATTCTTCAATGGTCTGGAGATATTTCCTTAAAGTCGGCACCAGTCCAAGGTCATCGAGAGCCATAGGCCTAAGATCATAGATAATCCTCCTGACCTCGTAAAGCGCATTTCTGACCATCTTCTTAAGGCTTTTGATTTCAGTGATGGCTTCGCCTGCTCCCCGCTCCTTATAGATTCTTTCTATCAGGTCAGAGCGCATCATCACATTGGCCATCATCTGGGCAGGACCGTCATGAATTTCCCTCGACAGCCTTTTTCGCTCTTCCTCCTGCGCTTCAATGATCTTAAGGCCGAAATCCTGCTTAAGCTTTGCATCTTCCAGGACCTCTCCCATCCTCTTCAGGTCGCTCATCAAATAGTTCATGACGACCGAGATCTGGGAAACGAGATGTTCTGCGCGGTCAATGGTTTCCTGGATGCCGAGCAGCCTTCGTTCTATGTCATCCCGCCGTTCGCGAAGCTGCTTTTCCTGCTGGCGGTTCATCGAAAGCTTCATCTGCAGCTGGTGCGCCTTTTCATACGCCTCCCTTACCTGGCTTTCTGTATAGTCCTTGAAATGCATGCTTACTTCAGAAAGCCTTTTTCTGGCAAACCGCGTTTGTGCTTCCAGCTGGTCTCCCTCATCAATGGTCAGGACAACTGCCTGTTTGACTTCCTTCAAATCACTTGTCAAGCTTTCAAAGTCCTGCCGGCATTGCTCGCTTATGCGGAAGATTTCATCCTTGCTGTTTCCAACAGTGGATACCATCTTTTCTAATATAAGATCGAGTGTCTTCGTATCGAATTTTTTTCTAGTCATAAAGATTCCTCCAAAGAGACTGAAAACCCTTCCGTAGCAGTATCTGACACTATTTTAGCTTGAAAATAGAAATTATGTATGAAAAATATACTAAAAAACGAAAAATTCAGCAAAAAGGCACAAGAATTTATAGTATAATCATGTCTAATATCCTATTTTCTTATAATCAGCTGCAATTTATGCCTTATTTTTAAACATAGGACTTTTATATATTATCTCGCAATAATATGTCGATTGGCTTGAAATTATTTTTTAATTATATCATGCGAGAAAGGTACCTATATTAAAGTTTCATTACAATCCATTGAAGAATTGAAGTTACTGAACAAGTCGCTTTATAATGAAATTTGGCAAGCGACGATGACAATCAACGACAAAAATCGATAAAATGCACAGGAAAGGAGCGGGATGCATGCTGCCCTCTTATAAAACAGTCAAGGGCTTTGCCGAGCATGAAATTATTATTCAGAAATCAAGATTTATTGCTCATATATCAAGGGCCGAATCAGAAGAAGAAGCCCTGGCATTTATACAGGAAATCAAAAAAGCACACTGGAATGCTACCCACAATTGCTCAGCCTACCTGATCGGGGAACATGATCATATCCAGAAAGCGAATGATGACGGTGAACCCAGCGGCACTGCCGGGGTCCCGATATTGGAAGTCTTAAAAAAGAAACAGCTGAAAGATACAGTTGCAGTAGTAACAAGATATTTTGGAGGCATCAAGCTTGGAGCCGGGGGTCTCATCCGCGCTTATGGAAAATCAGCCTCTGAGGGCATCAATGCGGCTGGCATAGTCACAAGAAAGCTGATGAAGATTTTATCAGTAAAGGTGGAATATACTTGGCTCGGCAAGCTGGAGAATGAACTCCGTGAATCTGTTTACTCCATAAAGGATATACACTACCTGGAAAACGTAGAGTTTGAGGTGTTTGTTGAAGAAGCTGGCATAAACCTATTCTCAGAATGGATCACTGAGCTCACCAATGGGCAAGGACTGATTGATGAGGGAGAATTGCTGTATCTGGAAGAAGATACGGCTTGAAAAATCTATATCCGGAAATGCATAAAAATTGTAAAATAAAGCTTGATCTGAAGATTTTGCCAAACCTACATTAAAGGAGTACAGATATGTCTGCTAATAGACAAATGGTAAAGGTTCAAAAGAAAAGAAAGCGCCGCAGGAGAGTCGTGATGTGGATCATTGTGCCTCTTCTTGTGCTCGTTCTTGGGGCGACGGCTTATGGCGCTTTTCTGTACAGCAAAGCGCAGACGGTCATTGAAAAATCCTATGAGCCGGTTGAGAGGGAATCAACAAAGCGCGATACAGCAGTTGATCCCGGAATAGATAATGTGTCCATCCTTTTTGTTGGGGTGGATGACAGCAGTACCAGGAATTTCAGCAGCAGCTCCCGTTCAGATGCCCTGATGCTCGCAACCCTGAACGAAAAGACCAAATCTGTTAAGCTGCTCAGCATCCCCCGGGATTCTTATGTTTATATCCCTGAATTGGGCTATAATGATAAAATTACGCATGCCCATGCCAATGGCGGGGTTGCCACAACAATTGAAACAGTCGAAGAAATGCTGGATATCCCTGTCGATTATTATGTAAAAATGAACTTTAACGCGTTCATAGATGTTATTAATGCCTTGGAAGGCATTGAAGTAGAAGTCCCCTATGAACTTAGTGAAAAAGATTCGGAGGACCGGAATCATGCGATCAATCTTGAACCGGGACTGCAGGAGCTTAACGGAGAGGAAGCCCTGGCTTTAGCCCGTACCCGCAAACTGGATAATGACATTGAGCGCGGAAAGCGCCAGCAGGAAATCCTTAAAGCGATTGTAAAAAAAGGCTCCTCTGTCAAGTCTGTCTCCAAGTATGCAGATGTGATGGAAGCTGTCGGAGACAATATGTCTACAGATCTCTCCTTTGATGAAATGAAGTCATTCATCAATTATGCGGCTGCTGGAACATCTCTTGATATTGAAACACTGAATCTGGCCGGGCAGGATGCCTATATTGATGGAATTTATTATTACCAGTTAGATGATGAGGAACTTGATCAAACGATCCTCACCTTAAAAGAACATCTTGAACTCGTCCCGGAAGGCAGCTCTGAAACGGATACAGACAGCACTGTCTCTGATGATACAGGCGAAGATTCCAGCTATTAACCATAGAAATGATACCCGCTGCGGCCATGAAAAAACGTTCATCTTTATAGATGGACGTTTTTAACTGCTTAAAAAAAGGACCGCCCGGAAACGGGCGGCCAAAAGTGGAGATATTAAGGTATTGTCCGTATTTCATAGCCAATAGGAAATGGACAAGTGAGTTAACGCTGAACAGGACATCTAAACCGCTGTTCAAGTCCGTTACGGAATTCCTTATAAATTGATTAAATCATAAACAGGATAAGTCTGCTTTTTTTGTCTGCTATCTATATCTTTTGATAATCTATTAAAAACGATGGTTTTTAGTCGCATATCCTCCACTATATAACTATAGGAATATTTTTTTGCGAAGGGTGAATGATAGATGGATTTCTCAGCAATCGGACAAAAAATAAGGGATCTCAGGAAGCTGCTGGGATTATCTCAGAAAGAACTGGCAGAAGGCATATGCACCCAGGCACAGATAAGCAAAATAGAGAAAGGGGATGTATACCCGTATGCGTCCACACTTTACCTGATTTCCCAAAAGCTTGGTGTGGATGTTAACTACTTCTTTCATATAGGTACAACACCGAGGCTGGATTATATATTGGAGGTCGAACGCCAGCTGGAAATCACCAGGCGCAGCTTTGATTATGAAACCATGCGTTCTATCATTAAAGGGGAAGAGAATAACCCTTTATTTACACAAAATCCTGTGAACAGGCAGCTGATCCAGTGGCATAGAGGCATATACGAATACCACCTTAATAAGAATCCGATTAAAGCACACCAGGTCCTGAATGAGGCCATTGCTTTAACACACGGGAAGCTGTGGACAGAGCGTGAAATCGAAATTCTCCTGAGCAAGGGCATTATACTCTTTGAAGAAAATGAGCTTGAAGAGGCCCTGGCCGTTTACAGGGATGCCAAGCGCTTTATTGATTCACTGGCCACTCTGCAGGATATTATGCTGATGACGAAACTGCACTATAACATTGCGCGGGTGCTCACCAGACTTTCAAGATATGAAGAGTCCATTGAAAGCTGCACAAAAGGGATAGCCTGGTGCCTTGAAAAAGATCATCTCTTTCTTCTCGGTGAACTTCATTATCACACAGGCTATAATTATGAGCTGAGTCACCAGCTGGCGGAGGCCAAGAAATACATGGAAAAGGCACTTCTCATATTTGAACTGCAGAACGATACGAAATACCATTCTTATATCAATAACAAATTGAAAACCTGGAATTTCCCGATCTAGCCATTAAGATCGAACTATTATACCGATAAAATAATCCTCCTTTTTTCATAGGCATTTCCACCGGTTATTACTGCCCTTTTTCCATTATTTGCGATAGAATAATAGTTGAGATATTTTGTCTATATTTAACAGACTATGGAGGAAACTATTCTATGATTTATGAAGTAAAGCTGTTAATGGCCCTGCGGTCTCCCGGGATAAGCCTTTATCAGCTCGAAAAAGCGGAGGATCTGCGTGGGCTCCGAAAAAGGATTTGGCTCTTGGCACTTCTGAGCAGCATTATTTATGCAATAAGTTCCTACTTTGGAATCGGGACAGAATTCATATCAAAAGAGCTGAGTAATCTGTCTGCAGGCGAATTTGAGGCAAGAAAGGGGCTATTTGTTCTTGGAAAGATAGTCTGGGGGCTGCTGTATGCTGCTATCTACATCTTCCTGCCGGCTTTATATTTCTGGACCCTGACAGATTTGGAATATAAAAAGCTACTAGTGGTGCAGCTTTTTGCTTTTTCCATTCTGCTGATTGAAAAGGCTTTGCTCATCCCGATCAGCCTGACATGGGGAATCACTCCTTCATCCTCCCCGTTTTCATTGGGCATCCTGGCTCAGTACGCCACATCCAATGGATTGATTGTGCACTTTCTGGGAGCCATAACACTATTCCAAGTCTGGATCATATATGTTCAAACCTATTGGATCAAGAAGCTGACCGGCAGGAAAGGATGGGTCATATTCCTGATTGTCCTGTCACTCCATATCGTGTTTTGGATCTTAACAGCATTGGGAACACATATCAAAATGGAAAAGATATTTTAAAGGTGTTGAGTGAAATGAAAAGTTGGCAAGCGGGTCTACTGGCAGCAGGTGTAATAGCTTTTACAGGGGCAAATACATACCTGATCATAAAAGAAGACAGTAAAATCGATAAATCAGTTTATATAAGCGAATGGCAGAGGGCTGCCCAGGGAGATTTAAAAGAGACCCTTTCGAAGCCTGGGGTAGCCATCCCCCAGTCTGAATATCCCGTTTATTTCAGCGAAGAGGACGGAACATTCTCAAAGTTTCTGGTGAAGCCAGGCGATAAAGTAACGCCAGGAACACCTTTGTACGAATATGAATCGGTCAATCTGGACAGGGACAGGAACAGGATTGAATCCGAAATTGAACAGCTTACAAACCAGATTGACTCGGTCCAGAACCATATTTCCAGCCTGAACAACTATTTATCTGCTCTTGAAGCCGAACAGGCATATACTTCCACCGATGCTGAAAAAGAAGAGAAAGATCTTTCCGTAAGCATCCATGATACAGAAAAAGAAATTCTGCTCCAAGAGCTTGAAGCTGACCTGCTT
Source organism: Bacillus sp. MMSF_3328 (assembly GCF_030733525.1). Lineage (NCBI taxonomy): Bacteria > Bacillati > Bacillota > Bacilli > Caryophanales > Bacillaceae > Bacillus > Bacillus sp. MMSF_3328. The sequence continues at coordinate 180,681 of NZ_JASHIV010000008.1, read as the reverse complement.
GAAGACGAAAGAGATAAGTACGAAGAGCAGCTCGATTATGTCAATGAACAGACAGGTGTGATGAGCTATCTGAGCGAAACAGACGGGCAGATCGTGTCGATAAGCGAAGACCTGGACAATCCAGTGCTCATGATCCGTTCTGAAGCTGCTGCAGTAAAAGGCAAGCTGGATGAGAAGGAGCTGCAGAAGGTTGTTCAGGGCCAGGAAACGGCTGTAGAGTCAGGAACACTTAAAAAGGACTTTACAGGAAGAGTAGCAATTGTCCAAACGATGCCTGAAACACCTTTATCGACTGAAACACAGGCAAGCTATCCATTCACCGTAGAATTGGATCAAGCCCAGGAGAAGCTCGAAAACCTTCACCCGGGAATGCAGCTCAATGTTGAAATCACAACAGGCGAAGCAAAAGATGCTGTTTTGGCTCCTTCTAAAAGTATTATGAAGCAAAATGATAAAGAATATGTCATTGTTCTGAACAGCGTGGGGAAAACAGAAAAACGGGAAGTACAGGAAGGATTGAAGGTCAAAGGCAGCAGCGAGGTTGTCTCAGGACTGGAACAGCAGGAACCGCTGATGCTGCATCCAAAACCTGCAGCTGAAATCAGCCGGGAGTTCTTCACACCATTTACTATGGATAAATTCTACCCAGGTGCACTGAAGGATATGACCAACAGGGAAAAGTTAAAGTATTTCCTTCTTGGTATGTTTAACCGCTAGGACATAGGAAAAGCGCAAGCGCCTTGTTCATCCCCGACAAGCACAAGACGATCCTCCCGGAAAGGCGTGCTTTGCCTTTTTGGGAGGTTTGGCTTGTGATCTCGAGGGGGTAGGCGCAGCTGCTAGACAGTAATCCAAGTTAAAAAATATACTTTCTTATCTGCTAAAAAAAAGAACACTCCAGCTGGAGTGTTCTTTTCTTATCTGTCTTTCGCCGTCGAATACCGGATATCGCGCATGACCTTAAGCAATGGCCTGTGATCCTTGCCCATCAGACCGACTTTCTCAGCGAATACTTCGATGAGCAGCAGGAGGACTCCTATCACAACGAATGATCCCCACACCTTAGCCTGGGAAAAGATGACCGCCGTTAGTCCGAAAAATGCAGCCATCGCATATATCAGGATTACTGTCTGGCGATGGGAGTAGCCAAGGCGCAGCAGACAATGGTGAAGATGGGATTTGTCCGGAGCTGATAAAGGCTTTTTCGTGACAATCCTGCGAATAATCGCAAAGAATGTATCAGAAATTGGAACTCCGAGGATAATAACAGGAACGATGAAAGAAATCATGGTTACATTCTTAAATCCAAGCAGTGATAATACAGAAATGATATAGCCAAGGAAAAGGGCTCCTGTATCCCCCATAAATATCTTTGCCGGATGGAAATTGTAAATCAGGAATCCGAGTGTGCTTGCAAGTGTGATGCTTCCGATTGCCACTACATAAGGGTCGCCCATAATGATGGCCATCCCTGAAATAGTAATCAGGGCAATTGATGACACACCTGCTGCCAGGCCATCCAGACCATCAATCAAATTGATGGCATTGGTGATGCCGACAATCCAAAGAATCGTGAGCGGTATGCTCAGCATCCCAAATTCAAGCATGCCTCCGAATGGGAGGTTGACGAACTCAACATGCACGCCTCCCCATATAACAACGATAGCTGCTGCAGCCAGCTGACCGGCAAGCTTAACTTTTGCGGATATTTCGATCATATCATCCAGAACCCCGGTTGCAATGATGATCAGGCTTCCCAGGATGATCGCCATATTGTAAGGTGCTTCAGGCTGGAGAATCAGCAAGCCTGCGATAAAACTTATATAAATGGCAAGGCCGCCCAGCCGGGGCATAATCTTTTGGTGGACCTTCCGCTGGTTGGGCTTGTCTGTAGCGCCAATTTTAAAGGCAAGTTTTTTTACTAAAGGTGTAATAAGAATGGAGGTGATGAAACAAATTAACATGGTCAAGTAAATCATGTAGAGCCTCCTTAATAAATAGCATATCCATTCAGCTTTTATTTTACTATCCAAAAATGATGCATATTTCGTCATTTATTTACACAGATACTATTATTGCCACAATGCATTATAGCACATCAAATTCAATTAATATATTAATTTTTTATTTCTTTTCATGTACTTATACAGGCATGTATGTAATATTTCCAATCTTTCAATATGTAAAACTTCTGACTGCAGACTTCCCCCTCTCTCCTCATCCTCCAATAAATCATTAGACGGAGAAAAAGCAGGCGAGGTTTCAAATTCAGACAGAATTTCATAGAAGATTTTGTCATTCCTGCAAGTATTACTATAATAGGAAAATACATGATATACTAGTAGGGAATTTGCATAAGGAGCGTCCCAATATGCTGACAATGTTAAAGAAATTTGGCGACACAAATGACCGCCGCTTGAAAAAATACAGGAAAATAGTCGAAGAGATAAACAGTTTGGAGCCTGGCTATCAGAAGCTCAGCGACCAGGAACTGCAAAATAAAACAACTAAATTTAAACAACAGCTCTCCAGTGGGGAGAAAATTGAAAATATACGCCCTCATGCCTTTGCTGCAGTCAGGGAAGCTTCAAGAAGGGTGCTTGGGCTCAGGCATTATGATGTGCAGCTTATCGGCGGACTTGTACTGTCTGACGGCAATATTGCCGAAATGCCTACAGGTGAAGGAAAAACCCTGGTAGCATCCCTTCCTTCTTATCTGAGAGCTCTTGAAGGCAAAGGGGTCCATGTCATAACAGTTAATGACTATCTCGCTGCCAGGGACAGAAATCTTGTTGGAAAAATCCATGAATTTCTCGGTCTTACTGTCGGCTTGAATGTACCTATGCTTTCCCCTGAAGAAAAAAAGGCTGCATACCAGGCGGATATCACTTATGGGATTGGAACGGAGTTCGGCTTTGATTACCTGCGGGACAATATGGCAGCGTCGCTTTCCCAGAAAGTTCAGCGTCCGTATCATTATACAATTATAGATGAAGTGGACAGTGTTCTGATAGACGAAGCAAAAACACCGCTTATCGTAGCCGGAAAAATGGAATCGAGCTCAGAGCTTCATTATATTGGTTCAAGACTGGCGAAAAGATTCAAAGCTGATGTGGATTATACATTTGATGTAGAGACGAAGGCGACAAGTTTAACTGAAGAGGGAATCGAAAAAGTTGAAAAAGCCTTTGGGATCGACAATCTTTACGAGCTGGAGCATCAGACGCTGTATCATTATATGATCCAGGCAGTCCGTGCCCATGTGATGTTTGAAAAAGACGTTGACTACATCATTAAAGACGGTGAAATCAAGCTCGTTGATATGTTTACAGGCCGTATCATGGACGGGCGGACATTAAGCGACGGACTCCATCAGGCATTGGAAGCAAAAGAGGGCCTTGAGATTACAGAAGAAAATAAAACTCAGGCATCCATCACCATCCAGAATTACTTCAGGATGTATCCATTGCTTTCCGGTATGACCGGCACAGCTAAAACGGAAGAAAAAGAATTGATGGAAATCTACGGGATGGACGTCATTCAGATTCCGACAAACAAACCGATCATCCGGGAAGATCTTTTAGACAAAGTATATAAAACAGCAGAACAGAAATATAAAGCAATGGTTGAAGAGGTTAAAGGCCGTCACAGCAAGGGGCAGCCTGTCCTCATAGGAACAGCCTCTATCCTGCAGTCCGAAAAGGCTGCTGAATATTTGAAAAAGGCCGGACTTTCATTCGAACTCCTTAATGCCAAGACAGTGGAGCAAGAGGTCCGCCTTATTGAAATGGCCGGACAAAAAGGAAGAATAACAATTGCAACCAATATGGCCGGCCGCGGAACGGACATCATGCTCGGTGAGGGAGTCCATGATCTTGGCGGACTTTTTGTCCTCGGTACTGAAAAACATGAAAGCCGCAGGGTTGATAACCAGCTGAAAGGAAGATCAGGGCGCCAGGGCGATCCCGGGAGCAGCCAATTCTTCATTTCGCTTGAAGACGATATGTTCAGGCGCTTTGCCAAGGAAGATGCGGAGAAGCTTCTTGCCTCTATCCAGGCTGACGGAACCGGGTTGATCCAAGGGAAGAAAATCCATGAATTCGTTGACCGCATTCAAAGGATTGTGGAAGGATCCAACTATTCTATGCGGGAGTACAATTTGAAGCTTGATGATGTGATCAACGAGCAGCGCAATGTCATTTATCATCTAAGGAATAAGGCATTGAGCGATGATAATATTCTTCCTGTCATCCTGCCTATTGTCCACTCTGCCGCCGGTAAGCTTATTGCCCATTATGAAGAAGAGGGGATCCAGCAGGAGGCCTTGAATATAAAAGGCCTGGCAGACGAACTTAATCTGCTGCTTGCGGGTGGATCGATAGACTTGAGTGAGGACCAGTATGAAATCCAGGATATTAAAGAAATAGCCGAACGCAAGATCAAGGACTATCTGGCCTATGCAGGTACACTTGGTGAAGATGAGATGCTGCAAAATGCCCTTAAGCACCTGCTTACTGCCATCATAGACCGCAACTGGATTATTCACCTTGAAAATATGGCCAGGCTTAAAGAAGGAATAGGCATGAGGCATTACCAGCAGGAAGATCCTATGAGACTCTATCAGAAGGAAGGCCTTGAGCTATTTGAAAGCACCTATTTCCTGATAGAAAAAGAAATCAGCCGAAAGCTGGCCGAGATCATCAGATCCATTAGCCAAGACTCATAAACGAGGAGACAAGCCATGTTATCTTTCTTTAAAAAGAATAAACAGGAAAAGCCTGTCAAACAAGGCACTGACAGCACGATATCTTCAAAAGAATTACTGAATGAGACAGGGAATGAAGCGGCTGCAGAAGAGGTGGAAACTGCACTATCCCTCCATCCGGCCACAAATATTACAGCAGAGCAGCAGTATGTTTTAAGGTTCCTTAATAATGAACTGCCTCCCCTTCTGCCGAATCAAATTTCCCTGGCAGGAATTGAGCTGCAGCAGGATGGCGGATCTGTGACAGTTGCCGCTTTTGTCCGCAGCAGCCTTTCAAAGGCCGTTGAGTTCAAGAAGACCCACTTATTGCTTGTGGGGCCAGATGAGGAAATTCTCGCACGGAAGGAATTTGATCTTACAGAAATTGGTGAAATACCTGCCAAAAGCAGCCGTCCGTGGAATTTTACTTTTAACAGTTCTGATTTACTGACAGATTCGATCCCTGCAGAAGGCTGGAAGCTTGCTTTTGAAATTCGGAATAATGAAGAGCACAGGCTGGACCTGGATGAAGCCTGGGAGAATAGCTTGAGCAGCAGCGACAAAGAAAAGCTTAAACAGATGGTTGAACAAATGGACCCGCCAAAGATCGGGGAAATCAACTTTATGGGCATCCAGGCAAAAGTTGCTGACAATGAAGATCTGCAAGTCACACTCCTGATCCGAAATGGAAACGATCAGAATGTCATGCTTCAGCAGCTGCCGCTCCAGGTGGAAGACGCCACCTCCGAAGTAATTGCAAAAGGCGGCTTTCAGCTCGACAAGTTTGAACTCAAAGCCAATACAAGCAAACCATGGACATTTATTTTTCCGAAAAGCCTACTATTGAAAGACAACCCTGATTTAAGCAGCTGGAAGGCTTATCCCCTTCAGCAGCAGGTTCAAACGGAAATTTAAGGTAACCATAAGAAAACCCTCCCCTGCCTTCTTTCCCGGCTGGGGAGGGTTTTTTCAGCTTACTGCAAGAAAATGCGGTGACTATGCATGTCCATCAGCATATTTTGCTATATGCTCCACGGGATGATGCCAGCATTCTGGAAGAAGCTGTCAGGCTTCAGCTCTTAACCTTATTGTTTTTTTCACACGCATTTCTATTAAAAAAACATTCAAATAAAAGAAAATGAGCACCCATTAAAATAGGTACTCATCCCCGGCCACAACCATTTATAGTAGTTTACAAAACAGGTTTGTTACATATTTATTTTAACATATAACTTATCATATACAAGTTAAAATATGAAAATATTAGTCCTTATACCATAAAAATGAAGTAGGATCACAACTGATAATAACTGGGGATTTAACAAGATTTCAGGTCCCTCTCCTCATGCGGGAAAGGATAAAGCGGCTTTGATTCAAAGCCGCTTTCCATCACTTATTTCAGATATACTTTCAGCTTATAAGGCTTAATTGTGGACCCTCGGAAATAATCATTTACTTTGATTTGATAGGTTCCTTTTTTCATATTCACGCTCAGTACCTCTGCATCTCCCTCAGGATAAAAATCAGCAGAAGATACCAGCTTTCCATTCTGATAAAGAGCCATTTTCCCGTCAGATTCGATTCCGGTTTCAAGCTTAATTTTTCCGCTGCTGTCCTTTTTGAGGGTAAACTCATACCAGTCTTCATCTCCATTTGGCACGCCCGCATTCAAATATCCGCTGGCCTCCCACATATTGCCCTTTTGCTTCAGTTTAACCGGCTTAGAGGCAATATTGTTCCGAACCTTGTTTCCTGCATCTTCATCCTTCTTATTTGTTGAGGCCAAAGTCAGCTTATACGGGACAAGGGTTAACGGAACAGCAGAATCTGTGAAGCTGGAGAGGGCCAGAATATAATTCTTGCCTTTTTCCGCTTTAAAAGAACCAAACGTGTTTCCATAATCAATGCCTTTTTCGATATATTGAATATAATTATACTCTTCTTCATCCACTTTTCGGTTCTTATTCTTGTCTTCAATGACTGCAACGAATCCATAGAAGCTGCCAAGCAGTTCCTTCGGATATTTCTTCAGGCTTGCCGGCACCTCTCCTTTTTCCAAGGTGATTCCATAGATTTGCTCTGATTTGGATTGCAGATAGAATACATCCTGGTCACCCGGCATCGCAAAGTTGCCTTGGACTGTCATGCCAGGCAGATCCTTCACCTTTTCCATCTTATCATTATCCTCATACTTATCCTGAGGATTTTTTACAATCAGCTTTGAAGTGAACTGGAATGGAGAAAAAGAAATCTGATTGCTATAGTAATTTGTATTCACTTTAACCAGATAATTTTCACCTTTTTTCAAGCCGGTATACAGAGATTTATCTGTATCAATGAACATATTATAGCTGATATTTGATCCAATCTGATTCAGATACGTATGCTCTGTTCCTTCTTCATCCTTTTCCTTCACAACCTGATAGATTTCAAGCATCGGTATGTCAGTGCTGTTCAGCATACTAAACTGGTAAATGCCTGTCTCTGACGGTTCGAGCTTAAACCAGTCTTCATCCTCGAACGTCTGCAGGTATCCTGAAGCCGTCCCCCCGATTTTATATGGCAGAGCCATCTCCTGTATTGCTGCCACATAATTTTCGTAAGAATCCTCTTCCGCTGCTGCTCGGAAGGTATTCCTCTTCTGTTCCAGTGTGCCCAAGCCGCTGCTGGCAGATCCGACTTTCTCTTCAGTGCTTCCTTCATCATAGAATGGCAGGCCGTCTTCATCCGGAGGAAGAACTTTTCCTTCAATCTTCACTGAATACGGATAAATGGAAGATTCTACTTCATCATCCTCTTCAAATAGCTCATAGTTCATATAGTAATCATATATTCCATAGTAATTGCTTTTTTTGCTGGAAGTTTTGATTAGATACTCCATGCCAGGATCAGCTGTAAAGGTAAGGACCTCCCCTTCACCGCGTCCTTTCGAATTGACATAATGCATAGGCTCAACAGGTTCCTCGCCTTCAAGGAGTTCATAGATATACTGTTCCTTCTCCTCCTCGCTCATCTCTCCCATATCCCCGGGGAAGATCATGTCAAGAGGATACACGCTGATGGTTGAGTCTATTCCAGCAACACCTGTCGACGTAATTTTAATCACCTGCTGCTCTTCCCCTTCAGCTTTGAAGCTTAAATAGTCATCATCGCCGTTTTCGCCTATGAAGGTCAGGCTTTTCTTGGAGTCATAAGGCAGAGTATCCACTTTTAATGGATTCGCCGCTGTCGACTCATCTTCCGGAAGGACCGTAAGCTTTTCAACATTCAGCTCATATTGTGAAAGTTTCTTAGCCGAATCATCATAGCTTCCATTTGCATCTTTTACGCCAATTGCCACAGTTCCTGTGAAAGGCGCTTTTACCAGCTTTCCTTCCGTTTTATTTTCTCTTACTTTATTAACATCTATTATTTCTTTCGCGCCTTTTGGAGAATAGAAATGGATCATCATTTTATAATCATACTGGCTGGAACCGAGCAGAGAAGCCTGGATGTATTCTCCCTCTTTGATATTGAACTTGATCCACTTTTCTTCATAAGGCTTGGTTAAGGTCCCTTTTCTTACAATTTTTTTGCTGCTGTCCACGGTTTCTGCAGCGGTCTGTACTTCTTTTGGGCTTTTTGCCTTATTCACAATGGAAGGAACTTTCTTGATATCAAATTGAAGCGCCTTAACCGGGTTGATTAGACCGCTTCCGAACTTAACATCGTAGCCTGCTGTTCCAAGATCATCGGCCGTGTGCTCCAGGATATATTCGACCTGGGCCGGGGTGAGATTTGGATTCTTGGACAAAAGAAGTGACGCAGCTGCAGCTACCATCGGTGAGGCCATTGATGTTCCGCTCAGCGTTCTGAAGGTTGACTTCTTCTCCGGCTCGTAGATGGTGCTGTATACATCAGCCCCAGGTGCAGCTACATCAATCGATGGGCCATAGGAAGAAAAGTCTCCTAATTTTTTGTACTTATCTACGGCAGATACGCTGATGACCCCTTCATAAGCCGCAGGATAGCTGATGGTGTCATCACCGGTATTCCCGGCAGCCGCTACAATGGTAATATTTTTTGCGAGAGCTTTTTTGACAGCCTCCTCTATGATTGGCGACTTCATCGGACCGCCAAGGCTCATGTTGATCACTTTGGCACCACTTTTGACAGCCTGCATAATGCCCTGGGCAATTGCATAGTCGGAAGCACCCCAGCCCCTGTCAAACACATCGATCGGCAAGATCTGGGCATTGGGATTTATCCCGTATGCACCGACTCCATTATCCTTTTTGGCGGCAATGATCCCAGCAACATGTGTCCCGTGAAAATCTGGCATTCCCGGATTCATTGGATTGACCGTATTATAGCTTGAAAGGAGCTGCCCCTTCAAATCAGGATGGCTGCTGTCAACACCCTGGTCAATGACTGCTACCTTCACTTTATTTTTTCCGGCAAGCTTCTGGGCTTTTTCTGCTTGAAGCATTGTTAAATGATAAGACTCCCCAAGCTTAGGATCCTGAAGCCCGAGAGGCTTGTACATAACAGCAGGGCTGACCGACTGGACCTTGCTGTTTTTTTGATATTTGCCAATCACTTCATTAAGCTTCTTTTTATCCTGAACCTTGACCACTGAATAGTTTAAATCTGCTATCTGTTTTATCACAATTGAACCCATCCGCTTGTGCTCTGCCGCCGAAATGGTTCCCTTATATTTAATAATAAGCGTATCTTCACTGACCAGCTGCCTTTCCCCGGCTTCCAGCTTGTCCTTCAGCAAACGATGATCTTTCAAATTTGAAGCGATGCTGACCTTTTGTCCGCCCTTTGATTCTGCAAGCACATTAACCGGAGCCAGAACTGCTCCCGCCAGCAAACCAGCACTCAGCCCAATCGAGGCAAAGCTTTTCTTCCATTCCCCCATAACTCTTCCCCCTAATAGCATCTGTTTTCTTCTAAACTCTCAACCCTGAATTTCCTAAAACAGGAATACAAGATTCTCACAAGAAATTTTCCCTGCAGTTAAGCACAATAGTAAATATATACATATTAAACCAATATATTCCTACTATATAGACGGATGGGAATGAAAAAAGTTTCATTTATAAAACTATGGTATTAGCAGCAGAATTGACAGGGACCCGCCGGGCTGCTTTGCTCCTCTTCAAGCTTCATAGTATTCTTCAAAAAAAAAAGCATCCGACCGGATGCCTTCTTATTTACTCATAGCCGTTTCACTGCTATTTTCTTTCAGCTGTGCATATTTGAAATTTTTGATCTGCTCTCTCATATTGCTGATTTTCTGGTCGTATTCTGCCAGGGTTTTAATGCTGTTCCCCTTGCTCATTTCGTCAAGCATCCAATCGTTTACATAGGGGAAGTAATGCGATCTGTCCATATAATTGGATACATTGAAGGTTATCTCTGATTCATCCTGGAAATCATAAACTTCCACATTTCCTAAAGAATCAAGTTCTTTAAAGATATCCTTCTTGACCTGAAGCCTGTCTGCTGTAATAACCGGCTTCCCTTCATCTACAACCACATGCCGTGTGATTGGATATGGTGTATAAAAAAAGGTGAATTCTATATCCGGATGCTTCTTTGCCATGGACAGCATGTTGGTCCGGAAGCTTTCCATATAGCTCTCTGTATTATGCGATGCGGCCGGCGGAGCGGATATTCCTTCCAGCTGCTCCTTCATCCCGCTGACTGTAAGAGGCGGCCTTTTCTCACCAAATTTGTAATAGGACCGCGGATCAGCATCCATATTCACTTTATCTTGGTTATGATACTGATAGTCTATTTTCTTCAAGGCATCATAGCTGAGCAGGTACGGCAGATCATTGATGATATTTCTGTCATAAAGATATTCGGGAAAAGTAGCATCCTTCCTGTCAGGTTCGCCTGCCAGAGAATCATAATTGATTTCCCAATAAATCTTTTTAATGTCCTTTGATTTGACGGCGAGCTCTGCAGCTTTTTTCTGCTCATGAGCCGAAGACCCGGATATGGAGGCATTGAGGGATGCTGCATCGAGCTTCCTGTCGATGGTTTCCTCCTTGAAATTATGCGCCATTGAGGTACCGATAAACACGGTATCATAATCGAGATTGCGGATCATCCCTGCCATTTGGTATCTCATATTAAAATTTTTTATGAATGTACGTTTATAGATGCCTTCTTTGTGGTAGTAGACATAAGGATCTGATACATATACCAGTCCCATCAGAATGACAGCCAGGACAATAAATATAAGAGAGAAACCTGTTATAAATCGCTTATACGACATTTCCACTGTCATTGCTCCTTAAAAGTTGAAATATAGGAATTCAGAGATTTTGCCGAGCTGAAGGATCGACACAATTGAAATGATGGCCAGAAAAACCATATTGAACGCTGAAGGCTTGAATCTGTGCATCATTTCAAAGGAATTATGTCTTAAAGTCACAATGAATAAGGCCAATATAATCATGATGAAGCTCGGAAACGTGTAAAACATAGCCCTGTCCGGCATGAGGTTCAGCCCTGTCAACGGCTCGAGCACTGCTGCAGCTCTTGTCGGCAGCTCAAAATTGATGAACCCAAACATGATTTTCAGCATAAGGACAGCCTGAGCAAAGCTTTCGGCCCGGAAAAACACCCAAGCCATATTGACAAAATTGAAGGTGATAAACCAGGCGAGGATTGCCGGCATCTTGAAGCCCTTCCTGCTCCACCACCTGTATACCACAGAGGCAGCCCCGTGAAGGAATCCCCAAAAGATGAAGGTCCACCCTGCCCCATGCCAAAAACCGCTCACTAAAAAGATGATCATAATATTGATATAAGTCCTGAACGGCCCTTTTCTATTCCCGCCAAGCGGAAAGTAGATATAGTGCGTCAGGAAACGGCCCAGCGTCATATGCCATCTCCGCCAAAAATCCTGGATATTAAGAGACTTATACGGAGAATTGAAATTAATAGGGAGCCTGATATTGAAAAGCAGGGCAGCACCCGCAGCCATATCGCAATAGCCGCTGAAGTCAAAATAAAGCTGGAACGTATAAGATAAGGAGACGATCCATGACTCCGCAAAATTCAATTCGGAAATCCTGCTGTAGCCATCATTGGCCCATACTGAAAAAGAATCGGCAATCATGACTTTTTTGAATAGTCCAATCCCGAAAATAAAAAGGCCAAGTGCTATATTCTTCGCCTGAAGGCGGCCGCTTCCCTCTTTATGGAACTCTGACATAATTTCACTGTGGTGCACAATCGGACCGGCAATCAGCTGCGGGAAAAAGCTCACAAAAACCATATATTCATGCAGTTTATAGCCCTTCGTTTCATAGCGGTAGCTGTCAACCAGATAGGCGATCTGCTGAAAGGTAAAAAAGCTTATGGCAAGCGGAAGAGCCAGATGAAGCAGCGGGAATGCATCTCCTGCAAATGTATTGAGAGAGGATAGGAAGAAGTCTGTGTATTTAAAATAGCCGAGCAGGCCGGCATTGAATACAATTCCCAGGGTCAATACAATCTTTCTTTTCTTGATCTCTTCCATTCCCCCAAGACAGGTCCCTATTGCAAAGTTAACCAGCATGGATATCAAAATCAGCGGCAGATAGCTTATGTTCCACCAGGCATAGAAAAACAGGGAAGCTGCGACAATCCACAACTTGGCTGCTGTCCCTTGCTTCATATAGTGAAGAAAAAAATATCCCAAAAAAGCAATTGGCAAAAAATAAAAAATGAATTCATAAGAATTGAAAAGCAATTTGCCTGCACCTCTGTTAAGTTGTAAGTTTTACTGGTCAATTATACTAGATATAAAGGCAGTTGTCATACTTTGCCGAAAAATGCTACGATTCCTATGCTCGTTGATAAAGCCTGCTTAAAAAGCTTTCTCATCAATGCGCTAAAACATTTAAGGAGGCTGTAATGCACTTAAGAAAACTATTTTTTACGGTGTTGATAGGATTTATTTTCACTCTTGCCCTCCTGGAGGAAGAGGCTTTAGCCAAGAAGCTGCTGGATGCCCCCCATATAAAACAATTGCCGGAGCTGCCAAGGGGCTGTGAGGTGACAAGCCTTGCCATGATGCTGCTGGATGCAGGTGCCAAAGCGGATAAAATGACATTGGCCAAGCAGATCAAAAAGGTTCCATTTAAACAGAACGGGCTCCACGGAAATCCATACGACGGCTTCGTTGGAAACATGTATACATATTCCCTTCCCGGCTACGGCGTATATAACGGCCCTATAGCAGAGCTTGCAGAAGATTATCTGCCAGGAAGAACCGTTAATTTAACAGGGCTTGCTCCTTCTTACATATATAAAATGATAGATAAGGGTTCTACAGTCTGGGTCATTACCAACTCACGCTTCAGAGCGCTTCCCACTTCGCAATTTCAGACATGGAACACCAGCACAGGGAAGGTCAGCATTACATACAGAGAGCACAGTGTTCTGGTGACAGGCTATGATTCACAGTATGTGTATATCAATGACCCGCTCTATAAAACCAAAAACCGGGCGGTCAGCCGTAAAAACTTTGAAGCTTCCTGGGTGCAGATGGGCAGACAGGCGATCAGCTATTATCCTAAGAACCAACATTTTTTTGCCGATACAATTGGACATTGGGCAGAAAAAGAGATTAATAGATTTTCAGAGCTTGAATACATAAACGGCTATAAGAATGGATTGTTCAAACCAAATGACAGCATTACACGCAGCCAGCAGGCCATCATGACAGCACGGGTGCTCAATCTTCCTCTCGAGAACAGGAAGAGTCCTTCGTTTAAAGATCTTTCAGTTACGAATACAGAGTACAAAGCTGTTTCAGCACTTGTAGAAGAAGGGATCCTCCAGGACGGGGCAGCCTTTTCCGGCACGAATGCCCTGACCCGGGCAGAGATGAGCAAGATATTAACAATGGCATTTAAGCTCCCGCTGTCTGGAACAAAGCAATTTACTGATGTTTCGGATGCAAGCTGGGCACTGCCATATATACAAACGATTTATGAGTACGGTATCACTTCCGGCTATTCTAATGGCACCTTCAAGCCTAACGACCAGGTGACAAGAGCACAGTTTTCCGTCTTCCTGACCCGAGCGATGGAAAAACTGTGGTTTACAGATATATATAAGCATTGGGCAAGGGATGATATCAGCATGCTGAAGAGAGAAGGAATCATAAAAGGTGAAAGCAACGGCTCCTTCAGGCCGAATGCCAGCATCTCAAGAGCGGAAGCAGCAGTCATGCTGGACAGGTCAATTGACCTCCCTGAAGCGGGCGGGTTCCAGGCAGCCTTTAAGGACCTCCCTGCGAATCATTTTTCTTACAGTTCCGTGATGAAGCTTGTCCAGGCTGGCATTCTATCAGACTCTGAAGCTTTCAGGCCAAATGACGAAATGTCCAGGCAAGAATTCGCCAGGGTTATTGCCCTGGGGTACAAGTTAAACTACACGCCCGCCGATCCCGTGTTCACCGATGTTCCGCCCGATCATGGATTTTATGAGGCGATTCAGGCATTGGCACAGAATAATATCACAAAAGGGAATGGCAGCGGCCAATTCTCCCCCGGAAGCTCGATTACAAGAGCGGAATTCGCAAGTCTCCTGGCGCGCGCCTATAGGAAATAAAAAAAGGAACACCTCTATTATATTTGGGAGGTGTTCCTTTTTTAGGTTTTTCTATGTTGCTGCAGTCTACTTCCGGCTGGGTCAGCTGCTTAGCAGAGCATTAACGACCGGCTTATCTGCTTAAAATCCTGTACAGGAATAATGCATACTGTCCTCTGTTTACCGTGTCGCCAGGCCGGAAGGTATTGTCTTTAAACCCTTCTGTCACCTTATTGGCAATCAAAGACCCCACTGCTTCGTAAGCAAAGCTTGAAGGAGGCATATCAGAGAATCGGATAGGGGCATTGCCTGTCAGCTTAAAGGCCCTTTGGAGTATTACGGCCATTTCAGCCCTGGTCAGGTTGGCATTCGGATCAAATAGATTTCCTTCCTTTCCTTTTATCACTCCTGCAGCTGCGACAGCTGAGATTTCCTTGGCATAACGGTATTCCTTCGGTACATCCGCAAAGCCTGCGTATGGGGCATTGGCAGTATCCAGCTTAAGTGCCCTTGCTATCAGCAGCGCTGCATCCAGCCTTGTTAATGATGCTCCCGGCCTGAAAGTTCCATCATTATATCCATTAATGATTCTCCCATCTGTCAGGAAAGCAACAGAATCAAAGTATGGTGAACTGTAGCCGACATCGGAGAACTTGGCCAGCTCTTCCACTACAGTGATCGGGATTTGCTTCACTGCGTTCCCATAAGAAGCTGTTATCACTCCGGTTCCCGCTGTCGTTGCTTTTACTATATTCCCAGAGACTTCACCGATTGTACTGCTCAGTTTCAATTTGGAAGGATCTTTCGGAAGCGGATTATAAAATTGGTCAAGAACACTGGTTATATTGACAGCTAAAGATGATCCTTTCACAATTTCCCCTGAAGCGGATAATGCCGCATTCAAGAATTTTGGCTCTGAAAGAGGAGCTGTGCTGATTGCCTGAAGGGAAGTGGATACAGCCCTTTCCCTGCCATCAGACGGCTTATTCATCAGTGTGGCCAAGTCATTGCCGTTTTTGCGGGCGATGATGGCCGTACTCCCGCCTCCATCCAAATTAAGAGCTTTATAGGCTCCCAGCTTCACAAGATATTGAGCGAACTCGGTAAGGTTCATCCCCTTGCTTTCTGCCAGCCTTCCATCCACAGTCACCAGGAATACTTTACTCATCGTTTTATCGATGGCTACAGCGGTTCGGGGGGCCCTTTCCCTTGCCCTTGTGCTGTTGGGATCCATCCCCAGATCGACCTTGCCATTATTGACAAGAAGCGGGCCGCTCGCCAGCATATATTCAGAGTTCTTCCATTTATCATCAATATTGATGGCAATCTCTACGGTATCACCGGGCTTCATTTCTTTTAACGCCGGCAGGCTCGTACCGTGGGCAGAAAGAACAAATCCGTCTTCCGGGATTTTGGTGTTCGTGATGTCGCCGTGTGCGCGGATCTGGCTGACTGTGCCTGTAATCACATCACCGAACTCAAGGTCCCTGTTTTTAGAAGCATTGGAGAAGACGACTTCCATCCCATATTGGTTTGTATTCGTATAGCCGTTTGCGTATTCCGGCGTAAACAAAATAAGGTCATCATAATTCCTTATTTTATTCATGCTGGTAATATTCACTGTACGATTATTATGAACAGCAGACATCGAAAGATTGAAAGACTCAATCTGCGGCTTGCCCTGACTGTTGATGCCAAAAGCCACCGGCTTGTTGACATACTGATCAGAGCCTGTAGCGATGATCCCTGTATTCATTACTTTATTACGGTATGAAATCAAGTACATCGGCAACTTTGTGCTCATGTCAAAAAACGATCCATTAACCGCACCTACCACACGATTTCCTTCTCTATGATTAAGCTTCGCCTGAGCAGAAACAGTTGAGATTGTATTGAGCGGCAAAGGTATGGAAAGATCAAGCTTTGTATATGGATCTGCCATATTTACTTCAAGAAATTTAATAGATTGATTATAGGAATTAATAACCTCACGATTTTCCTTATACTTCACTCCAGGTGAAACCTGGAATTGTTCAGCCTCTGCGGCCGAGGCAGCCATGCCCGGAGCCAGGAAGGAACCAGCCTGTACAGCAAGCGCGAATGACAAACAAACAGAAATCAACTTCTTTTTCTTTAACACAATTTGCCCCCTTGATTTATAAAATGTACCAATTTATGTATCTACCATATAGTTTTACCATATTTTCATAGATTTTGTCGATTGAACTCGGAAGAAAACAATTGGTATATTATGGTTCTACAAGCGCAATATGATGTCAAAAAAAAAAGCCGCATCGGCGGCTTCTTTCTTGTTACTGAACTTTTACATTTAAAGTAAGAGTTGTTGTGTTGTTAGACTGATCTGTAAACGGAGCCTCCAGAACATAATTTCCGGCAGGAATAACATCATATTTTGGATGATCGATCAGCTTCCATTTGCCGTCCGTATGAGTCAATGTCCCCCAGTTGGCTCCTATGCCAGCTTTCACAGACTCTACATCTGTGCTTTTCAGCGTCACTTCAACCTGTGTTGCAGAAATGCTGTCGACAACTGTCATTTCCATAGCATTAAGATTAGCAGTACCGTTCGATGCAGGAAGAACAACTGAGGCAGCAGTGCCCCCATTAAAATCGAAAACTGCCGGGGCTGTTACGCCTTCAAGCGTGATAGAACCAACACCTGCTGCCGGCGGCGCAAAATCAAATGCGGTTTCCACGTCATCAACATACAGCCATCCCTGCTTCCCTGCCAAATCGTTATGTTCTACTGTTAACGTCTTGCGGTCTGCCGATAAACTCAATTTTGAAGGCTTTAACTCCATGACGAAGTCACCAGCGAGCTCAACATCTACATAGAAAAGGCTATATACATCTTTAGCAGTATAGTCCTCAGGAGCGGCTTCATCCAAAGCTATAGTAAATGAAGTGGAATTAATTACGGTGACTTCCTCAGCAAGCGGCATGTACATATTCTCAAATACCGCTTCGTAGGTTTTATATAGCAAGTTAACGAACTCGCCCCTCGTAATCTTCAAGTTGGTTCCGAATGAATCTTTTGTTTTCCCGTTTGTAATTTCAGCACCGTAAATGGCTTCAATATAAGGGCCGAAGACACCAACAGCATCCGTGAATGGAGTGTCAGCCGCAAAATCCTCCAGTCCAAAACCGAGCACAAGAATCTTCGCCATAGCTCCTCTTGAAAGCGGTTCGTTCGGAGCAAATGTCTTTTTATCTTTTCCAGAAATGATGCCTTCAGCAGCTAAAGCGTTGACAGCGCCTTCAATCCTTGGAATTAAATCCGTAAATCCTGCATCAGGTGCATTGTTTGTATCTAAATCCAGGGCATTAGCCATGATGACTGCAGCATCGCCTCTGGTAAGGTTCAGATTTGTGCCAAACTCAGTATCAGACTTCCCCTTAATAATGTCCGCTAAATAGAAAAAGGTAACTGCTTCATCATAATTAGAGCTGACATCCTTAAAATTATGAAATTCTGATGCTGAAGCTGCCGGAGCAACTGCTGCTACTGCTATTGCAGCAGTTGTACCTGCAGCAGCAAATTTTTGAAATGCGTTTGCCATGTTCTTGTTTCCTCCTGTTAGAAACTATATAAGTATGATTGCGCCCTCGTGCTTTATATAAGCATAAAAGGGTTTGCAATGATATCTTAACAAATTTAAAGATTTTGTAATACATGTAAATAATACCTATTATTTATTCCAGTATTCTCTCGGATTAATTAATTATGGCAAAAAAAAAGACAGTTCATTATAATCTTGAACTGCCTAAGCTTAGCTGGAGGTATCACTTCTGTTTCCAGAATCCAGCGGAAAAATTTCAATTAGTTTTTTTTGGAGATCCTTGATAAATTCTTCTGTCGAAAGCTGGCTGTCGCTTGTCCCGCTCTTATGCGCCTCTTTCAATATATCAAAGAAGTATTTTTGTTTTTCAGACATTTCCATATACCTTCCAATTCGTAATATCTATTACTATAAAGGAACAGCGCAGCAGTGTAAACAACAAACAGATTACAAGTGTATATTAAATAGATTACTTGTATAAAAAGACGCTGGAAAGTTAAGATTCCTTCCAGCGTCTCCAGTGATTATTTATTGATTGTATCGTTCATCAGATTGGCAGAGATCAGGAAGTTAGCCAGAATCTTAGCCATTTGGTCACGCTGGGTATATCCGTTAGGATCATAGTTTCCATCCAGCTTACCTGAAACGATGCCAGCCTGGTAAACGGCTTCTACACCTTTTTGAGCCCAACCGCCGACTTTCTTCGCATCTTTAAAGTCAGACAGCTTTTTCGACTTATCAAGCTGAGATTTATCATAGTTCAAGAATTTAATGTTCATGGCACGCTCAATCATGGCTGCCGCCTGGGCACGTGTGATTTTTTCATTAGGAGCAAAAGTGCCGTCGCCGATGCCTTGAATAACGCCATATTTAACTGCCGCCATCAATTCGCCTTCTTTGTTGAACCACTCTTTTCCGCTTACATCCTTGAAGGTATGATCATATGCTTGTCCGGGAAGACCCAATGCACGGACCAGGAGAACGGCAAATTGCGCTCGTGTCATATGCTCGGCCGGATCATACTTGCCTGTTTCTTTCCCTTTAATGATGTATTTCGAAGCAAGGGTTTCAATATACTCCTCTGCCCAGCTCTTATTATTAACATCAGGGAATGTAACATCGTTTTCCACAATTGTATATTTAGAGTTCGTCAATGACTTCACTGTTGCAGTTTTGCCGTCAAACAGTGTTGGGACAGCTGAGAATGTTCCATTGTCATTCAACTTAACTGCAACAGACTTTTCAGCATTAAACGTCTTGCTTCCAACAATGTTTCTTTCTACATAAGAACCGAAGACAGAAATCGTTTCAGTTTTGCTGCCTGATACAGCCTGGACGGAAAACTCGATAACATTTGAAGCAAGCTTCAGGCTATTCTTTGTAACTGTACCGCTTACTTTGCTTGGGTCTACCACATTGACAGCTACTGTAAGGCTTAAGCTGCTTTCGCTGACACCAAGCTTTTTCGCAAGGGCACTGACATTGATTTCTGATACCGGCAGATTATAAGATGCTTCCTCCGTACGGACAGCAACAACCGCTTTGGCATTCTTTTTCAATGCTTCGCTGAAAAGGGAAGCAGGAACTTCTGCTTTAACATCCTCTCCTGCACCAACGCTCTCAAGTGTAATTGGTACGACGCTCTTTTCAGAAGTAATGGCAGCCACGATTTCCTGCACCTTCTCAGGTACAACCTTTGTCACAACCTCTGTCACACCTGAAGAGTTCGTCACCTTTTCAATGACAGACGAATCAGCCGGAAGGGTTACGTCGTTTTGGCCAGGGTTAGACGGCTGGGTTGGGACTGGGCCGCCTCCGCCGATTCCGCCTCCAGACGATGGTGTGTTAGGGTTACCAGCCTTTTTGGCAGCCATAATGAATGCCCCTCTTAATGTATCCAAATCATTTGAACTCAGAATACTTTTCGAAACTAACTTATTATTAATATTATCTTTAATATCAAAGATACCTTCAAGACTAGTTCCCATCTTTGAAGCTAGCTTATTATTCAATTCTTTATACTTTGTATTAGAATTTAGCAGTTCATCCCTTATTTCAGCGGTAATACCTTCAATAGAACCTGTTAGTATTACTTCAAATAAGTCTGCAAGGTTCTTGCTAAGGTATTTTTCCCACAGAAGTTTCTCCGAATCAACAAGGAACTCAAGAACAGTGTCAATAGAGCCAGTTCCGACAATTTCCTCAAACGCACGGCCTTCATCAGACTCCTTAAAGTCGTTTAACTGTGTATCAAGATTAGCAGAATTAGCGGTAAAAACAAGCAAGGATAATTCTTTTGCAATGCCCTCGGCTGTAACTTTATTCAATGGTGCGTCTAAATCACCTAATTGGTCATTAATCTTTTGAGCTGTTGCTGGAGTCAGCACAGCTGTCCAATCTCCAGCTCCAAAAGAGCTAAGTCCGTTAGCAGCCTTATTAAAAACAGCTTTCTCTTCGGTTGAGAAATTGCTGTAAATCAGCGTCATTCTGTTCAAAGCATCAGTGGATGTAGCTTCGGCAGCCTCAACTTTTTCTGACGCTGTGAAAATGCCTGTTGTGACAACCGGTGAAAAAGCGATAGTCGCAGCCAGGATGGCTTTGACGGTTTTATTGCTGAATGGATATTTCTTCATAAAATACTGCACCTCTTATTTTTTACTTCCTATGTAAAATATGTATATATTTTGAAGGAGCGGAAAATCTAGTACTATCATACTTTATCGGTTTAACTTATTCAATGGTTCTGGTTATATTTATCTATATAATATTGTAAAACACTTTATATTTTACAATATTTTTCTTTTCTTTCCTATTTTATATGGTAAGATTTTATTATTTGAATCTGAAAGGAGAACTTCACGTTCATGGAAGGTAAGAGAAAAAGAAAGAGAAAGAAAAATAGCAGGAGCAAGGTTTGGAAATATATATTCATCACTTTTCTAGTTCTTCTGATTGGCGGAGGCGGGACGTTACTTTATTTTCTAAAAATAAAAACGTACGATGTGGCTGATGCAAAAGTCGAGGAAATAGTTGATCAGGAATACGATATTGTCCTTCCTGGTGAAGATGGGGAACAAGCCAGTACTGATAATGAATCAACTGCTGATTCCAGCGAAGGCAGCGATGGCGGGGCTGCTTCTGGCACTTCCACCAGTGCAGAAGCGGGGACTTCTTCTGGAACAGCCGAGAAGGCCGGGAAACAAGCACAAGCTGCTCAGAATGGATCTAAGCAAGCTTCGCCTAAAACCCAATCACCCGCCACAGCTGGAAATAAAGGTGCCGGCACAGAACCTGATGCTAAAAAAGATAATCCAGTAACCGTAGCAAGCATAAAGCAAAAATACCAGCCGACCTTTGAATCGCTCGAAAGCCAGGCAAATGAGCGGCTTAATTCACTGGTTTCACAGGCAGTGAGCGAATATCACACAAAGAAAGCGAACGATGAATCCATATCTGTTACTTATTTTTACCGTAAGTACAGTGAGGCTGGCCACGCTTTAGAGAATAGTACTGATGGAGCTTTCCAATATGTTTATGCGGCATTAGAGCAGGACTTGAAAAAGAACGGATTCAGTTCTTCCCATGCGGCAACCTTTAAAACCAAATATGAGAATGCTAAAAAAGCAAGAGAGAGCGCACTGCTTGATAAAGCGAAAAGTGCACTATAAAATTGGAACAAACCACACAGGTTTGTTCTTTTTTCATTGGGAAAAAGGTTTGCAGGATAACTTTTTTCCATTTTAGTATTTTTATGTATCCTAATTAGGTAATTAGACACATTTACAAATAATCTTCAGCATAACAATATAAGAAAGAGCTGGGAATAAACTGCTATACAGATTAGTCCTCTATAATGTTATGCTATCGTTTATGACATAGTTAAACCATTCAATAGACTCGGCTGAAAGGAAAATGAAATGAAACCAACTAAAAAGCAAAAGAAAAGAAAGTGGCTACAGATTACGGCAATTGCTGCTGTCATCCTGGCGGCTGCAGTTGGCGTCTATGCATATTCTGTTTATCATTCGCTGACTTCTGCTGTAGAAACGATGCATCAGCCAATAGAACGGGAAAAGTCCGAAAAGCGCCAGGAGACAGTCACTCTTGAAAAAAGAGATCCCTTTTCAGTTCTCATGCTCGGTGTAGATGAACGTGACGGAGATAAGGGCCGTTCAGATACGATGATTGTCCTGACAGTCAACCCTGAAAAGAATTCGGTTAAAATGCTGAGTATTCCCAGGGACACTAGAACAGAAATTATCGGACATGGTACCACTGATAAAATTAACCATGCCTACGCATTCGGCGGGGTACCTATGGCGATGGATACTGTTGAAAACTTCCTGGACATACCGATTGACTATTATATGCAGATCAACATGGAAGGCTTCCGCGACATTGTCGACTCTGTCGGCGGCATTACTGTTAACAATGATTTAGATTTTGATTCTGGCGGGTATCATTTCCCTGAAGGTACTGTAACAATGGATGGAAAAAAGGCGCTTGCCTTTTCAAGAATGCGATATGAAGACCCTAGAGGCGATTTCGGCCGTCAGCTGCGCCAAAGAATGATTATCCAGGCTGTACTTAAAAAGGGAGTAAGTGTTTCTTCATTAGCCAATTACGATGAGATTTTCTCAGCACTGGGTAAGAATGTGAAAACAAATCTTGCCTTTGGTGAAATGGTTGACATTCAGAAACACTATAAAAATGCAGCTAAGGATATTGAACAGATTTCCATCGAGGGAACCGGAGAAAGAATTGATAACATATGGTATTTAATGGTTTCAGATGAAGAAAAGGGCAGAATTCAGTCGGAAATGAAGAACCATTTAAGCTTATAAATGATAAAGGGCCGGTATCCAAAAGATATCGGCCCTTTTTATCTAGTTAAATTTGGTTGGCGAGTATCGTTACAACTGCACTGGCCAGTACGGTTACTACAGGGATTGAAATGTAGAGCAGTCGCTTTTTCAGCTGTTTCTTCCTCTTGATTTCTTCTGGTGTGGTCCAATTTCTTTTCAAGGTTTGACATCTCCTTTACAAGTGATGGCAGCTGGCTGGCCTTATCGACTGAATAGAGGCCCCTTTAGCTTTGCGTCATCATTTTTCAATGATTTTGCCTTTGGTATTTATATCGGAACTATCTGCCCTTTATTAAACAGGACTTTTATATCATAAACAAAATATCTTGGCAATTCCAGTAATCCTTAAGATTTCATTTAGGTCTTTATGCTCATTTCTGAACATTCCATTGTATCTTCTTTCTTGATAAATTTCTTGAATCCTGTATGATTCCTATGAGGTGCTATTTACATGAAGGATTTTGACAGACTGCCTAAATCAATAAAAAAGACTATCCGTTATATTAATCAGGATGTTAAAACAATCGAACAGCTTGATAGAATAGAGAAGAAGCTCAATCAACAGCTGGCCGACAGAAGAAAGAAGCTGATGGTGAAAGACTTGTGATGCTTTCAAATTCTCCAGGCCTATAAATAGAACAGGAAAGACAGCCACAATAGGACTGCTCACTTCTGTCAGGTTAATTTCTGACTGCAGTTCCGTAATGGCTGTCTTCCTTCTATTCCGACAGCCGCTGGATCGTCTTCGCCAGAAGCAGCGTCCTTTCCGCAAGCGTCGGAATTTCTACATATTCATTTTCGCTGTGGGCATTGCCGCCGACAGGCCCGAGCCCATCCACTGTCGCAACGCCATTGGCAGAGGTGAAGCTGGCGTCCGATCCGCCGCCTGTCGCCGTATCGGAAACCTCAAGCCCAATTTCCTTGCCGACCTCCTGAATGACATGAAGAAGCGATTCATTCTGCTCATTCTTCTCCATCGGCGGGCGGCTGATTCTGCCCTTCACCTCCACCCTTGTGCCAGGCACATCGGTGTGGGAGCAGATTTCCTCAATTTTTTCCTGGAGGAATCTCGCCTGCTCCATATCGGTGATGCGGATGTCCACATGGGCGACCGCGCTTGGCGATACTGTATTGACGGCCGAACCGCCTTCGATCAGTCCGACATTGACGCTGATTCCCTTTTCATGATCGTTGAGCTCATGAAGCTGGATGATCTTATGGGCCAGCTCCTCAATCGCGCTGCGCCCTTTTTCCGGCTCAATCCCCGAGTGGGCAGCTCGACCTTTGACGATCACTTTGTAGCGGCCGCCTCCCCTCCTTGAGGAGACAAGCGACCCGTCCTTCCTGGCAGGCTCCATAATCAGGGCATACTCCTTGCCTGCCGCCTCCCCGATGATCAGCTTCTTGGATGCCGGTGAGCCGATTTCTTCATCTGTGTTCAGCACGATCAGGACATTTTCATATCCCTTTGTCCCGCTCGCTATCAATGCCTTCAAAGCATATAAAAGCTCAGCCTGGCTGGATTTCATATCCGCCACACCCGGCCCCAGCGCCCTGTTCCCCTCGATCCGGAACGGCCTTTTGGCTGCTGTTCCGTCAGGAAATACCGTATCCATATGGGCAACAAGGATGATCTTCGGATCAATGGCATTTTTGTGCCTGATGATCAGATTATTGCCATACTTCTCCTGTTCGTCGACCTGTACCAGGAACCCGAGCCTTTCGTACTCTTCCTTCAGGATAGAGCCTACTCTATCTACCCCCTCTTTATTGTGGGAACCGCTGTCGATATTGACGAGCCTTTCGATCAGCTCCAGCATTTCCCCTTGCCTGCTTCGTATAAAAACCTCCACTTTTTACCCCTCCATAAAAATGAGCCGCAATTATGCACTTTTGTTATGTATCGATTATACCTTACTATTTTGTTTATGTTTCACAATTGGAGAATGTTAACAAGATTAATTTGTCCGGTGATATTTTTCCTCACTGGCGAATATCTTTTTATAACTTGTCTAAAGGAGGCCGGGCACGATGAAAAAACGCGGCAAATTCCCTGTTAAGCTCATCGTGATTCTCATTGCCTGTGCAGCCCTCTTTTTCCTTATCCGGCTCGTCCTGCCTTCCGCAGAAAAGCGGGCCATCAGCACGGTGGATGAGTTTTATACATACGAGCAGAAAGGCGATTTTTCAGCTTCCTGGGAGCTTTTCCATCCGGCAATGAAAAAGAAATTTGATAAAGGCCCCTATATCCAGGACCGGGCTCACGTCTTCTTGAACCATTTCGGGGTCAATACCTTTTCCTATGAGCTTGGCAAGGCGGAGAAGCTTGAGAACTGGAGGATGGCAGATGGCGGGGAAGCCTTTCCTAAGGTTTATAAAGTCACGGTTACCCAGACATACAAAGGGAAGTACGGAAATTTCAATTTAGTGCAGGATGTGTTTGCGGCCGAGATGGAGGATGGCTGGCGGATCCTTTGGGATTATAAGCAGAAATAAGAATTCTCCTGCAAAACCTTTCTTATTTAAGGATGGTTTTCTTGATTTTCTGATAAATTGGCATTTTTTCATTTTTTCTTATTTCCCATGATTTTTATACGAATTTTTTATAAAAAATATCATTTTTAAGATAAAAAAGTACTAAAAAAGAAATTTTCCCTAATTCGCAAACAATTTATTTCCCAACTATGCTGAACTTACCCGGGAATACCTGGCAGGCGCGCCGCCCGATAGGAAAGTCCGCATGGAAAACTTTGAAATGCTTGCAGAACAATACCAGCCGATGATCCGGAAGATCATCCGCACACTATCCATCTATAAAAATGAAGATGAATTCCTGCAGATTGGCCTGATTGCCCTTTGGGAAGCACATGAAAACTTCCGGCCGGAAAAAGGCGAGTTCACTAATTTTGCCTACACCACTATCAAAGGCAAGTTCCTGACAGAAATGACCCGAAACAATAGAGAGGAAGAACAGAAGGTTTATGCGAAGGAAGAATTCTGGGAAAATATCGAGGATGCTGATTCTAGAGTGCCGTTCGAGAAAAAACTGATCCTCTCATACTGCGGGGAACTGACAGATAATCAGACAAAATGGGTGATGTACACGGTGCTGGAGAACTTGACTGTTCCGGAAATTGCAGCAAGGGAAAAGGTTTCTTTGTCTGCAGTCAAGGCATGGCGGAAAGGCGCTAAGGAGAGGCTTAAAGGAAACCGGGAAATTTTTAGTTGAACTGTAACTTTTCTGTAACCATTTTTAACCAGACTATAACTATTTCATAGACGGGGAACTGTATAGTAGAGCTATACCAAGGTTTATCATCGTTTTACCCCATTTTTGAAAGTCCGGCCTGCTGACTGGCACCAGCACGCCCGGCTTTTTTTTGGGGATGGTGACTGGCACCCCAAACAAAAAACAGCCGCCCAACAAACAGCGGCTGTTTAACCTATCTCGCATCCCGAACCTGCATCGCCTTTTCCGGATAATCCGTCATGATGGTGTCCACCCCGAGGTCAAGCAGCTCACGCATCTGTTCTTCTTTATTGATCGTAAACACACGGACCGGGAACTGGTTGCGTTCCGCCTCCCTGCTTGCCTCCGCATAGGCAACCGGCGCATAGACATGCAGTGCTGATGCACCAATTCCAGCAGCATACTTCCACGGCTCATACAACACCTCCATGAACAGGATGGCCGTTTCAATTTCAGAATCCAGCTGATGGACTCTCTTGAGGCTGTAATGATTAAAGGATGAAATAATCGCATGGGATTTATATTCATATTTCTCGAGTGCTTCGAGCACCTTTTCCTCAATGCCCTCATAAGGAATCACATCACTCTTGATTTCAACGTTCAGCCTGATGCCTGATCCCTTGAGCAGCTTCAGCACCTCGCCAAGAACAGGAATCCTTGTTCCGGCGAACTCTTCCCTGAACCAGGAACCGGCATCCAGCCGTTTAAGTTCTTCAAGAGTCATATCCCGGATATTCCCCTTGCCATTAGTCGTCCTGTCGACCTTCTCATCATGGATGACAATCAGCTCGCCGTCCTTTGAAAGATGGACATCCAGTTCAATACCGTCGACTCCGAGCCTCACTGCTTCTTCAAAGGCCGGCATCGTATTTTCCGGATATGTGCCCTTGCTGCCGCGGTGAGCGTAAATTTTAGTTTTTGACACGCTTTCCCCTCCTCTTTCTTCTTATTTCGTTATACCACAAAAAAACAATCTAAAAGAAAAATCCGCTAAAAATTACAAACAACTTTTACAACCGGACAGAATCAGGCATACTGATACGAACGAAAAGAAAAAGGTGCTATCGTGTGAAAACATTTCTTGTTTCCTTTAGTTTACTACTGATCATATGTGCATGCTCAGCCAGTGAGCATCCATCAGACAGCTTTATTGTCATCGGCCACCGCGGTGCCTCGGCCTATGCCCCGGAGCATACGATTGCTTCCTATGAAATGGCCGCCCAGCTTGGCGCAGACTATATTGAAATTGATCTGCAGATGACGAAGGACGGCAAGCTCGCTGCCATGCATGACCAAAAGGTTGACCGCACGACGAATAGATCAGGTGCCGTCCAGTCTTTTACATTGGAGGAGCTGAAGCAGCTTGATGCGGGTTCCTGGTTCAACCGCAAGCATCCCGGTTATGCCGACCCGGCATACAGCCGCCTGAAGGTTCCTTCTTTAGAGGAGATCTTTCAGCATTTCGGCAGCAGGGTGAACTATTATATTGAAACCAAGTCTCCTGATTTATATCCCGGGATGGAGGATGAACTCTTAAGGCTATTGCGTGAATATGGCCTGATAGGCAGCAAAAAGGACAATGCCCGGGTAATCATCCAGTCTTTCAGCAGCAAAAGTCTGAAAAGGATTCACCGGAATGAACCTGACATCCCTCTGATCCAGCTGATCTCCTACAAAGAAAAGGCTGTGTTGACAGATCAGGACATCAAGAAGCTGCAGAAGTATGCAGCCGGCATTGGCCCGAATTATAATATGATTGATGAAGAGTACGTAAAAAAGGCCCGGGCAAACGGACTGCTTGTACACCCCTATACAATTAATAAGCTGAATGAGATGGAAGAAGGGGTCTCTTGGGGAATAACAGGGGCGTTCACGGATTTCTCCGATACGTTGACAGAGGTTATTAGTAATCATGCTGGCAGAGAATAATCAGCATAAACGTAAAAAAACTTCCTTCGACGGGAAGTTTTTTTATCTTCTTTTCGACATACCCTTATTGCAATCAGCCACTAATCTCCTTGATTTTGGATTCTCTCCGGCAATAAGACAAATATTTCTCAGGAAATAAGAAAAAGCCCCGTGAATAGAGTCGTATCTTGTCAATATTTCTTTTGTTTCATTTACAATAAATGGCGGTATAAAGATAATAAGAATTTAGGGAAAATTATTATTGAGAAAAAAGGTCTTGCTGTTACATTGTTGGTTTACTCATCTAGCTGCCGCAGAATATTCGTTTTTTATCTATCAAAAAACACAAGGAGTGGTACTAATGAAAATCAAAGCAGGAAGCTGGGCCATGCTATCCCCACAGGACAAATTCCTTCTACTGAAAATTATCAGCGAACGTTCTAAACATACAGATCATGAATAAGCCATAAAAATAGCTTAGAAACCGGGAGCGGCTTCTAAGCTATTTTATTTATTTCCGGGCATAAAACGAAGATGCAGGAGAATTCTATGTGTTCATATAATGCCTTGTAATCTCATCCCAAATCGCTTTCCCAGCTTCTCTTCTAATCGATGTCAGTGTCTGGCCGAACACAATTCTATGTCCTGCAGCCTTACAGATGATTGCCGCTGGCATAGGGGAAGACAAAATATCAAAGTCATAGAGCTTCATATAAAATTCCTCATCCCAGTGGATGCCGTGCTCATCCTCATGATCGGCAGCCTGGACAACCCCTGTCGCCACACCCCGTGCGATGATTCCCCTCTTGTTGCTATATAAAAACACAAGATCCCCTTCCTGCAGCTTCTTGATCTTTTCCTTCCACGGTGAAAAATATGCCGCACACTTCGCATTGGCCAGCATATCCCTCTCATCCCTGCCATTCGGGCAGCCTGAACGGTTTGTATTGATTAAATAGGCTTTCTGCGGCATGGTATCACATCCTTGGTGTTTTGTTTTTATTATTTTTACCCGGTTTCTGAAGTTGTAAAAGGGGGAGTGTTTTGGTAGAGGGCTAGGGAGTGGAGAGTGCTTATGTGGGAAAGGGTTTTGGATACATGATTTCCTTTCTAAACGGCCTCTCATGTATCCCATCAGGCTCTTCGTATACATGACTCACCCTCTAAACTCTCACTCATGTATTTCATCGCTCAACGCAGGCACCATCCCCCCGCAAAACACAAAAACACCGCCGCATCAAAAGCGGCGGTGCCTGGCACCAGCTTAGTACATCAAATAATCCTTACGCACTTTAGTAAAATCTTTGAGCTCATACTTCCACTGCGATTCAATCCACTCAACAGATTTTCCTTCTTCAATGGCTTCACGGACCCAGCCGTTTCCAATGAGCTGGTCGAAGAAGGAGATGCCGCGGCTGTCTTCAGCGCGGAATGCAAAGTTCTCCGGATACAGGTCATGGATGCTTTTGACGATATGCAGTCCGGTTTTAACTGGTTCAAATTCATCAGGGTCTGTGATGTGGATCTGAATGCCGTGGGACAGTTTGCCGGCATGCTTGGAAATCGATGGTGTGAAGGATGCTGCCCGGAAGCTGACACCCTTCAGGTTCAGGCTGTTGAGCTGCTGTGCCAGGTTATCGGCATTGATGAACGGTGCTCCGATCAGCTCGAATGGCTTCGTCGTTCCCCTGCCTTCCGATACATTGGTGCCTTCGATCAAGGCAGCTCCCGGATATACTAGGGCGGTATCCAATGTCGGCATATTCGGTGATGGCATGACGAATTGGAGACCCGTTTCGTCATAAAGCATATCCCGCTTCCAGCCCTTCATTTTGACGACTGTCAGGTCTGCGCCGATCTTGAATTCCTCATTGAACAGCTTGGCAAGCTCGCCGACGGTCATCCCGTGGCGAAGCGGGATTTCGTAATTGCCGACAAAGGATTTGTACGGTGTTTCCAAAACTGGCCCTTCCACCTCAGTGCCGCCAAGCGGATTCGGGCGGTCAAGGACGATGAATGGGATATCGTTCTCTTTTGCGGCTTCCATTGCATAGGCCATGGTGTAGATATAGGTGTAAAAGCGGGTTCCGACATCCTGGATGTCAAACAGCAGGACATCGACGTTTTCCAGCATTTCCGGGGTCGGCTTTTTGGTTGCCCCATAGAGACTGTATACGGGAAGACCCGTTTTTTCATCTGTATAAAACTCGACATATTCCCCGGCCTGCGCGCTTCCCCTTACACCATGCTCAGGTCCGTACAGGGCTGTAAGCTCTACTTCAGGATCATTATGAAGCAAATCTACAATACTATTAAGCTCCTGATCGACGCCGGTTGGATTAGTGATCAAACCAACACGCTTTCCTTCTATCAGTTCCTTCTCATCATCGAGCAGCACCTCGATGCCCAGCTCGAATTTCTTCGCTTTCTTATCTTTGCCTTTATGCTTTCCGTTATCTGCGAAGGCTGCTGCAGACAGGGCGGACAGTACGAGAATCAGTGACAGCATAATGATCAAGCGTTTTTTCAATGTGACCCCTCCCTGGTTTTGAGAAAAGCCCCAGCCCTGGAATCCAGGCACTGGAACCCTCCATATTGAAAAAATAGTCCAGCAGGAAGATTGCCCTTCCTGTCAGCTGCTTTAATAGCTCAGACCGTGGCCGTATTCATACAAAGTTCCGCCCTCAAGCGAAGGAATTGTCACTGGAAGCTTTCCTGCTGGCGCGAACTCTCCGAAAATCGCACCTGCAGTTGCTTCAAAGCTTGCCGGGCGGAATCCGTACTGCGCAAGATAGGCATCTGTGCCTGGCACGGCCATGATGTCATAAGGATTGCGGATGGCTACCGTGATGACTGGTGCATCTGTTTCGCTGATCAGCTTGTTGATTATTTTCATTTGTGCGCTGTCAGGCGAGCGGCCGGAAACATTATACGTGTAGGAGCCGACGATGACTGCTTTTGCTTTTTTCGCTTTTTCCAGCTGTTCTGCCGTGAGGCTGTAGTCAGCTGATGCTATGATTTCTGTATTAGCGTGGCGTGCTTTTATTGCTTTCCCCAGATCATTGATATAGGTGCTGCCGATAACGAGGATAGAATCACTGTCTGCCGCTGATAGCGGAAGAGCTCCTTCATTTTTCACAAGGGTGATTGATTTCTGTGCTGCTTCCTTTTCAATCGCTTTATGTTCGGCAGAGCCTACGACATTAAGGGCATTGGCAATCTTTTGGTTCAGGTCCTCCGGTGTTTCTTCTTTGATGATTCCCCGCTTGAGCTTCAAAGTCAGAATTCGCTTAACAGAAGCTTCGACCCGTTTTTCCGAAATTTCTCCTG
Organism: Bacillus sp. MMSF_3328; assembly: GCF_030733525.1. NCBI lineage: Bacteria > Bacillati > Bacillota > Bacilli > Caryophanales > Bacillaceae > Bacillus > Bacillus sp. MMSF_3328. The sequence goes on along the minus strand of NZ_JASHIV010000008.1, from coordinate 149,418 downwards.
ACTTAACAGCAGCCAGCAGCCCTTCAGCGACTGCTTCGAGTCCGACCGGCATCAGGACAATGTCTGTTCCTGCTTTGACGGAGCGGATCGCTGCGTCAACAGGCCCAAAGTGCTCTGCGATGGCATTCATGTTCATCGCATCTGTTGTAATGACTCCCTCATACCCCATTTCCTCCCTCATCAGCTCTGTGAGCACTTTGTAGGAAAGGGTTGCCGGGAGGGCAATTTCTTCACCTGTTTTTTGTGAAATTACTTTTGTATCATCAATTTTCGGGAAGGTGACATGTGCCGTCATGATGGCATCAATGCCTGCTTCCATCCCCTTTTGGAATGGATACAGCTCCACTTCCTTCAATCGCTCTTTATCATGCGGGACCTCAGGCAATCCAAGGTGGGAATCGACTGCTGTGTCGCCGTGGCCAGGGAAGTGCTTCGCTGTTGCCGCGACGCCTGCAGACTGCAGCCCCTTTGTATAAGCTACCCCCATCTCAGCTACAAGCTCAGGGTTTTCCCCGAAAGAGCGGACGCCGATGACAGGATTGTCCGGGTTGTTATTCACATCCATGACAGGCGCGAAGTTGGTGTTGATGCCGAGGGCAGCAAGCTCTTCACCAATGGCTTTCCCCACCTTTTCGGCAGTTTCAGGGGAACGGGCGGCACCAAGGGCCATGTTGCCCGGCATATCAGTTCCCGACTGCAGGCGGGTGACAATGCCTCCCTCCTGGTCGATTGTCATCAGGAGCCCGTATTTTTCTGATGCTTCCTGGTATTGTGAGACCAGCTTCGTTGTCTGCTCGGTTGTCACGACATTCTCGCGGAAAAGAATGACGCCGCCGAGATGGTATTTTTTCACAAGCGCTTCAATTTCCGGCTGGATTTCTGTTACGTTCTGGCCTTTCCAGGTCCGGAAATCCGGCATAAGCATTTGCCCGACTTTTTCTTCAAGCTTCATTGCTTTGACAGCATCATCGACCAGCTGATAACGCTTTGATTTTTCCTTGCGGATTTCTGCCTGAAACCCGGATTTGCGATTTTTTGCGTCAATGGCGATCCGGTCTTTATTTTTTCCATCTGTTACGGTAATAAAAGTACGGCCATTTTTTCCTGACAGTGTTACAGTTCCGTCATCAGATACCCTGGCGACCGTTTTATTGGAGGAGTTCCAGTCAAGATTCTTGGAGACTCCTAGAAAATGCCCTTCCTTATAGACATGCAGTGCTTTAAGCTGCAATGTTTTTCCGCTGAACTGCGTCTCGGATTCCGGCAGGTTCTGCAGGAGGACGAGATCCTTCACCTTATTTTTGCCGGCTGCCGCTGCAGGCTGAAGCCAGGCGGAGAACCCAAGGATCAGAACCAGAAAAGTCATTACAATCGTTTTGAGCTTTTTCAAAGCCATTCCTCCTCAACATTTAATAGCTGCGTTTTTGCCATTCTTCACTCGCAAACTCAGGCTTTATGTCTTTACCTTTCTCAGGAGAGATTTTTATATTATCCAGGTACCAGCCTCTGCCGTTGACGGTTGCATCGGTTTTATAGCGGAAGCGAATGAGCTTAGTATCTGCAGGAAGCTCAGCTTTAACCGTGCTCCAGCTTTCGCTGTTTCCGGTAAAAGATTTGACTTCAGTCCAATTTGTGCCGTCTGCTGAGATTTCCAGATAGCCATAATCGCTGTTTTCCTCAATCCGGTGCCAGGTTTCAAAAGAGAGAACCGCCTGTGAATGCAGATCGACTTCAGCTGTCAGGCTTTTTTCTGTATTATCGCCATAGCCCGAGAACCAGGCCGGCTGCTTGCCAGGGATGCTGACCGGAATGCTGTCTGCCACCTGTCTTGCAAATGCCCTTCTTGCTCCATTCGTTGAAACGGTGTTCCTTGTCGGATGGACCCGGTTGGTCAGCAGGATGGCAATGGTGTCATTTTTCTGGGAGATGACAACTGAAGTGCCTGTGTAGCCTGTGTGGCTGAGTGAATCTTTATCTGTCAGCGCATCGCCGAGCCAGCCCTGGTTCAGCTCCCAGCCTAGTCCGTGGTCATCGCCTGGAAACTGCGGGATCTGATTTTCCGTAAGAGTCCTGACTGTTTCTTTTTTCAGGATGCGCTTTCCGCCATAGGTACCTTCATTTACATACATATGTGCAAACTTCGCCAGGTCTCCAGCTGTGGAAAAGACACCGGCATGACCGGCGACGCCATCAAGCGACCAGGCATTTTCATCATGAACCTCTCCCCAGACAAGGCCGCGCCCAAGGGCAGGCTGATATTCAGTGGCTGCTATCCTGTCCTTCAGACTTTCGGGAGGGTTATACATGGTATCCTTCATGCCAAGAGGCTTGGTAATATGGTCTCTCACATATTCATCCAGGCGCTTGCCTGACAGTTTTTCAATAAGGGCTCCGAGGGCAATCATGTTGAGGTCGCTGTATGTATAAGTGCTCCCCGGTTCATTGGCAAGCGGATATTGCAGAGCGATTGAGATACGGTCTTCGCGGCTGTTCCCTTGTGAATAGAGAGGAATCCAAGCCGTGAATCCAGAAGTATGGGTCATCAGCTGCCTAATGGTCACCTCTTCCTTGCCGCCGGCTGCAAACTCAGGCAGATAATCAGCCACCGGATCATCAAGATTGAAGAGGCCTTTTTCATAAAGCTGCATCGCGGCTGTTGTTGTAAAGATTTTGCTGATGGAAGCAAGGTCAAAGATGGTGTCCTTCGCCATGGAGATAGGCTGATCGGCTTCTGTCAATCCGTCATCTTTGTACTGATAAGCCATGCCATAGGCTTCATGCTTGACGATATGGCCGCGCCGGGCCACAAGCGCCACTGCACCGGGCATCACCCTGGAATCAATCATCTCCTCCATGATTCCATCGATTTCATTGAGCGGGCCTTCAACCATGCCTGCACCCCTGGCAGATCCCGGATGAAGCACCGGCGATGATTTTCCCGGATGATCCCATGGAAATGGAACAGGAGGCATAAACTTTGAAGAACTCATTTCCGGATCCCCCGCTTTTTCTTTTGCTTCAGGACTGTCGCTTGCCATAACTGCAGGAGCCACAGCGCTTAGGCTCAGGATGGCAGCCAATGTCACTTTCACAGACTTATTCTTCATCTTATTCCTCCTCTTATCATCTCTGAACACGAACCGGACTTTCTCCTCCCCTCCCTTTAATTTAAAAATTCAAATAATTACATCTTTAGGTTAGCGAAATAAGTGTATAGATGTCTATACCAAAGAGGACCTAGTCGATGCTGATTCGACGTCAGAACTGTGACTTTAGGCATGGACAGATGGGAGGATTTGTTCGACAAATGTTTTAAATACAATAAAAGGGACAAATCTTCTTTTTTTATTTACTCCGCCTATTAACAAACGAAAGTCTTCAACATTAAACCTGCCGAAAGCAATTTTGAAAACGCCGCGAATCAGGAAACAGGTACATGGCGGGCTATGTCTAAAAAAAGACGGAATGCCCGCATGGCCTCCGTCTTTTCCTGCTATACCTGACTCATTAAAACTGTTGCCAGCACACTTGAAACAATAGTAAATACAAAAATTGATATGTACAATATAATTTTGTTTCTTTTTTTTCTCCGTTTTATAACTTCAGGCGTGTCCCACTTCATTTTTGACATCAAATAGTCCCCTTTTCTGTTTGATGGCAGCTGGCTGGCATTGTTTTTTTTCCACATAAGCCCCTATAGCTTTGCGTCATCACTTTTCAGTGATTTTGCCCTTGATATTCACCCTCTCATCCTGTATTTACCAGATCATGCACTAAAATTTAATACCACAATAAAAATTAAATAAACATGATTTTCAAAAAAATATTTTTTAAATATAGGTGCCGGCCATTCTACTAAAGGAGGTCTTGCAATATCACTTTGTTTAAACCAGTCCATTTTATCCGGGGCGTACTCCTTAAAAATAAAAAGATGCCTCCTATCGGGAAGGCATCTCTACTACTTATCCTTTGATTTCAAGCAGTTTCTGGCGCAGTTCATTTTCCATAGAAGCCAGGTCACTTTCTGCCTGGCGCCGCTTATTGCGGCCCTCCTCCTGGATCCGGAGTGTTTCTTCCAGAGTGGAAATGAGATTTTCCTGGGTTTTCTTAAGCGTCTCAATGTCCACTAGGCCGCGCTCATTTTCCTTGGCGGTTTCAATGGTATTGGTTTTCAGCATTTCCGCGTTTTTCAAGAGCAGCTCATTGGTTGTTTTTGAAACCTGCTTCTGCGCTTCAACGGCATGGCGCTGACGGATAAGGGTCAGGGCAATTGCCACCTGGTTTTTCCACAGCGGGATGGCGGTGTTGATGGATGCCTGGATCTTTTCGACAAGGGCCTGGTTCGTGTTTTGGATCAGGCGGATCTGCGGGGCGGATTGGATCGTAATTTCCCGGCTCAGCTTTAAATCGTACAGCCTCTTGTCCAGCCTGTCCGCAAACTGAAGCATATCGTTGACTTCCTGGAATTTCATCTGGTCGCCTGATGATTCCGCTTCCTTCCTCATCTGCGGGATTGTCTGCTCATGAAGCTCCTCGAGCTTGATTTCGCCCGCTGCAATATAGACATTGAGAGCGTGGAAATATTCCTTGTTCGTGTCATATAACTTCTCCAGCATATGGATATCGGATAAAAGGACATTTTTGCTGCGGTCCAGCTTTACGCTGATCCGGTCAATCTGCGCTCCTGTTTTTTGATATTTGGAGAGGATCTCCTGGACAGAATCGGAGATTTTTCCGAACATGCGGGAAAACAGCGACTGCTTGCCCTGCTTCAGTTCATCCGGATTCATATCATTGAGGCGCTTCATCAGGTCATTGATGATATCACCGACCTCTCCGATATCCTTTTTCTGGACATGCTCGAGCATGCTGTGCGAGAAGGTGAGCAGCTTCGTCTGAGCCTGAGTCCCATAAGCAATCATGGCCTGGTGGTTGCGCGGGTCGATCTGCTCGGCAATCTGATAAGCCCGGGCGCGGTTTTCCTCCGGGATCACGTCTATGAGCTTCACCGGTTTCTCTTCTTTCGCTAGCTCCAGGACAGGTCCGCCATTCATGTCGCCGAACGGGTCGGCAAGGATATCATCCATAAGACTGCTCGTCTTTTTCGTTAATGATGGGTTTTGTTCGCTCATTTCAGCCTCCTGCTTTCTTCAGGTAATCGGTTTTCCTTCCACGTTTTAATCGAGTTTTTGGCCACGTTTATTTCAAAATTAAGATTATCAATATCATCGGAAATCACTTCGTACAAATCCTTCTCAACCGTCTGGGAGAGTTCATTAATGGTCCTTCGGGTTTCCAGCAGCGACTGGTCGATTTCAAGGTTCTTCTTCGGCTGGGTGGAGAGGAAAACATATTTCTCCGTCATTTCCACCAGAGAATCAAGATGGGAAAAATAAAACCGCTCCGCCTGGTAAAAACGCTTCGGCTCTTTCTTCGTCAGCCTGTAAATCTTCCGTGTGATCCTCATCAGTTCAATCCGCTGCTTCAAAGAAGGAAGATGGCGGATCGCAAATAATGACTTGTGCAGGCGGGAAATTTTCTTTTTCCCTTCTGCAAGGTTTGTCTTGATATACTTGTATTCCCTCCGCGTCAGCCCGTGCTTCCTGAGGAAACGGACACGCCCGATCTGGAATGCGGCCAGATATACTAACGCAGCCGCTCCGCCTGCTATCAGCCCGGATAAGAAAAACGTCTGGTCAAATCCGAAATAGCTGACCGTCCAGACCGACCCGGCGAACGGGACAGCCAGTACTGTGCCTATAAGAAACGAAACAATCCGGTTCATTTGTATCGACTCCTGACATAAAATCCTGCTTTACCTGTACATACGGATAAAGACCGAATAGGTTTCACCCAATCTCCCGCCACTGACAGAAAAAGTAAGATTATCTTATTTAATTCAACAATACACGATAAAACTCCTCTTTTCCATAGACCAGGACTGTAAGATTAGGTAGGTCTTGAGGCGTAGAAGATGGTGACAGGCACCTCCCGGTTTTTGTCGAAAATTAAAAGCAGGCTGCCTAAGCAGCCTGCTTTATTTCATTTTGTAATTGTATCATCCATCAAACCGGCGGCTATAAGGAAGTTCGCCAGAATTTTGGCCATATGATCTCGCCTTGTATAGCCATTCGGGTCAAAACGGCCATCCTCACGCCCAGATACTATACCAGCCTGATAAACAGCTTCAATTCCTTCTTTCGCCCATGGTGCAAATTGGGCGGCATCCTTGAAATCTGAAGCTTTCTTACTCTCTTCTAACACATTCTTGTTAAAGCCAATGAACGGAATGTCCATAGCACGGCTGATCATGGCAGCGGCCTGTGCCCTTGTAACCCTCTCATTCGGGGCAAAATTCCCATCCTCTTTGCCCTGAATGATACCGGTTTGAACAGCTGCCATCAATTCACCTTCGCTGTTGAACCATTCAGTCCCTTTTACATCCTTAAAGCGATTGTCATAATCCACAGCCGGAAGGCCAAGGGCGCGGACAAGCAAAACAGTGAATTGTGCCCTGGTCATCTCTTCTAGCGGTGCGTATGTTCCATCTGCTTTTCCTTTAATGATATGTTTGGATGCGAGGGTCTCTATATAATCAGCCGGCCAGCTTTTCCTGTCTACATCCGGGAAGGATACCTTATCTTCTGAAACTGCAAAGACAGTTCCGGCCAATGATTTAAATTCTGCTGTTCTGCCCTTGAACAGTGCTGGTACTGATGAAATGGCACCAGTGCTGTTAAAACGGATGACAGAAGCGGTTTTAGCATTGAATTCTTTGCTGCCTGCCAGCTCATAGTTTAAATAACTGCTGAAGTTTTCAAGCGGCTGCTTCTTCTCTCCAGCTGCCGCTTCTGCAGTAAATTCCATTACCTTTGATGCTAAAGTCAGCTTATTCTTTTCTGCCATTTCTTTAATAGCAGGTTCACCTGCTTCATTAACAGAGATGACGATGGAGAGATTTTCGACATTAGTCCCCAGTTTTTCCACAAGCTCTGCTGTCTGAATCTGGCTGACTGGCAGGGTAATGCTTGCTTCACCATTTTTTATGCGGATGAATGCATCTTTCTGCTTAGCTGCGGCATCCCTGAAGAGAACTGCAGGAATGCTTGCTTCTGCTGTTTCACCCTTAGCCGTCTTCTCCAGCATGATAGGAATCACTTTCTTTTCCCCATTCAGCATGCTGACAATTCCCGGAACCTGGCTGCTCTGGACAGCAGTGACAATCTCGTTCTGCTTTCGTTCAATCTGCACTGCACCTGATGGAAGAAGAATCTCTCCCGGTTTTTGCCCGGCAGGAGGTGCTGCAGGCGGCTGCGATGGCTGAGACGGTTGGGTTGGACCCTGGTTCCCATTGTCTCCCCCGCCAGTTCCGGTTCCATTTCCAGTTGTGAATGACCAGATATCTGACAATGCTTCCCCTGAGAATTCATCATTCACCCGGACATACCATCCGTACAGTTTATTGGCCTCCAGGCCGGCCCATCCTGTTTCTGCCGCTTTCTTTCCTGACAGAGTCTGAGTCTCCCCGATCTGGCTGTCTGTATAAACCTTCATTTCAAGCCTGTCTGTGGAGACGACCTTCTCCTTCGGCTCCAATGGAAGATCGATAACAAACTCATCTTTGCCCGGATAAGAATCTGCATCGTAGAAATTATAATCGTTCAGATACGGAGAGTAAGTTTTTACGTATATCTTATTTTCTGAAGGGTTAACATGCAGGAGACGCATATATCCTTGTCCGCCTTCAGGCCCTCCCTGGTAGTCAGCCAGCATTTGGTATACTTTCCGGTCCGGTGTACCATCACCGTCATCATCAATCTCATCAACGAGCGTTTCGCTGTCATGATAATGGCCGCAAAGGACGGCCAGCACGTTTTTATTTGGCTTTACAATTTCTTCAAAGATTTTGTTTCCAAGCGGACTTCTATTGCCCGAAACAAGAAGGTATTCATGGAAGTTCAGGAACGCCATGCGGTCCGGATATTGGGCAAGCACATCCTTCAGCCATTCAAGATCGGCATCCTCAACGCCCCAGCCCATATAGACCATAATATAATCATTGCCATTTACACTGATAAGGTCGTAATGGCCGCGATTGTCTTTATAAGATCCTCCATAATACGGCTTGTCTGCAAATCTCTCTTCTCCAAAATACTGGGAGTATTGGGTATAATCATTGGTTTTATGATCTACATCATGATTGCCTGCCAGGACACCATAAGGTATATTTGCATCTTCGAGCACGTTCATATACTCATCGGCATATGCCCATTGCTGGGGATCTGTGGAAACATCAACCAAATCTCCTGTATGGAAGACATAAGGGATTTTCAGATTCTCCTTGTTGGCTGCCACCCAGTCTACCATTTTTTTATAAATATGCGGGTAGCTCTCTGAATAATATTGCGTATCCGACATCCAAACCATCGTATAATCAAATGGCGTTTCAGTTGAAATTTCATCCTGGACCATCACTTGTATCTTTTGGTCCTTCATATATTGTTTGCCCTGCACAGATGCTGTCAGAGTGAAATCATCCTGATCAGCCACCTTCCACTGCTGGACTTCCCACTTGCCACTATCAAAATTCCAGACATACATGCTGACTTTTCTTCCCAAAAGGGATTTCCCTTCCCAGTCTATCTGGATGATGTCTGTTTCATCTACTTCCGAATCGACCTTAACTTCGAATCGCTGATAAGGGAATTTTTCTACAGATGACGTTGTTACATACTCGCCATCCTTATCGTTCATTTTATCTTCCTCTGCTGCAACCAGCAAAGTCTCCCCTGCCGGAATCATTTCTGCCGGAGGCTCCCTGTCAGCTGAGTTGGAGAAGACACTTACTTCTGCATCTGCCGGCTTGTATTCAAAGCCTTTGTAAAATCTCACAGACAGATCATCATTAGTAGGGTCGGAAACCTCTACTGACAGCTTCGCATCTGTTTTTACATCTTTTGCCCCGTCTTCGGGAGAAAGTGCCTTCGGCTTGGCAGGATGTTCATCAGCAGTTTTAAACACTACAGATTCTTTACCTGTATTGCCGACCAGGTCGATTGCAGTGATTTCAAAGGTATGTGAGCCCGGATCCAGCTGGGCAGAGCCTGTATCATATGGCAGGGTAACTTCCTTGCCATCAAGAGTGGCTGATACGGAGGTTACCCCGGACCAGTCATCTTCTACATCCGCGTCCAGTGTAAAGCTGCCTTTATATTCCTTGCCATTTTCCACAGAAGCCGTGATAAGCGGTGCCGAATTATCGACAATTACTTTTGAAGAAGCTGAACTATCCCCTTCAGTTGCTGTTATTGTATGCTCGCCCTCTCCGGCTTCAAGGGTATTCCACTTATAAGCCTTGGCGGCAAATTTTTCTTCCGGCACCTCGAAAGAGAAATCATAAACAGGCTTGGCAGAGCCTGCGTCTCCGACAGTCAATTCCTTTTCCTTGTCGCTGTATGCCGGGTCATATATGACAGTCCCGTCGCTTAGGACAAGTCTGGCATTTTTAATATAAAAGTCATCACGGTTTTCCTCTGATTCCTGATCAAAAGGAGACACCTTTGTGCCTGAGCGGACGGAAATGACAGCCGGTTCATTCAATGAAAGCTTGTCCGGTTCAATAGGAACAGTCATTGTTACATATGAATTGATCGTATCGTCAAATATCTTTAAAACTTCATTACCCATCGTAACACCATTTTGGAAAAATAAATTTATCTTTTTAACATCAAATGCAAAGTAGGCCTGTTTTTCCAGCGCTTTATAGGTTTCTGCTGCAACACTCTCTCCATCGATTTTGAGTTTGATATTTTCATAACTGCCCGAAGCAGAGGCTGCTTTAAGAATTGTCTCTTTTGTAACAATAGAGTCATTCTTAACATTCAGGCGCAGTCCTGTTTCTTCTTCTCCGCCTGTTATTTTAATCTCTGCCGGCTCTGACTCGATTGTATGGGTTCCATCTGAAACGAGCGTATAATACTCGACTTTATCTTTTCCAATCAGCTCCGGAGAGTAGATTTTGAAATGATAGAGTCCATCATTATAGCTTGGCTGCAGATCAGCCGATCTGTATGCCCCATTGCTGTCCGTTCTGTAGAAGAGGCGCATTGTTTTTACATCCTGGTCATCTGCGGCGTCAAACAGGAGCTGCAGATCTTCCTTCTCGTTTACTTCTGTGATACTGGAAAGATCCTCAATGGCAGGTGCTTTTGTGTCTTCCTTAAGCTCTGCCTTTGCTGCCGGGACCTGGGTCTTCATGACCGCACCAGGGGTTGCATTGTCTGCCCCCGCACTGATTTTGACCATTTTGGTTGTTTTATCAGTAGGAAATGCATAGAATATGCCCTTATTGGCAGCAGTATCCTTCTTATTCGGCTCATCATTATAGAAGGACGCTGCTATTTCCCGGCCGGTATTAGTCGCAATGACAATGCCCCTGTCCCCTGTATTGGCCATCCCATTGGAAACCATTTTAAAGAGATTCTTATTTTCTTCGAGATTGGTAGAGTAATTGCTGTTAAAGTCTTTTGCTGTTTTATCAGTATTTCCTGTGTTGATAATCCAGAAAACAACAGCTTCACCTGAAGGTATAATAATATCCGCTTTTTCCGGCCCCCAGATCAAGTCTGCTTCGGGCCCTTCCATTGGATAGCGGTAGCGGATTTTATAATCCTTAAAGTTAATAGGTTTATCTGTATTGTTATATACTTCAATAAATTCATAGCCATCAAGAGCATTCACATTGGTAGAATCAGGTACAACCTCAGTAATGAGCAGCGGCGGCACTTCATTCTTTGCGTATTGGGCCGGTGTAATAGTTGCTGTAGCATCACCGGTGCTGCTGGAGTTGATTCCGTCGGTTGCTTCTATTTTGTAGACAATCTGTTTTGACCGCAGATCCGCTTCAGGGATGACTGCTTCATAAACATTTTCAGCTTGCCCGCTTACAAGCATTTTGACCGTTTTCCATTCAGCTGCTTCTGCAGCCCGGTAAGAGAGGGAAACAGCCTGCACTTCTGTGTTATCTGTAACGGTTGCTGAAATCATTGCATCCTGTCCGCCTTCAATTTCAGTCTGTACTTCATGGGTAATGACTGGAGCTTCACTGTCATCTGACAGCTTCACCGGTTCTGAAGGTACCTGGCCTGGAAAAACAGCCCCTGGTGCTGCTTTTTCACTGATCCCAGCCTTCACCATATCTTTGCCGGCTGAAGGCGTTTTATAAGTAATTCCGCTATTCGGAAATACATCAGAACTGCGGTTATTATATGCCGCTTGCGCAATCTCAGTCCCAAGATCATCGGCTATGATCAGTGTGCGCTCCGATCCGTTCGCCATTCCATCATTATGGATTTCAATGACCTGGCCGGCATCCAGGCTTGTTCCGTAGTTCTCATTGAAGCTTTCCAGCCCTGTTTCATCATTGGCCCCATTTTTGATCCAGACCACGGCAGAACTCTGCGGCTCTACCATTTTATCTTCAGCAAGATCCCAATTTAGCTGGGTATTATTCGGATATCGGTAAATGATTTGATAATCTTTTAGATTTATTGCTTGATCGGCATTATTATAGATTTCAATAAACTCGTACCCATCCTTGCCATTAACATCTGAACTATCCGGAGTGATTTCCGTGATCATCAGCCTTGGCTTTGACTGGGGTTCCGTTTCTTGAACAGTTTCTATCTTTGTTTGAACAGGCATTGATTTATCTGCCGGAAAGGCAGTTGTATTCATTCCATCTGCTGCCTCAATATAATAGGAAAGTGTACCGCCCAAATAGTCGGCAGCCGGTATTGCCGCTGCATATGTATTGTCACCATTTTTAACAAGAGGGACAGACTTCCACTTCATGCTTCCATGGCTCTGATAATAAACCACGGCTGTCAGCAGCTCCTGGTCATCCTCTATAACTGCTTCAATCTGCAGATCCATGCTGCCTTCCACCGTTTCGGCAGGAGTATGGGTGATGACTGGAGCCGTATTATTTTCTCCCTCTGGCACGGAAATTTGACCAGCACTAACTATTCCCGGTGAAGGTGCTGCTTTAATCTGAAATGGGAGCATTTCTGCTGATTCCGGCTGGCTTTTAAAATGCTTAGAGAGCCCTTCTCCCGTTTCATCCTTAACATAGCTGGCAAAAGAAACTTCAGCATTCTGGCCGTCGACAATTTTTATTCCCCTATTGCCTGTGTTGGCCATTCCTGTGAATCCGCTTCCTGTGAACTCAAGGATTGCTTCATCCGGCAGTTCAGCCGCATAATGATTCCTGAAATCCTCTTTGGTTTTGGCGCTTTTGTTATACCAGAGAACGACGGTTTCGTTTGGCTTCAGTACATATTCACCAAAAGACAAAGGCAGCTCTTTGCCTGCTTCGTCGGTATATACATAATAGAACTGGTAATCTTTAAGACTTATCTCCTGAGCTGATGGATTATGCAGCTCAAAATACTCATAATCCTCTGCACCCTTGATGTCAGGAGCAATTTCCGTAATCAGCAGCTGATCAAGCTTCAGCGCTTCCTCCGCCTGAACAGCAGACGAGAAAGGCGCCAGCATGCTGCCTGTAAGCATCGAACTCATCAGCAAATGACCAAATTTCGATCTCTTTTTCCCCATCCCTCAACAAACCTCCCCAAATTTCTCTCAATCTAATTGTAAAAATGGAACATGAAGGAATTGTTGGAAAATTGTAAAGATAGGGTAAAGTGGTTAAAGTGGTGACAGGCACCTCCCGATATTTGAAGATTCTTGTCGAAAAAAAAAGAAACGCCATACCGGAAGGGTAGACGTTTCTTGGTTCTATGTATGTTCCTGTTGTTCTTAAGTAAAATTTTCAATCAGTTTCTGTTATATTTTCCTGCCTGGTCCAAAAATCATGTTCTCCTCTAAAAAAGCTCTCTACTTCTCCCAAGGTCAAACCAACATTTCTTGCTTCCAGCAATAATTCGATCCACTCTTTTTCTACTTCATTACTCATACCCATAACCGTTTCCCCTATTGCGGCAGCCCAGCCGTCTTAACCATACATGGCCTTAGACCTGAGGCTTTGCGCCCTTATCTTTCAATAAGTTTGCATTTCACAGAAATGTAGTACAGGTATAAAGTACCCCTTGAAATGAAAAATTAACCATTTTTTTTACGACAGAAACCTACATAGATTTGTCGAATTCTTGAAGCTGATCTTTAAGAGTTTCTATTATTCTCTTTTAATTTCCCAGTTGTATAAATGAATGATAACAACAGCAAGAAAGCGAAGGAATTTTCCCTTCGCTTTCTTTTAATGCTACACTACAGCAGCATGTTTCACGCTATATGAAGGCAGCTGATGCTCGAGCTTCCTGCCTGCTGCCTTAAGGTTGGCCAGGCATTCTCTCCGCAGGCTGTCCGTGCAAATGAAATTATAGTTTAGCTCCCGTTCCAATTGAGAAAAGCTGGCTGATAGATTCTTCCCGCTTTCAACAGCTTTTCTTAACTGCTCCTCAAAAAATTCTTCCGTACCAAAAAAATACATGATTATGCACCCTTTCCTTTCAGTTACTATGCCAAAAGGTTCGGCCGATTAGCTCTGAAAGGACTAAGTATTAAATCCAAAGCTATCCACTTTATCACCCTGGCAGCCCGACTATCGTAGCTTACGCCTTAGACTCGCGGCTTTGCGTCCTTATTTTTCAATAAGTTTGCCTTTTTCAATATTCATACTATTATCATATTACTTTTGTCATCTTTTATCAATTGCTGCTGCTAAATTTATAAGATTTTTTTATCAAAAAAATGTTTATTTTTTCCTAATAAAAGGGAGTTCCCTGCCGATAATAATGTAAATGGCTTTTGCCAGAATGAATTTTCGGAGGGCAACATGAAGACGACTAAACGAGGAATAAGCTATAAGTCGATTAAATCAGCCAATCCTGATGCAGAGACTGTTGTCCTCACACATGGACTTGGTCTGGACAGCACTGTATGGAACCTTATTCTTCCTCAGTTAGCAGATTATCATATCCTACTATTTGACTTTAGGGGTCACGGATACAGCAGTGCTGCAAATGGATCTTTATCCTGGAATATACTGAATGACGATTTCGAATCAGTACTGGACGAGGCAGGGTGCTTCTCTTTTCATTATATTGGTCAGGGCTTGGGGGCTTATTTCGGCTCACAGTGGCAGGATCAACACCCTGGCAGTATCTTGTCGTTCATTGTCTTTTCCACGCCAGCAATCAATTTGGCCGATTGCATAAGAAAAGCACCTTCAGAGAATAACTTGCCGCTAATTGATAAAGAGGGGCTGGCAGATTTTTGGATCACACATCTTCTTTATAAATCGATCGGCCCCAATTCCTTTCTTATAAGAGATGCTTGCTCAAGGCTTGATTTGCCATCTTATTTTTTGGCAAGGGAGTTAATCTCTGATTCTTCTATTATTCATTTTAAACATATGAATATACCAGCCTTGTTTTTAGCAGGGGAATTTGATCACTTTTATCCGGCCTCCGTTGTCATGCTGAGCAGCGATTATATCAGAAAAAGCAGAAAATACATCATTCCTTCAGCATCCCATTTGATACAGCTGGATCAGCCTGAACTGACACTATCCAAATGCCGGGAGTTTCTGGCCGATCCAGCAGTGATGGCGGAAGTGAAGCCCGATTCGGGAAGCGCTTATACGCAAAAGCTGCTTCTCCAACTGGAGGCAGCTTTTGAGACGCCTCCTCCAAATCAAGATAAGATTGAAGTTTATATGCTTGATGAGTTTAAAGTGACAGCCGGAAATACAATAATTGAAGGAAAATGGAATCAGCGCAAGGCGAAAGAGATTCTCGCTTACCTGTGCCTGCATGGACCAGTTTCCAGGAATATTATTACGGAGGTCTTCTGGCCTTCCCTGCCTGTAGCCAATGCCCAGAACCAGCTGCGCGTCAGTTTGACGCACCTGCGTAAAATTTTTCAAGGCGGCGGGATTCCTGACCCCTTTACGATTGAAAACAATATCATCTCCATAAATAGAGCTATAGAAATCGACGCCCTGAAATTCTTCCACCTGTTGAATCAGGCGCTCGAAGCAGAGAACTGGGCTGATATAAAACTGTTAAAATCAAAGGTATCAGGCAAGATCCCGCCGAAGCTTATGCCGCAGTTCAAAGCCAAATGGGCAGATGACTACAGGAGGGACTTAGAACTCTCCATCATCAGACTTCTTAATCTAACTTATAAGAAGCATATGCACATGAGAGAAATTTCTGAAGCATTAAATGATATGCAGCTGCTCCTGAAACTGGCTTCAGAGGATACAAAGCTATATAAGGAAATCAGCGATCTATACCAGAAAGTCAGCATGACTCCCATTGAAATATGGGAACCTGCTTAAAGCTCCTGAGTATTTGACTAAGCACCAATAAAGAAAGGACAGCGGCATTTGCCGTTGTCCTTTCTTTCTGTTCAGCTTTCAACCTTAAATTTTTGAAGCAGCCCATTAAGGTTTGCAGCAATATCATTAAGGGCTTCCGATTCTTCTTTGACTGTCTCCATATCCGCAGTTTGGGTGTCAACATGGCTGACAACTTCCACCAGCCGTTCATTGACATGCTGGAATTGAGAGGATAACTCTTCAACACTTGCCGCCACCTCTTCACTTCCTGCTGCCATTTGTTCACTGACCGCCGATATTTCCTGGATGCGCCCGTTCACGTTATCTACAGACCCCAGTATGCTTTCAAAAGATTGTACAACAGCCTCGATGGATAGCTTGCCGCCTATTACATCCTGATTGGTCTTTTTCATTGCAGCGGATGTGGCATCCGCATCCCCCTGGAGCTGCTGGATGATGGCTGATATGTTGGAGGCAGACTGATTGGTCTGGCTGGCCAGATTCCCTACCTCATGGGCGACAACCGCAAACCCCTTCCCATGCTCCCCTGCCCTGGCCGCTTCTATGCTTGCATTCAGTGCCAGCAGATTTGTCTGCCCGGCAATGTCCGATATTTCCTTCGTTATAACGGCAATTCTTTTTGAACCTTCAAGGAAGCTATTAATAGCCTCTTCAAGTGAATTGAAGGACTGGTCGATACCATGCATTTTTTCAGCAGCCTCAAGCACCTGATGCTTTCCTGAAATGGCAAGGCTGGCCGTTTCTGCTGAAGCCTGATTGACTAGGCTGGAGGTTTCAGCGGTGTTGCTGACGCCTACCGACATCTCATCCATCGTGACAGCAACTTCATTGGCCGATTGCAGCTGCTGATAGACAGTCTGCTGAAATTCCATGATCTGCTTTTTGATTCCCTGGAGGCTCTCATTCGTCTCTGCGACTCTTTGCTCTAATGAACCTGAGGACCTGGATACAGTACCTCCCGTATCCTTGACACGTGCAATCAGCTCCTGAAGGCCGGCTCTCATATGCTCAAGCGGTGCACTGATGCTTTTCAGCGGTCCCAGCTGCTTAATGTCAGCCGGCTTTGACAGATCTCCCTTGCTCACCCGCTCCACAAAACGCTGGATTTCATTGAACGGCTTTGCATACGAAGCAAAATTAATAAATCCTGAGAGGATAAATGCTATGATGATCAATCCCAGCAAAGCAGCTGATTCTGCCGAGAACACCTGCTTTTTGAAAATCAATGAATAGATGGCTATGATGATCATGCCTGAGACAGCAGCCTGCATTGCGACATTCAGCATATAAACCATTATTTTTTTAATGACATCATTCTTTTTATTCCCCATTATACTCCCCTATTCCCATTTTCATATAGTTCCTTTAATGGATATATCGGTATAACAGCAGGGAAATTTAGCTTCATACAAAAAAAGGCAGCAGACGATATCAATTTTTTACAAGGCTGCAACTGACAAGCATTTTGTTAAGAATTCTTTCTCCTGTTAACGTAATGCATTATTCCAGGAGCAGATCATTGAAAAATTTTCCCAACTTTATGCAATTGTAACTTTTTACCTATTATTGTATGATGATACCAAAGACCCACCAACCCCTCTTCAACCGCACCCTGCTATTAATCAAACGTTTGATTAATAGAATATTCTTACACTTATTCCCCTTTGCTGGTATACTATTCCTACGGGAAAAGTAGGAGGTAAAAGCATGAGAACCGGAGCGCTTATCAAGTATTACCGGACAAAAAAAGGGATGACACAGAGGGAATTGGCCCAAGGTGTCTGCTCCATCTCCCACCTTAGCAAAATAGAAAACAACTCCAAAGAAGCCCATGATGGCACGATCGACTTATTGCTGAACAAGCTTGGCATCACTTTACAGCAGGCAGAAGATAAGCAGGAACAGTTCGGGAGTATGATCGAGGATTTTATCACCAAGCTGATCTACTATCAAAAGGAACAGGCAGAAGCAGCATTCCAAACCCTGTCTAAAGCAGAAGAGCTGATCACCTTTACTCCTTACATAAACTACTATTCTCTCTGGAAATACCGCTATCTTATCTTCGTCGGAGATATAAATGGAGCAGCGGCTCAGAGAGAGCATCTAGGCAAGATAAAAAAGAATTTTTCCCAACATGAAACCTATTTATACAGCTACTTTAATGCGTTATCTTTAATACAGACAGGTCAGCTGGAAAAAGCAGACAATATCCTCAGCACCCTGATTGAGGATAAAGTGAAGGAAAGCGCCATCGGAGCCGGGGATTTGTTTTACCATTACGGACTTGTCAAAAGCATGAAGGAAGAGTCAGGGGCGGCCGTCCACTATGGAAAGAAAGCACTGGGACATTTTTCAGACCAGTTCAATTTCAAGCGGATTCTGCACACCCTGATGCTGCTGGGCATCAATTATACCCACGCAGGCATTTATCATGAGGCAGCCGAGTGCTTCAGGCATCTGCTCAGGAACATTGAAGCGCTGAAGATCGAGACAGCCCTGCTGCCGCAGATTTACCATAATATGGGCTATCTGTACAGAAGGACCAATGACCTGAAGAAGGCATCATTGTATTACAAAAAAAGCCTGGCCCTTCATCCGGTCGAGTCGTCCAACTATTTGATCAGTCTGTATTCATATGCCGAGACTCTTCACAAGCTCGGCGACAATGACAGCAGAAAGCATTTTGAAAAACTGAAACTGCTTGCACAGAAAGCCAGCTCCAGAAAGTATGAGCTGATGTCCCATTATCACCTCACCAGTTTTGCAGATGAAAGCAAGGCTGTAGAGTTTTTGCAGGAAAGGCTCCTGCCTTTTCTTGAAAAGACCGATGAGCACGAGAATGAGCTGGAGGAATTCTATCAGGTGCTTGCAAGGCATCTGATTCATCATGGCGAGTACGAAAAGGCAATCCAATATATCTCAAAGTACAGGGAGGAATTACAGTAAAATGAAGAAAAAATATCTGTTTCTGCTGATTGCCGCTTTGGGTTTGCTGGTTCATTACGGTGATGCAGCTCCCCCGGACGCTAAAAGCTCCTTTGCTGCATCTGAAAATCCTGATGATCGTCCCATTCAGCCTCCTTTGAAGGAAGACAGCTGATACCCCCTCTACTATCTTCCCCAGGCATATCCCTCAAGTCACAGGAAAAGAGCTGCTTCTCACTGGAAGCAGCTCTTCTTCTTGTTAAGAAAACTAACCGGTATTCGGCTTTTAATAGACCCCTACATTGTCCCAGGCAGTTCTGACTGCATTATAAGCAGAGCTTCCGCTTCCATATAAATCTGCGGCAGACTGCAGGAGCGCTGCGCGTGCATAGCTGAAATTGCTCGTCGGTGTCAGATAGACAGTCAGGGCACGGTAGTAGATTTTTTCGGCCTGGGCCTTGCCGATGCTGCTGATTGTATAGTAGGCAGCTTTATTCGGGATTCCGCTGTTGATATGGACGCCTCCATTATCGGAGCTTGTGTTCACATACTGGTTCATATGCTCAGGCTGCCCGTACAATGTCGGGTTGGACATGCTGCGGAGGGCATCGCCGGAACGGCCAGGGGTGTACACATCCTCACCCATCAGGAAGTCGCCTGGATCAAGGAAATATCCAAACACATCGGAGAAGGACTCGTTCAGAGCACCAGACTGATACTGGTACTGCAGATTGGCCGTCCTTTCAGTGACCGCGTGGGTGATTTCATGGGCCACTACATCAAGGGCTCCGGAGAGAGATGTAAATTGGGAGCCATCACCGTCTCCATAAACCATCTGCGAACCATTCCAGAACGCATTATTATAGCGTGATCCGTAATGGACCGTTGATCGGATGGTTGCCCCATTATTGTCGAAACTGTTGCGGTTATGCGTGTTTTTAAAATAGTCATAGACCTTTCCGGCGTAATAATGTGCATCCACATCCGCCCTTTGATTGGTCGCAGTCCATGCATTATTGCTGTCGGCGGAACGCGAGCCTGGCAGGGAGGATCCGTTATTGGCAGTGAAGGTCTCAATGACTCCATTCATTGGCTTTGTAACATCATATAAGTAATAAGTTCCGCCTGAAGAATAAGTATTCAATGTTTTGGAGCCGCCGGTCACGCCTGTGCCTGTCCCGGTTGCAGCCGCATCTGCCACAGCATTATAAGCTTCGACAATATGGCCGTTCTTCGCGTCGACAAAGATCTGCCAGTTCGCCCCATACGGCTCAATGAACTGCAGCTGGACCTTGTAAGCGAGCGTATACTCCCCGTCCTTTTCATGGATCACAAGGTCATTTTTCACATGCGTATTTTTCACTTCACTCTTTTTGCCGGCTTTCTGGAGGTCAGCAGGCACAGCCTGGTCGCTGCCTTTTGTATCCTCTTCTGTCAGATTGATATTTTTCCAGGCAAGATCAGCCGCTTCTTTTTTACTGATGGCTGCTTTTGTATCAGTTATTTTTTCTGATGCATCAGCATATAATTGTCCTGTCGCAGCCGTTACATCACTATTTTTATCTGTATGGACCTTGAAAATAGCCCCTTCCACCGGGACCCCATTAATAGACTGGGAGAATTTATAATGCTTCATTCCAAGGTCATCTGTTTCAGCATTCAACAGTATGAGCTCCTTGAAAGGATCTACTTTGAATAAGTCTTTATTATCTTTGAGGAATTTTTTTATATCATCATCATTTTTGGCTTTGTTTTTTGATAGCTTGCCAGCCAAAAATTTTGGGGCATGCTTCTCTTTTTGTTCGAGCTTTTGCTGCAGCTCCATTTGATTGAGCAATTTTTCTGAAGGAGATAAACCGTAGGCAGTGGCTGCCGGAAATGCGGCACTGAGAGCTAAGGAAGTTCCGAGTACGAGCGTTGCTAACTTTTTTGTCATTTTAATATCCCCTTTGGCTATTTTTAGGACTAGCTAATCCATATCTACACGTGTTAAGGATAAGTGTAGCCAGCGAGCAGGCTAATCACAATAAATCCATATACCCAGCAGGCCCAAAAAAGATAAATGAAGGAGTCTGATAGAGAAATGGGCAAAAACTTTCCCAATCCCTATGATGTCTAACGCCAGGAAAAGCTAGGGAAGTTTCGATGTAATTTTGCTTCAGCTTCGTAAAAAGGTGAAATCTTTACTATTACTCTTTTTATTTTTCCCAATATATTTTATCTGAATATATAGTTTCCCTTTTACAATCCTATGTAAATAAGCATAGGCTAATAGACACTTATTTTTACATATTACCCCAAGATCAGATGACCTTTGTAACATTTCTGAAATATTTCCACTCTTCTGTAAACCTTTAGGTTATCTTGATCGTCTAAAGAGGAAAAAAGGAGGCATTAAAATGAAAAAAATCTATGCCATTATTTTTACGGCATTATTCCTTGCTTCAGCAGGAGCCTTTTATATGGAGGGAGCCCCTTTGGATGCGACTGCTTCTGATAAGAAAGCTGACGAAGTTCAAAGTGAGAAGCAGGAAGAAACGGCAAACGCCAGTGCCAAAGCTGAGGAAACTGTAACTGTAGAAACAGAGCCTTCCAAGGACAAGGAAGAGCCGCTGCAGGATCTATCCGAAACTGAGAACGGCGCCTCTCAAGAACCGTCGGAAGAAAGTGAAACAGATTCTCCACAATCACAGAATCAGGATACAATTAAAATCGAGAATAAAGTATACGTCAATATTATGGATAAAGAAAAATTTGCCCACATGAGCAGAACAGCCGCTAAATACGGAGCCAAGTTGTACGCATTGCCAAATTCCGACCTTTTTGTCATAGCCAAGGATGGCAAACCGATTGTTTATATGAGTACAGGAGTCAAAAATGCACCTGTGGCCTATGCCGATTTGCTGGCTGAGCTTTTCGCTGAAGGCTTTAATGAATACAAAAAACTGTCCGAAAACATCCTATTTTCCGCTGAAACGGGAGCTGAAGTATCTGTTGATTTTGGGGGTTATATAGCCTATGGAATTGAAACAAAAGAGGGCTGGATAAAAGTTTCCTGGTAATATGCGGGGTGTCAGTCCGGATAATAGCAAAAAAAAAGCGGCTCCCTATGTGGAAGCCGGTTAGGATCATTTATAAACTTTGACAGTGATTGTTTTGTTTCCCCACTGGAGGGCACGCTGTTTATTAGGGATAAAGACATCAATTTTATTTCCTTTAACAGCTGAGCCTTTGTCCGCTGCAATGGCCATGCCATAACCGGGAACATATACCTTAGATCCCAGCGGAATGATTCTTGGGTCGACAGAAATAGCCTTGATGTTTGGATTCTTTTTCAGGTTTAAGCCGGTATACGTAATTCCGCTGCAGCCTTTGCAGCTTGCTGTATATGCGGTAGCTTTCACTTTTATTTCTTTGTAGGCAGCAGCAGGAGCTTTTGCTGTTTTTGCACTTTTTACTGCTGTACCTGCTGTTTTAAGCGTTTGATTTATCTTTATATGATCTGAAGTCAGTTTGTTCCAGGTTTTTAATTGCTGTACTGTTACATTATGTTTCTTGGAGATTGACCAGAGGGTGTCTCCCTTTTTTACCTGATATGTAGTTCCAGAGGCGAAAGTGGCGTTTGAAAATCCGAAAAGCAATAACAATGCTGCACTTACATTTAGTAGTAATTTCTTCAAAACGTACTCTCCTTTGTCTTCTATCATAGGAACATGTTAACAGTTTAAGATAACAATAATGTTTCAATAGGTTTCTATTTATGTTACAAAACAATTCATTTAAACGTCATTTTGTAATATAACAAAAAAAACAGCTTATTTAACCAAAAGAAAAAGGAGTTTTTCAACTCCTTTTCTGTTTATGTAATTAAAATAATTGCCCCGGCTTCAGCCTGCCCTTTTGCAGTAAGTTTCTTCGTTTCTTCACTCTCCAGGCGTCTATTATGATGATAAGAATAAGAGTTCCTGAAAAGATCGCTCCCTTTCCTTCTACCAGGTTAAATACCAGGGCAACCCATCCTTCACTAATTAAAGTAAATATGGACGTAAACAGCATGATCATCGCGTAAATAATCAGGATTATTTCTGCCAGAGTCAATGCCCTCATTTTTTCAACCTCCCAGGTATATAAAAATACACTAACTCTTACCCTATGACCAGTGGTATAAAACCTGGCCCCTTTTTCTTAGAAAACAAAAGTGCCAGTACTTTGAGTCAAAAGGAATGATGCAGATTAAAAAGTCATAGCATAACCTCCGTCTTTTGGGTGCCGAGGAGATCCACCCGGATGCTTTTGCGGCATTGCGGGGGCGGGACTCAGCTGCTGTAGGTAAATCGGAAATTTATGATTTTTCACAAGCATTTTTTTCACCGACTAAAATAGGACTGCCTATTCAGCAGGCAGCCCTTTCAACTTTATATATCATTGCATGATAGAATATGACAAACTTTTCAACTGTTCGTAGGCTTCCATATAATAAGGTGTTCCATACTGGATCATCCTGTCTACCATGCCAATCCCCTGATAGAAAATGAGACTTTGCCCCGGAAGACCATACCGATGTGACATCTCAATGTATTTTTTAAAATTTACAACACCCGCTTCAATTTGATGCGGTCCATACTGATCTATTTCAATATTGATTCCGCTGCCGTAAATTTGGGCATTAAGAAATGCCCGGTGAAGCCGTTGGTCTGCATCTGTCAGTTTAAGGCGGAACGCATTTGGCTGAAGGTAGGCCCCATCAAACCCGTATGTTTCCCAGCGTTCAAAATTAGTAGATAAAGCATGCGGCGAATAGATCAGGAACTTACCTTTTTGATGGATCCTGGCAGAAATTTGTTCTACAAGCGGTCCATCCTGGGGATAACCCATTGTCTCACTCATCCAATAGTATCCTTTAAAAGTAAGGTTGGAAAAGCCTTTTTCCTCCCAGACAGCTTCAACAGCTTCCATATACCACGCCGCCATTTTTTCCCGCTCTTTCGGGCTGTTCTTCAGCACTGCTCCATCAAGGCCAATAATATCTTCCTGAAGCTTCGGATAAGGAATTGCTAAATAAACATTGGCCTTTTTCTGCAGCTGTGCGGCTGAAGCATTCAAAGCCTCAAGGACTCCATTCTCAGAAAATGTCTGATCAATATACCATTGGAAGTCTGAGTAATTGGCGTAATTCTTAGAAGAACCCAGCTCGCCCCCAGGATAGCTTCTTCCAAGTATGATAAATGTATCAAACAAAGTTTGGTTTGTACCCCCCGGTGTTAAATAGGGTTTGAAATAATTGGCGGTAAAGTCTGTGTTCTGTTCTGCCCCATTATAAATGAGTACTCCGTTCCTGATTCCAGTTTCACTAAGAAGTCCTGTATGATCTGAAAAGGATTGAAGTGTATTGTCAGCAGGATGAACAGTCCCATCAGGATATTGCATGGCCAGATTGATGGCCTCTTCTGCAGATCTGACAGTATGTTTAACCTCCCCTGACGCTTTCACATTGTATTCAAGCGGCTTGGTATAAATCCTTGAAAGGAACACGGCGAATTGAAGACGGTCAACAGTCAGATCCGGCTTAAAAGTGCCGTCCCCATAACCGGTTGTCACTTTATTCTCGGCAATCGCATCTACGAATGGATAGTATGGATCATCGGCTGGCAGATCTTTAAAGCTTGATTTTCCAGAACCTATGTATTCAAATCCCACAGCCAATGCCATGGCCATATCTTTTCTTGTTAATGGTTTTGCCGGATCGAATTTATTGTCGGTCAGTGAAAACATGCCTTTATCAAGCACAGCCAAAACCTCATTATAACCCCTTGTAGAAGGGTTCATATCGGCAGGAATCACCTGCGGTTCTGCCGGGGCTTCCAGGTTCATTGCCCGGACAAGCATGATGGCTGCGTCATTCCTCGTAATAGAAGCACTCGGGCTGAACTTCCCTAAATGACCTTTGATTACTTCTTTATCAGATAAGAATTTTATGTCCTGGTAAGCCCAATGGTAGCGTGACACATCACTGAACTCATTGGCCTTAACAAGTGCAGGCGACAAAAACACTAGCAGCAACATTAGAATACTGGACGAATAGATTGATAGTTTTTTCATAGTAATACCTCTGATGACCATTGCCTCCATTTTTCTACTTATTTACAGATATATCTTTTATCGTCAGCACTCTGCTCATTTTTACAAAAATAGCAAAATATGCTTAAAAAGTTCTGCACATCCATTTTATACTAGAAATTACCATTCAGGAAGGTTTTTTTGGTGACAGGCACCTATACCAGTATTAGATCCCACGGTATCATCTCTTACGGAAACAACACCAGACAGTTGCTGATTTCAAGCCTTCTCCCAAATAAAAAAACGGAAAATGTCTTATCTTTCCGTTCAAATGGTGACAGGCACCTATACCAGTTTCTTTATGAAATGAATTTTTCGACAAAATCCGGGAGGTACCTGTCACCTATACAACCATTTCACCCGAATAAAATGGGTTAGGATAAACAGGATGGCGGCTAGTATGACGGCTCCCCAAATGAAGGCGGGAGATAGGAAAAATAAGGGCAGGCTGAACAAAAGGGCGACGATCATGCTTATATTAATGGATTGTTTCGTTGCTGCTCCTCTGCGGATAAGCAGGCTGCAGACAAAACTTGGAACTCCTATAAGGTAGAAAGGGATGTAGACAATTTCTACACCTTTAAAACAGGATAATGTGATTATGGCCATGATGAAACCTGCTAGTGAAGAACAGCCGCTTCCTGCTTCATTGCTGCCGGATAACTTAGCTATAATGCAAGCTAAAAGCAGTACACCCATAGCTGCTGAAGAGTTATCTCCCTTAATGGCAGAAAGGCAGGTAAGAACCGCCAGAACCAGCGCTGACAACGGAAGGACTAAAGCGTTGGATTGTCCGGGATAGTGAACACTATAAGTCAAAGATAGAAGGAACAGCAATGTTAAAGGAATTGATAAAGCATAAAAGTTAACTACCCCGCCTAAATAGGTATTTATGAAGCTGATTTCAACTCTTCCCCAGTAAATAACGATAAGGGCGGCTATCACCTGCGCCGGCAGCATCCACCAAACGGATATTCTTTTCTTATCAAACCACCATCCGGCGATGACTACAATGGCTCCCCCAATTAATATGGCAGAAGTATTGTAAAATACTCCTTTGACCAGTAACATGCCAATGGCAAACGGAACAAAAACTGCAATACCTTCAACTATAGAATCATTACCTTTTCTTCTTATAATCTGACCTAAAAGAATAGTACAAATAAAACACACTAATGCTGCCACAACCAGCATAGATCTCCCACCCTTTAATTAAAATTAATATGGTCTGCTCACCTCAATTCTACCACAATTTTACAGAAGGGTGACAGGCACCTATACCACTTCTATACCAGCTTTAATTAAAACAATCATAGAGGAGTTGTTTTACATTTAAACACGGCAGGGAGCAGTGGATTAAGACACTTTCGACATTATCCGTCAAATTTCGGGAGGTACCTGTCACCAACATAAAAGCACCAATAACAAAAGGCAGAGCCGCAGCTCTGCCTTTTGTTCGCAGTACCAGGTACCTTAGCGTACCTCGCACCCATATTAAATGTTATACTGTGCCATTTCCCCGCTGTCATCGACATACTCAATAGTACTCTTGTTCGTTTCCAGATCAATGAACAGTGAACAGTGTTTGCTGCCGTTTCGCCAGGAGAGGCGGATTTCGCTGTCAGGTGAGTCGAGGACCTGGAATTCGCCGCTGAATGCTTCATAATCATTGCGGAAGCGGATGAGCTTCAGGAGTCTCTGGACAACTGGCTTTTCCAGGGATTCTTCAATTTCATCCAGGCTGAAGTTATGGCGGTTGATTTCGCGCCCTTCACCGGTGCGTGCTACATTTTCCACATCATTCTCACCGGCAAGCAGTCCGATATAATAGACCTGCGGGACGCCCGGCGTGAAGAACTGGATGGCTCTGGCAGCAAGATAGGCATCATCATCGCTGTTCAGGACGGAATAGTAGGAGCAGCGGATCTGGTGGACATCAAACCCGTCCTCTGCCTTATGTTCGTCAGAAAGAATCAGGCTAAGATTGGATCCCCTTTCAAGGCAGACATCCACAATGTCTTTCGCTTCCTTTGTATCGATCAGGCCGTCTAGGTCAGGCTTGACCGGTATGCCGTCATGGCAGTCGAGCATCGTGAACTGCTTGTGCGGGCGGTTCTTCAGGTAATCAGCCAGGTTCTTGCTTGATTTGTTGATCAGCGTCTCGAGTACACGGTATGGCAGGATAAAGTCATAGATCCAGAAGCCGTGTTCGGCTAGCTTATACTGAATGGAATAATGGGAATGAACCTCCGGCAGTAGCTCGATGCCCAGAGAATTCGCCAGCTCCATGATCCAGTCAAGGAACTCATAAATTTCCGGTTCAACAAAGAAGCAGCTGGTGCCAAGCTTTTTCACGACATAGCCGACCGCATCAAGGCGGACAATTTTGACGTTCTGCTCTTTGAAATTAGTGAAGAAGTCGGATAATAGCTGCCTGACCTGCTCTGATTTGATATCAAGGTCAATCTGTTCAGAGGGGTCTGTTTTGCCAAAAGTGGTCCATACTGTCTCCTGTTCGCCTGTTTCTTCTATTGTGAAGGTTGAATATGGGAGCGGCCTCCGCAGGAACATCTTGTCAATATCCTCCTGTAAAGGCTGTCCGTCTTCCCAAAGCTTGTCAAGGGTGATGAACAAATCGGCATACTGGGACTGGCGGCCTTTTGCCAAAAAGTCCTGGAAGTACTCGGATTTCTGCGAGATATGGTTGACCATCAGGTCGACAAGGATATCAAAGTTTTCGCCGATCTTCCGGATATCTTCCCATCCCCCGAATTCCGGGTCGATTTCAAGATAGGTAAGCGGGGCAAATCCCCTGTCGCCTGAGGATGGAAAAGGTGGGAGGATATGCACGCCGCCTTTGAAAATATCAGCAAAATGTTCTGTCATTACTTTGTTGAGCATTTTCAGATCTCCGCCGAGGGAGTCCGGATATGTGATAAGCTGTACTTGATTTTTAACTGCCATTTCTAAAACCTCCTACAGTCCGTACATTTCTTTTAGTTTTTCCAGCGGGGGCATGCTGCAGACCGCACCTGTGAATTTTAATTTATAGGCGCTAGCTGCCGAACCCAGCTCCAGGGCTTCCTTTACGGAAAAGCCTTTTACCAGTGC
The DNA here is from genome assembly GCF_030733525.1 of Bacillus sp. MMSF_3328. Taxonomy (NCBI): domain Bacteria; kingdom Bacillati; phylum Bacillota; class Bacilli; order Caryophanales; family Bacillaceae; genus Bacillus; species Bacillus sp. MMSF_3328. Next base: position 121,877 of record NZ_JASHIV010000008.1, on the reverse strand, counting down.
CGTATAAAAACCTGACCAGAATGCGTCTCCTGCACCGGTCGTGTCGATCACATCAGTCGCAAGCGGCTTGATTCTGAAGGTTTCTTCTCCATTGGATACGATCGCTCCATCCTTGCCGATCGTCAGGATGACAAGCTTTGCGCCAAGATCAAGGAATTTGCGGATCTGATTTTCATGGGTGTCCTTCCCGAACAGCCGCTCCGCATCGTCCTCAGATGGCTTTATAATATCGACCATCCCAATGATTGATTTAACGTACTCAATCCCTTCGGCCCCTTTTTTCCATACCATCTGATGGTAATTCGGATCCAGGCAGATCAGGATATTTTGGCTGCGCGCCTGTTCAATCACTTTTTCAATCGTATGGCGGGCCGGTGCCATCGAAAGGGGCCAGCAGGAAAAGTGGACGATTTTTGAATCCAGCAATGCCTTTTCAAGCTCTTCCGTATATTGGAGCTGATAGTCTGCCCCGCGGTAAAAGATGGGATCGGGCGTTCCTTTGCTTTTTGCGACCACAACCATACTGGTGGACGAATCCACGCGCTGAACCAGTCCCGGGTCGATCCCTGTTTTGCGGAGATGGCTGATAAGAAAGGTTCCCAGCCTGTCTTCCCCTACTGCAGACGCGACCAGGGAACGGATTCCCAGCCTCTTTACATTCATAGCAATATTGGCCGGTGATCCGCCAAAATAGTTATGATAAACTGCCGGCTCATCTGCAGGACTGTATTCTTCTGAAATCATATCGATCAGGATTTCGCCTATCGTTAAAATATCATTGCCTCTCGGCTGGAATTCAATTTTCTCATCTAATTTAAGCATCGTAATCCTCCATCGCTGTACTTGCCGCAACTGATATTAAGGGAAAATCTTTCTGCTCCTTTTTCCGGCAGACATGTCCAGTGCTGTCAGGCAGTCTGTACCGTTTTATACCGTCAGGCAGCCTCTATGACTCTACCTTCTGCAGGAGAAAAACTTTTACAAATATTGAGTGCAAAAAGAAAGGGGCAGGTGCCCCATTCTTACTTTAAGAGATACACCCTTGTTTCATAAGGGCTTAAAGTGAATTCCTTTTCCAGCTTCTTTTCAGGAACATCATAGTTATTTAAAACCAGTTCACTTGAAGCACCCCCGATTGCCGACGGCAGCTCTATTTTTTCAGGTTTGTCATGGAAATTGCAGATTACAAGAGCCTTGTCGCTTCCCATTGTCCTGGTATAGACAAAAAGTTTCCCATGGTCAGGAAGGATAAGCTCGTACTTTCCATATACAAAGACTGGGTTCTCTTTGCGGATGGCGATTAGTTTTTTATAAAAATGAAGAATCGAATTTTCATCCTTCAGCTGGCTTTCAACATTGATGGTACGATAGTTCGGGTTCAGGCCCAGCCACGTTTTGTTTCCTTCCGTGAAGCCGGCCATATGCGAGGCATCCCACTGCATCGGAGTCCGTGAATTGTCGCGGCCCTGTTTCCAGACGACCTCCATTATGTCAACGTGCGGCACGCCCTTTGCGGCTTCCACTTTGTAATAGTTCACCATTCCAACATCGTTATAATCTTCAATTTCAGGGAATTTCACATTGGTCATCCCAATTTCCTGGCCTTGATAAATGAAAGGTGTGCCCTTCATCAGGAAGTAAAGCGCCCCAAGCATTTTTGCGCTCTCTTTCCAGTACTGCTGGTCATTGCCCCAGGATGAAACACGGCGCGGCTGGTCATGGTTTTCGATGAACAGGGCATTCCAGCCTCGTCCTTCAAGGCCTTCCTGCCATTTGGTCAATGCTTTTTTCAGCGCTATGACGTCCACAGCATCTTCTGTGTCCTTGTCCCACAGGTCCAGGAATTCGAATTGGAAAATCATATTAAAATAGCCATTTTCCTCGCCGACCCACTTGTCAGCATCCGGAATGCCCACTCCATTCGCTTCACCAACGGTCATGACATCATAATTGCGGATCGTCCTGTCCGCAAATTCTGTAAGGAAATCATCAATCCCAGGGAAATTCATCATTTTCGGAAAAGATGGGACCACATCCAGATTGTCCGGGTTTGGCATATCCGGGAAACCGGGCTCTTTTTTGATATGCGAAATCGCATCGATCCTGAATCCATCAATTCCTTTTTCAAGCCACCAGTTGACCATTTCATAGAGAGCCTCCCTGACCTCAGGATTCTCCCAGTTCAAATCCGGCTGGCGTGCAGAGAATATATGCATGAAGTATTGCTTTGTTTCTTCATCATATTTCCACGCAGGCCCGCTGAAAATGGATTCCCAGTTATTCGGCTCCTTGCCATCTTTTCCGTCACGCCAGATATACCAGTCCCTTTTCGGATTATCTTTTGAAGAGCGGGACTCTAAAAACCATGGATGCTCATCACTCGTATGATTAATCACCAGGTCCAGGATCAATTTCATTCCGCGCTTATGGACTTCTTCAAGCAGAAGATTAAAATCTTCCATTGTGCCGAATTCATCCATAATATCCTGGTAATCAGAAATATCGTAGCCATTATCATCATTAGGCGACTTATACATCGGGCAGATCCAGATCACATCAATTCCCAGATCTTTAAGGTAATCAAGCTTCGTAACAATTCCTCTTAAGTCCCCGATGCCGTCTCCATTGCTGTCCATAAAGCTCCGCGGGTAAATTTGATAGGCTACTGCTTCTTTCCACCATGCTTTTTTCATCTCTGTCAAAATCCTTTCGTTGTGCCTTCATTTTTTCCGGCTGAATTTAGCCTGGTTCAGGTGTGAAATCAGTGTTAATGGCGTTTTTTTAAAAAAACTATCTGGTATTGCCGCCGCTTAACACTGATTCAGCCCACTTTTTCAATAATTCGGCCAGTTTTTCTATTTTTTCTCCCTAAAATTGCGGGGATTCACCCCAGAATCCGGGATATTCGCCCTGCTTTACATTTTTTACCAAAAATATAACCTTATGTCACTTAGCCGGACTCCAGCCTATTTAATAGACCCCTGCATTACGCCATTAATAATCGCACGCTGGCCGATCATGTACATGATGAGAATCGGGATGACGGTTAATAAAATCGCCGGGATCAGCAGTTCCCAGTTATTCATATATGTGCCGTTGAATACTTTCATCTGGACCGGCATGGTATAGACAGATTCATTGTTCAGCACCAGTGACGGCAGCAGGTAATCGTTCCAGATCCACAGCACGTTCAATATTGAAATCGTAACTGCGATAGGCTTCAGCATCGGAAGGACAATCAGGAAGAAGATCTGCAGGGAATTACAGCCATCAATTCTTGCTGCTTCTTCAACTTCTATCGGGATCGACTTGATAAAGCCATGGAACATGAATACGGAAAGCGCACTGCCGAACCCAAGGTAGAAAATGATCAATAGCGGAATAGGAATCGCGTCAATCAACTGCAGTTTCGCCCCATAGATATAAATCAGCGGGATCATGAGCGACTGGAACGGGATGACCATTGATGCAACCAGCACGGTGAAAAAGAATTTATTGAACTTGGTCGGCCTTCTCACAAGATGGTACGCCGCCATGGCAGAGAAAAAGACAATGAACAGTGTGCTCAGGGTGGTAACGATGAACGAGTTCCTGAAGGTGACACCAAAGTTCATCATGTTGATTACATCAGCAAAATGGGCGAAATTCCAGTTTTCCGGAAGGGCAAAGGGACTGGTCAGGATTTCCCCATTGGTTTTGAATGAGTTGATGATGAGCAGCACAAAAGGAAAAATAAAGCTGACTAAAGCAATGATTGCCAGCAGGTAGAGAAGGGTGCTTGAGACAATTTTTCGCCTGGCCATTATGCTTCGACCTCCATTTTCTTGCTGGTATAGACTTGAAAACCGGTTACAGCGGCTACAATCACAAACAGGATAATGGCCTCAGCCTGTCCTGTTCCATAGTTTGATTCAATAAAGGCTTTATTGACAACATGCATGGAGACCATTTTCGTGCTGCCAAAAGGGCCGCCATTTGTGAGGGCAAAATTCAAGTCATACACCATGAATGCATTTTTTAAAGAAAGGAACCCGGTCACTACGAATGAGGGAACCATTAAAGGCAGCGTAACATTCAAAAGCCTTCTGAACGGGCCGGCTCCATCGATTTTGGCTGCTTCAATCAACTCTCTTGGAACACTGATCAATCCGGCGATGAAGATGATCATCATATAGCCGGCTGTCTGCCAGATGGTTACGATGACGAGCGACCAGAAAGCCATGGTCGGATCCCCGAGCCACCCGAGTTCAAGCCAATCTATGCCAAGTTTGGTGCCTAATGCAGGGAGTGACTGAACGAAAATGAATTGCCATATATAACCAAGTACCAGTCCGCCGATCAGGTTAGGCGTAAAATAAGCTGTCCTTAATGAATTCTGGATCTTCAAGCCGGACGTAACCAGGTACGCCAGACCGAAGCCGAACAAGTTGACAAAAAACACGGTTGCCACGACAAATTTAAGTGTCAGCCAAAGCGATTTCCAAAATTCCGTATCTTTTACAGCTTCCAGATAATTCGCCATGCCTGCAAACACCACCGGATCAGCCGGAGTCTGCATCGTATTAAAAGTGAGGAAAAGGCCGTATCCAAATGGGACCAGTACGGTGATACAGAAAAAAAGGAAAACAGGGCCCAGGAATAAAAGCGAATTGCCGATATCACCTATTTTTTTATTTTTCTTCATGCTTCCACATCCTGTCTGTTAGGTAAAAAAAGCAGGCAGGATAAGTTCTCTCCGCCTGCTTTTTTGTTTTCACTTGAGTCTGGATTATTCTTGGTGGGTCTTATAATAGGTTTCAAAAGCTTTTGCAAGGTCTTCTCTTTTGCTTTGATTCGCAATGTATTTCTGAACCTCAGGACCAAGGATAGTAGTCCAATCCCCTGTATTGATATAGTTGGTGCTGAAAGGCATTGTCTTGCCGGCAGCAAGTGCATCACTGATGGCAACGCCGAGCGGGTTGGTTACTTTGTTTGGATTGTTTTTGAATGCTGAGATGATTTGAGATTTATTAACGATAAAGTCTTGTCCTGCTTCATCGTATACCAGCCAATTCAAGAATTCTTTCGCAGCGTCCTGTTCTTCTTTAGAAGCCTTCTTGTTCACAACAAATGCTTGAGTAGGACCGGCTGCAATCTTGTTGTTCAGCGGGTTATCAGGATTGTTGTCGACAGGGACAGGCATGAATCCAAAGTTTGTACCTTCAAGCGCTTTCAAAGAATCAAAAGCCCAGTTTCCGTTGAAAAGCATCGCAGAATCGCCTTTTCCGACAGCTACATGCGCAGCATCATAATATTGGCCAGTCGGACGTGCACCGAACATATTGTAATCCTCTGTAATCAGCATATCCAATGTGTCATAATAGCCGTTCCAGGCTTCATTCTTGTTATAATCGAATTTTCCGGCTTGCACTTCTTTCAAAGTTTCCGTTGGATCTTCTGTCTGATTAAGAAACAGAGAGCTGTAATGGTTCGCAACTGACCATGCTTCAGTCTGATAAGCCACTGGCTGCTTCACACCAGATTCCTTGATTTTATCCAATAGATCTGCCAGCTTGTCGCGTGTATTGATTGAGAATGGATCAAAGCCTTCGCCTGCTGCTTCTTCAACTACTGTCTGGTTGTAAACAAGTCCCATACCTTCCAGGGCGAACGGGAAACCGATTACATTTCCTTCTTCATCTTTAATGGCATCGCTTGTTTCTTCATTCCATTTTTCATCAGACATATCGATTCCTACATCTTTATATTTATGAGTGGCATCATAAGGAGAAAACATTGCCAATGTAACCGTTTTCCCAGAGGCGGAAAGCTTATCATAAACGTTCAATGCGTCTCCGACTGCCACTGATTCAACCTGTACATTGATGTCCTTATGATCGGCCATAAAATCCTTTGCGGCCTGCTTAAACTGGGCATCAATCTCACCCTTGCCGTTTGTAACAATAATGTTTACTTTCCCATCTTTTGAGCCTGTATCTCCTTCAGAAGAATTGCCTGAGCAGGCTGCAAGAGAAAAGGTTAATGCGGCTGCCATGCCGGCAGCGGCCGTCTTTTTGAACATTCCTGATTTAGAGAAATTGAACATTTTTTTACTTCCCCTCTGTTTGAGAATAGTTTTAGCAGATTAGACCATTAAGCTCTTCTGCATGAATTTGTGAAAAGGTTTTCCTAGCTCTTACAATTATGATTATATTAAGTTATTAATATTTTGACAAGTACTTTTGAAAACGATTTCCTAAAAGTATTAATTTCAGCAAAAAATCACAATTCCCTATCTGCCTGCATCATTTTCTTGACACTGTCCCTCAGGCTCAGCCGGTAATCAATATAATGCTCTTGAGGCGCAGTTCCGGGCTGGCCAATGTTTTGAAGCAGAGCCTCCATTGCTTTGGACCCCATAGCTTCAAAGTCGACCCTGACCGTTGTCAGCTGCGGGCGTACAAGCGTTGCCAATTCAATATCGTCAAACCCCGCAATTGAAATATCGTCAGGAACCCTGTATCCCTGGTCCTCTGCGCAATTTTTGGCGCCGATGGCAATCGTGTCGGATGCGCAAAGAATGGCGGTCGGAAGATCCCTCTTTCTAAGCAAAGTCACCATCGCTTCATACCCCTCCCCAGAGGAAAAGTTGCTTTCAGCAATGAAATCCTGATTGACAGGAAGACCTAGGCGTTTCATTTCATCAATAAAACCCTTATAGCGTGAATAGCCTGCTGACTGATCGTGCAGCGGACCATGAATCATTCCGATTTTTTCATGGCCGCAGCGTACCAGATACCTGACCATTTCTGTTATCGGTGTATAGTTGTCAACATCTACCCAGGTGATGTTTTGCCCAGTTACCTTCTGCCCGACTACTACAATGGGGATCTTATTGGCTTTTATCCAATCTATATGCTGCTCGGTCGTATGGATGGCGGACAGGATAATGCCATCCACCTGCTTTTCTTTAAATATTTCAAGGGATTTCAGCTCCATTTCGGGATCGAGCCTGGTGTTGCTCAGGATAATATTGTAGCCATTCCTGTTAGCCACATCTTCAATGCCGTTGATGAGCTCGGCGGATGTATAGTTGATTTGCGGAAAGATGACCCCTATTAAATTCGTAGATTTGCTGATCAGCCCCCTTGCAAGTGCATTGGGACGGAACTGGGTTTCACGGATGACCTTCTCGACTTTTTCCCTTATATCATCATTCACAGGCTTGCTCTTATTAATTACACGTGAGACCGTTGCAACAGAGACTCCTGCCATTTTTGCAATGTCTTTTATAGTTAATTTCATAGTTTATTCTCACCCTTCAGGAAAACGTTTTCTTATCACTTTGAATCTATAATTACACAGCGGGTTTGTCAATATACTTATTGTTGGGTGCCAGGTACCATGAAAAGACACTTCCACCCTATCTGTCCACGGAGCGTACCTGGTACCACAAAAGGACACTTCACCCCATCTGTCCACGGAGCGTACCTGGCACCACGAAAAGACACTTCACCCCTTTTTGTCCACGGATGGTACCTGGCACCACAAAAAGACACTTCACCCCCTTTTGTCCACGGATGGTACCTGGCACGGAATTTTTGGTATATAATAGGCAGAAGATTACAGCTGATGCGGAAATAGGTGAATGGAATGGAGATTACATTAGGGGTTATTGGGCCTGAGGATTCGGTCCGGCATATTATGGATTCGGCGGAGTCTTTTTCAGATTTGCGGCTGGTTCCTTTTTATTATGGGAGCCTGGAGGATATTGACGGGATTATCGGGGAAAACCAGCAAAGGATCGATCAGTGGTTTTTTTCCGGTCAGGTCCCTTATACATATGCTTTATCAAAGGAGCTGATCTGTGAGGAGAACAGCTTCTATCCTCCCCTGTACGGCGCGAGCCTGCTTGGAAAGGTGCTGGAGTCTTATCTCGATAAGGAAAGGGTGATCAAAAGCATCAGCCTGGATACGATCCAGGAAGAGGAGCTGGAAACGACGAAGCGCTATTTTTCTCTGCAGAGCCTGGAGATCCATTCTTTTTCTTATCCGGATTTCCGCCCTGTTGAGGAGCTGGCCGAGTTTCATATTAAGCTTTACCGTGAGGGCCGGACGGAGGCTGCTTTTACCTGCCTGCGGGGAGTCTATGACTATCTCAAAGAAATGGATATTCCCTGCTATCGTGTGTATCCTTCCCATCTATCGATTCAATTTGCGCTTAAAATTCTCAAAGAACGCGGCCACTCATCCTGGTATCAGCGTTCGCAAATGGCGCTTCTTGGAATTGAACTCATCCAGCCTGATAATGAGGGAGAATTCTTTCATTCCTATGAACGGAAGCACAAGGAGCTTGCCATGAAGAAGCTTCTCATCGAGCTTGCAGAGCATGTGAACGGGTCATATGTGCAGATTGGGGACGGCCTCTACTTTATCTACACAACGCGCGGCGAGGTTGAAATCAAACTTGATAAAAAGGATCTTTACGACCTGATTGAGACGGTCTATGCCCAGACCCAGTTCCGCCTCCGCATCGGCCTTGGCTACGGAATCACAGCCCTTCAGGCGGAGGAAAATGTGCAAAATGCACTCAGGAGCGCCCGCCAGAAGGCCAAGCCGGCAATCGTTCTCGTTGATGAAAATGAGGAGCTGACAGAGTTTCATCCGTCCGGCGATTCGGTTACCTTTCATTCTAAAAAATGGAGTGACGAAGGTTGGGCAGACACGCTGAAAAAAGCGAATATCTCTCCTGTCGCGCTTTCGAAAATCCAGACATTGTCCAATTTTTATAAAAAAACCGAAGTGAATTCCCGGGAGGTGGCAGGCTGGCTGGAGAGCACTGAGCGGAATGCGCGGCGGATCCTTTCAGAGATGGAGACTATCGGCCTCGCTGAAAGCAAATCAGTCCAGACTGGCCAGTCAAAGGGCAGGCCGAGAAAGGTTTATAAACTTTTATTGAATGGTAATTAATAGCAAGCCAGCAGGAGCCTTCTGCCGGCTTGCTTTTTATTTTGCTTTCAAGCCCTGCCCTGCCCATTTTCTCACTATCTTTACATACCCTGTTTGTGAATTATTCTACAAAGTATCAATTTTCTAAATATTGTAGTATACTCCCCTTTAAGGAAAATAAACGGCAATTATCCGAAAACAAAAACTCTGATGATTGCACCAACTTAATGTCTCTATAACTTTTCTAAATTAGGAAACAACCAAAATTTTACATACAGGGAGTGCTGAAATATGACCAGCGAGTTTGTCAAAAATCTTACTCCGCAGCTAGTGGAATGGCGCAGGACGCTTCATAGCCTGCCGGAATTGGGCTTTATGGAATATATCACAACCTACCGGATCGGGAAGGAGCTCGAGAAGATGGGCTTTACCCTCCATATCGGGAAGGATGCCCTGCAGGAAGATGCCCGCCTCGGCGTGCCGAAAAAAGAAGCTCTGGATGCACACGAAGAAAAGGCAGCTGCTTGGGGAGTCGAGAAAGAATGGCTTGAAAAGTTGTCAGGCGGCAACACCGGCCTAGTGGCAACATGGGACACAGGAAGAGCTGGAGACCATATCGGATTCCGCTTCGATATCGATGCCCTGCCGATCCTTGAGTCTGCCGATGAGTCCCACCTTCCATGCAAACATGAATTCTCATCAGGCGAACCTAATGTAATGCATGCCTGCGGACATGACGGCCATGCAACGATCGGCCTCGGCACAGCGAAATATATTGCAGAGCATACCAATGAACTCAAGGGAAAATTCACGCTTCTTTTCCAGCCGGCAGAAGAAGGCGGCCGCGGCGCAAGGGCAATGGTGGCCAAGGGCTGGCTTGATGATGTTGATTATTTCTACTCCGGGCATATCGGGATCCACTCCTACCCGGTCGGAACCATCGCCGCAACAACGACAGGATTCCTTGCATCAACAAAGTACAATGTTTCATTCAAGGGAGTTTCCTCCCACGCAGGCATGCATCCGGAGCTCGGCAAAAATGCTCTGCTTGCCGCAACCACTGCAGCCAACAATTTATATGCAATCCCCCGCCATTTCGACGGCGTCACCCGCGTGAATGTCGGGCGCCTGACTGCCGGGAGCGGACGCAATATCATTCCAGAGGACAGCTATATGGAGATTGAAGTGCGCGGTGAAACGCATGCTATAGGTGACTATATGGCAGAGAGTGCCCTTCGGATCATCAAGGCGGCGGCCGATATGCATGATGTCACCTGTACAATCGAGCCTGTAGGAGTCACCGAGGTGATGACCTGCGACGAAGAGCTGATTCCGAAGATCCAGGAATGGTGTGCTTCAAGCGAGCTTGTCACAGAGGTCATCCCCTCTGTCCCTGTCTCCGGCTCTGAGGATGCAAGCTTTATGATGAACAAGGTCCAGGAGCATGGCGGTAAAGCCACCTATATGCTGTTTGGCACTAAGCTTGACTTCCCGCACCATCATCCTCAGTTTAATTATGAGGAAGGAGTGCTCGCGGCAGCGGTCGATACATTCGCCAGCATCATCAAAGGCGGCTCCTCCAATGGCTGACCTGCACAGCTGGCTTGAAAAAAATCTAGCCATCCTGAATACAGTCTCTAGCATGGACCAGCCGGAGGGCTTCACCCGCCTCAGCTTCACCGCCGAGGAAAAAGCGGCCCATGCTGCTTTCAGAAAAGTGGCGGAGGAGCTCGGGCTCCACACCCTTCAGGATGCGGCCGGCAATCAGTGGGCCATATGGAAAACAGACAGCAGCCTGCCTCCTGTGGCCGTCGGCTCCCATCTTGATACAGTTGTGAACGGCGGCGGATATGACGGTCCAGCCGGGGTGCTCAGCGCCCTGGCCGCCATCAAAACACTGAAAGATTCAGGGTTCCAGCCAGCGAGAGATATTGCAGTCGTCTGCTTTGTCTCAGAAGAGTCAGCGCGATTCGGCCTGTCGACCATCGGCAGCAAAGCCGTTTCCGGGAAACTCAACAGCCGGGAAGCCGGCAGGATGACTGACCGCAATGGTGTCACCGTTAAAGAGGCTGCCGAGGAATTTGGGCTTGACTGGTCCAGGATCGAAGAAGCTGAACTGCCTGCTGAGAAGCTTGCCTGCTTTTTGGAGCTGCATATCGAACAGGGAACCCATATTGAGGAGCATGGCGCAGAAATCGGGATTGTAAACGGCGTCGCCTGCCCGGTCCGGCTGAAGGTTCACGTCAAAGGAATGGCCGGCCATACCGGAACGACCCCAATGCATAACCGAAAAGATGCATTCGTCGCCATCGCCCCGCTCGTCACCTTTGTGCATGAAAGGGCGTCACAGTTAAGTGAAGAAAGCATCCAGCCGCTCGTCGCTACAGTCAGCACCGTTGAATTGAAACCGAACAGCATGAACGTTATCCCTGGAGAAATCGAGCTTGGCATTGACATCCGCAGCGTTGATGACATGCTGAAACGTTCTTTTGCTGAAGAAATAAAGGACTTTTGCCAAAAGGCCGCTGCAGACAGCGGAGTGGAAATCCACGTTGAAACCCTAATCAACAATGATTCCATCATGCTTGATCCCAGCATGCAGCAGAAACTTACCGGCATATGCGGAGAGCTCAGCCTGAAAGCCCACAGCATGAACAGCGGCGCAGGCCATGATGTCATGAATATGGCAGCCAAATGGCCGTCCGGATTGATTTTTATCCCATGCAAGGATGGCATCTCCCATCATCCAGATGAATTTGCCTCCATTGAAGACATGGCCAAAGGCGTCCGGGTAATCACAAGATTCCTAGAAAAAGAGGCTTCCTTATAACAGCCGATATTTGACTTATTTTAAAGGAGTGACCTGATGACATCCCCCGTAAAAACGTATTTATCTGAAAATAGACAAACTTTCGAAAAGATAAGCGAATACATCTACCATCATCCTGAAACACGCTTTGAAGAATATGATTCTGCTGAGTTCCTCGCAGCGGAATGTGAAAAAGCCGGATTCCAGGTTGAACGGAATGCCGGGAATATGGAAACAGCCTTTGTTGCCTCTTATGGCAGCGGTTCGCCTGTCATCGGCTTCCTCGGAGAATTTGATGCCCTTTCCGGCCTTGGTCAGGAGCCCGGCAAATCCTCTCCGGAGCCGACAGGAAAAAATGCCGGCCACGGGTGCGGCCACAATCTGCTCGGCACCGGTGCTTTTGCAGCAGCCTGTGCAGCAAAAAACTATCTAGAAGAAAACAATCTGCCGGGAACCATTAAATTTTTCGGATGTCCCGGTGAAGAAGGCGGTTCAGGCAAGACCTTCATGGTCAGGGAAGGTGTTTTTGACGGAGTGGACGCTGCTCTTACCTGGCACCCGTCACCGGCCAACAGCATCATGAGCTTATCGAGCCTTGCAAACTATCAGGTATTTTTCCGCTTCAAAGGGCTTTCCTCCCATGCGGCCAACTCCCCTCATCTTGGGCGGAGTGCACTTGATGCAGTCGAGCTTATGAATATCGGGGTCAATTACCTCCGCGAGCATGTGATTCCGGAGGCGCGCATCCATTATGCGGTCACCAATACGGGCGGCATTTCCCCGAATGTGGTCCAGGCGGATGCTGAGGTTCTGTATTTGATCCGCTCGCCGAAGGTCAAGCAGGTTGACGATATCTACAAACGGGTGTGCAAAATTGCTGAAGGTGCGGCTTTGATGACCGAAACCGAGCTGACCATTGAGTTTGATAAAGCCTGCTCCAATTACATCCCTAACCGCAGCCTTGAGCGCATCCTCCATGAAAGCCTGCTTGAAGCCGGGATCGAAAAGCCGGACGAGCAGGAGGAAGCATACGCGAAACAGCTGTGGGACACGCTCTCTGAAGGCGAAAAAGAAAGCTATATTGATATCTTAAAAGGCTTCGGCTATATCGGGGATGGCAGCGAATTTGCCGGCAAATATCTGGCAGACACGATATCGCCGTATGAACCTTCAGGCGGCGTCCTTTCTGGCTCGACCGATGTATCAGATGTCAGCTGGGTCATCCCGACTGCACAACTGACGGCCTCGACCTCTGCTCTCGGAACGCCGCTGCATACCTGGCAGATGACCGCCCAGGGAATCAGCAGCTATGCACATAAAGGCATGATGCGGGCAGCGGAGGCGATGGCATTGACCGCCATACGTATGCTGACGGAAAAAGAAGAGCTTGAAAAAGTACTGCAGGAATTTGCTTTATTCAGGGACGGAAATCCCTATACATGTCCAATTCCGGAAGGTGTTAATCCTTCCAAGCTATCGGAGGGGTCCTCATGAAACTAGAAAACCAGCCTGGAACAAGTCCACAAAAGAAGGAAGGCATTTTTCAGAAATTCCTGAACGGAATTGAAAAAATAGGCAATAAGCTGCCAGATCCATTTATTTTATTCGTCGTCCTGACGCTTCTTGTCATTGTCGCTTCAGCCATTTTTAAAGCGTTCGGTGCTACGGTCGTCCACCCTGGAACAGGGGAAGAGCTGCCCGTCAAGAGCTTAGCTTCAGGTGAAGGTCTGCAGTATATCCTTAGCTCGATGCTCGATAACTTTACAGGCTTCGCACCGCTCGGCCTCGTACTGGCCATGATGCTTGGTATCGGCTTGGCCGAGAAAGTCGGTTTGCTTGATTATGCCATCAGGAAAACCATTCTGAAGTCACCGCCGGTATTGATCACTTATACTGTCGTATTTGTCGGAATCATGGGGAACCTGGCCTCAGATGCGGCCATGGTACTGATTCCGCCGCTCGCCGCCATGGTTTTCTACAAGGTTGGGCGCAACCCGATCGCAGGTCTCGCAGCCGGGTATGCTGCAGCCGGTGCCGGTTTTACAGCCAACCTTGTCATTACCGGGACAGACACATTGCTTGCAGGGATCTCCACGGAAGCTGCAAGGATCATTGATGACAGTTTTACCGTTTCACCTGTTGATAACTATTATTTCAATATTGTTTCCGTCTTCCTTCTTACAGTAGTCGGTGCCCTTGTCACCACTAAGTTCATCGAGCCTCGCCTTGGCAAATATAAAGGTGATGTCGTCGAAGAAGCAGTCACAGAGGATCACCCGAAAGCAGGCAAAGGCCTTCGCAATGCCGTCATCGCCGGGGGAGTTTATTTAGCCATCATCCTAGTCACTCTCTTCCTGCCTGACAGCCCATTGCGCGGCGAAGGCGGAACCATTGTCCCGTCTCCATTCATTGACGGCATCGTTCCTATTACCCTAATCTTCTTTATTGTGATCGGGGTTGCCTACGGTATGACAGTCGGAAATATCAAATCAAGCGGAGATGTTGCCAAGTACATGGCTGAATCCATGAAGGATATGGCAGGCTATATCGTCCTGATTTTTGCCATCGCGCAATTCATTGCCTATTTCAGCTGGTCCAATATCGCGACATGGGTAGCTGTAAACGGCGCCGAATTCCTGAAGGACATCGAGTTCACCGGAATCGGACTCATTATCGGATATATCATCTTTACCGCCTTGCTGAACTTCCTGATCACATCAGGTTCAGCCAAGTGGGCGCTTGAGGCTCCTGTCTTCATCCCAATGTTCATGCAGCTGGGCTACAACCCTGCATTCACCCAGGTTGCCTACAGGATCGCCGACTCGTCCACAAACATCGTCACACCATTGATGCCATACATGGTCATCACCTTATCATTCATGCAGAAGTACGATAAAAAAGCCGGGATCGGGACCTTCATCGCCCTCATGCTCCCGTACTCCATCTGCTTCCTGCTCACCTGGATCATCCTGATCCTGGTATTCTACTTCTTCGGCATTCCATTTGGGCCGGGGATTGGGCCGATGTTGTAAAAGAGCTTACTTGGCACCAGCAAACGAATTAACAGAAAAAGGCCCGCAGCCAAGCTGCGGGCCTTTTCCTCAATAAGAAGTCCGTTGGGATCATTCGTAGTTCTTGTTCTGCTCCCATTCAATTATATCAAAGTTGATGGTTCAGCAAGCTGCGTTTTCCACCTTAAAAGCTAGCCTTGTGGGATATTCTTCCACAAGGCTTCATTATTTTTTCACTATTTCACGTTGCCCGACATAATAAAAGTCTTCCAAATTCCTGTACTCTGAGAAACTTCTTCTCCTAAAACCACCAGTTTGCCTTTGTGGTTAAAGAGGAAATATCCTTCTCCACTCATGCTGTATGTTTTGCGAAGTGTAAAGGTCTCATAGTCATAAACATAGATTCTATCGCCTATTGTTAAATAGAACTCTGTCAATTCAGGATTGAAGGCAACATCACTGAAGCCTGTTCTCAGGTCAGTGAAATACTTCATATTTGTTTCTCTTAAACTGGTTGATCTGAATACTGTTCCAGCATGGTTAAACAGATAACGGCCATCCGGAGAAATGGTCATATAGGTATCTAAATTATAATCACCATGATAAGGAGAATCATAGCCTCCGGTGAATATACCATTTTCAACAGTGAAGACTTCCATATCCCGCGGACTGGTATCTGAGTTTACCGCATATATTCTCTTTTTATCAGAGTGCATAAAGAGCTCGCTTTGCTGGCGGATTGATTTTGAAGACACTTCTATACCGGTTTCTTTATTGTAGCTTTTTAAGTATGTCCACTGGCCGGAACCTGAAGAAACATAAAAATAGTTTTCATCAGCAACAATGTCATACGGGTCCACATTGATATCAAAGTACTTTTTAATCTTTAATGTCTGGGGATCTACAATTGCGACTGCACCGTTTTGTGTTTCATTCCACCAATAAGAGCTGTGTTCTCCTTTTAACAGGGTGACATAAAGCTCTCCATTCGCATAAAAAACACTCTCAGCAGGCAAACTGAATGGCAGCCGCTTAATGGATTTGGTTTCATAATTAACAGCGATCAGCGCGCCATCTTCGTTTATTCCATACACAACCGGCAGTTCACTGTCATGTACAGCATCAAGGAAGATATCAGACAATGTTTGCTTTGTGCCTTGAAGAGGTTCCATATTGATTGGTTCCGGACGCTCTTCTTTTACCTCATCCTCTTCCCATTCATCATCTTCCTCAAAGTCTAAAACAGGCATTGCAGAAAATTTCTCGGTGCTGATTTTTTTAAAGTCAGCCTTCTTATAATCTTTTAGAAACTCATTCACATAGTCTGAAGAAATAGCAAAATTAATATCTTCAAATCCAAAGGAATTCAATCCAAGTACATAGCCCTTCATGTTTAAAAGAGGGCCGCCTGAGCTTCCAAAAGTAATTTGAGCAGTTGTTTGTATGGCTTTTAGGCTGCCCATTTCATCCTCAAAGATTTGCTTTCCAGACACAATTCCTTCTGAAATTGTATTTTTCAAACCAAACGGGCTGCCGATTGCTACTGCTTTTTCACCTTTAACAGCTGAACTAAAGCTCGCCAATGGCAAAGAAGGAAAACCAATTCTCTCTGCTGGCTTCAGAATCGCTAAATCAAGATAATCATCGTATTTAACTACCCCTTCCAGCTCAAATTCCTTGCCGCTTTCTGTAATGGCAACAGCCCTTGTTCCGCCGCTGATCACATGAAAGTTTGTGGCTACAAGCTGGTTGGCCACAATAAATCCGCTTCCTTGTGAAACAAGTTCATCATTTTCATCATATAACTCAATAACAACAACACTCTGCTCATTCTTTGCAATTTCTTCTGTACTGCGAACTGGTGCTTTTGCCATGTCGAACGGTTTAAAGTCCTCATTTAAAAAGCGGGACATGAACGCTGCAAAGTGCGCTCTGACCATGGTCTCATTCGGACGGAAAGTTCCATCCGGATAGCCTGTGGTGATATTGTGTGCTGCCAAAGACTGTACAAATGGATAAATGCTTGCTGTGGCCGGCACATCTTTAAAGCTTGAATAGGAAGTGCCTTTAAGCTTATAGGCGTTAACAAGAATAATCGCCATCTGGCCTCTTGTCAGCGTACCATTGGGATCAAAAATCCCAGCGCTTTTACCTGAAATGATGCCCAGCTGTTTTGCTTTGGCAATCGCATCATATCCAGAACTGCCCGGGGGAACATCTTTAAAATTAGGGTTTGGCGCATCTCCCGTTTTGATGCCAAGTTCCCTAATAATCATGTGAACGGCCTGTACCCGTTTAATCGGATCCTGAGGCCCAAATTTACCGTTTGAATATCCGTTGATAATTCCTCTGTCTGATAAAAATAATATTTCATCACGAAAGGCAGTTACGTCTGGATATAATATACTTCCCTCCGCCTTTTTAAGGTCAATCGACACCGGAATAGTCAACAAGAGAAATAAAGTTAAAATAATCTTAAATGCCCGCTGCAAGTGCGTTCCTCCTTCATGGTTATCAGATAGATTTTAATGGAATTGGAGGAAAATAGCTTGTTGTAAAATATGGGATTTATTTCATGGTGACAGGCACCTCCCGAATTTTGTCGAACACCCAGCTAGCAGCATTCTCCCTCAACGTGTAACTGTAGACTATTCAATTTCCCCTATCCATAGATAGCCAGCAATATTAAGCATTTTCTAAGACAGCTGCATTCCCGGGGACAGCTTTATTGAGGAATGGAAATGCGTACACGCTTAGCAGAGAATACGATAATTTAAGGAATTTAAAAAATAGACCTGTGCTAAAAGCACAAGTCTATTCTAAGAACTGAAAATGGTTAATACTAGTTTACAAATCGGCCCCTATCAGCCTTTTCAGTGAAAGACTGCTGGCCCCCGGCTTTTCACTGCCCGTAATGGCACTTCCAACAATGGCAATGTCCACAATACTATTTTTCAATGTACCAATTGTTTTTTCTGAGATTCCTCCTGCTATGGCAATCTCTGAATCCTCAAGTCCTTCTGCCGCCTGAAATAACGCCGGGTCTGCCAGCTGCCCCTCCTTCTGCATGTCTTTCCCAATATGGAGACAGAACAGGCGGGCTCCGAGCTGATGAATTTCCCTCGCTCTGGCAGAGTCGTGTATGCCCAATAGATCAATCATGATTCTTTTTCCATGTGCCTCTGCTGCTTCGAGTGTTTCCTTAATAGTTCCATTATGCGAGAAGCCCATTACGGTGACAATATCCGCTCCTGCCCCGAAAGCCTGATTAGCTTCGTGCCTCCCTGCATCACATGTCTTCATATCGGCTACAAGCACTTTTTCAGGAAATTCCTTTTTCATGCTGCGGATGATGTCCATGCCATATTCTTTAATCACGCCTGTCCCTATTTCAATCCAGTCAATATTTTCATAAGCTTCCTTAACGATGCGGAAGCACTCCTCATTTGTCAGGCGGTCAAGAGCCAGCTGTACTTTCATCATTATCCCTCTTTCGTTAAAAATCCACAGGAATTCTCCTGTGGACATTTAAGTATTAAACTCCTGAATAGGCCATGAAACCGCCATCTACAGGTATGGTCACACCTGAAACGAAGCCGGAGTATTCCCCATCGGCGAGCCATAAGAGCGTGCCAAGAAGGTCATTGGGCTTGCCAAATCTTTTCATTGGTGTATGTGCGATGATTTTTTCTGATCTCGCAGTATGTGACCCGTCCTCCTTCAGGAGCAGATCACGATTTTGTGAAGTTAAAAAGAAGCCAGGCGCGATAGCATTTACCCTCATCCCCGTCTCAGCAAAATGAACAGCCATCCACATGGTAAAATTATTTATAGCCGATTTGGCAGCGCTATAAGCAGGCACCTTTGTCATCGGGGAATACGCACTCATTGAGGATATATTAATAATGATAGGCGATTCCTGCTTCAGAAGTTCCTTGCCAAATACTTGGCTGGCCAGAAATGTCCCGGTGAAATTGCTCGCAAAGACCTGTGAAAACCCCTTTTCGTCCATATCAAAGAAGGTCTTGCCGGAGGATTCCGGGTCAAAAGTTTCGGCTGCCGTGATAGCATCCGGATGATTGCCGCCTGCACCATTGATTAAAATATCCACCCGCCCAAAGCTTTTTAATACTTCTTCTTTGGCGCTTTCCAACGAGGATCTGTCCAGAACATCTGCGGCAGCAGCTATGGCTTTGCCGCCGGACTCATTTATTTCAGAAGCGATGGCCTCTCCTTTTTCTGCAGTCCGGTTCAAAATAGCAACATTGACTCCATGCCTTGAAAGCTCCCGTGCCATTTCTGAGCAAAGCACCCCGCTCCCGCCTGTTATAACGGCGGTTTTCCCATTAAGGTTCTCATGAATTGGAAACATTAGAATTCCCCCGTTTTTCAGATTGATAGGCATCCCACAGCCCGTGAAGGTACATGATGCCAAGCGCCCTGTCATACAGTCCGTATCCCGGCCTGCATTTCTCATCCCAGATATGCCTTCCATGGTCAGGCCTCACATATCCTTCATACTGAATATCGGACAGTTCTTTGACAACCCCTTTAATATTAATGGATCCATCTGATGTCAAATGAGAGGTTTCAATAAAATCGCCATTTTCATATATTTTTACATTGCGGATATGGGCGAAAGGAGATCTTCCGGCAAACTCCGCAGCAAGCTTCACCATATCATTTGCCGGATTTGCCCCAAGTGAACCGGTACAGAATGTAATGCCATTGGAAGGTGAGTCAGAAATGGCAAGAAGCTTTTCAAGGCTCTCTCTGCCTGTCATGATGCGCGGAAGGCCAAAGATGGACCATGGCGGATCATCCGGATGAATCGCCATTTTGATTCCTGCCTCCTCGGCTACAGGCAGAATTTCATGCAGGAAGTACCCAAGATTCCTCCACAAGTCTGACTCTCCTATCTCTTTATAGGCTTCAAACAGCTCCTTGATCCGCGCAAGCTTTTCCGGCTCCCAGCCTGGCAGCGTCAGGTCAGAAGCAGCTGCAACCGTGTCTATTAATTCCTGCGGATCCAGATTATCCACCTTCAGCTTTTCATAAAAAAGGGCTGTGGATCCATCCGGCAGCTCTTTATAAAGCTCTGTCCTGGTCCAGTCGAAAATCGGCATGAAATTATAACAGATGACCTTGACGCCAAATTCACCAAGATTGCGGATGGTCTGTTTATAATTTTCTATATAAAAATCCCGTTCTTCATTTCCGAGCTTTATTGATTCATGAACATTTACACTTTCGACAACTTCTCCATGGAAGCCAAATGATTGAATATACTCGAGCTCGGATTGAATCTCTTCCTTCTCCCAAACATCTCCGGCAGGTTTATGGTGAAGTGCCCAAACTATGCCCTTTACATCCGGGATCTGCTGGATGTTCTCCAGGTTTACCGTATCATTATTCCTGCCATACCAGCGGAATGTCATGTTCATTTCTGTCCACTCTCCTCTGCAGCAGCTATGTATTTCCGGCAGAGCTCTGTGACTGCTGCCTTTCCTCCAGATTGATAGGCTTTATTCAGGTCGCTTCCAATCCCGGCAGCAACAGCTCCAGCCTTCAGCCAGCTGCCAATGTTTTGAAGATTTACTCCTCCTGTCGGCATGAGCTTCACCTGCGGAAGCGGGCCATTGACTGCACCGATGAAGGATGGATCAAAGCGGTTGGCAGGAAAAAGCTTCACGATGTCAGCTCCGCTTTCAAGGGCTGACACAATTTCCGTAATGGTCATACAGCCTGGCAGGTATGGCACGCTGTATCGATTGCATATTACAGCTATGTCTCTATTAAAATTGGGGCTGACTATGAAGCTTGCCCCGTTAAGAATGGCATGCCGGGCTGTCTCCGGATCCAATACTGTCCCGGCGCCTATCAGCCCGCCCTCACTTCTCACAGCTTCAAATACCTTTGCCACATCAGGCGTCGTGTACGTCAATTCTATTGCCTGGAAGCCGCCTTCTAAAGCTGCGGCCGATATGTCAATAGCCTCTTCGGCAGTCCTGCCCCGCACAACGGCAACAACCTTTGAATCTGCCAATTTATTCAACACTTCTATTTTTCCGTTCATTCTATCACTCCTCATTCAAAGACAATGACTGCTTTGCGCACCTGGTCCGGATTTTCCTCAACAAAGTTGAACGCTTCCTGAACTTCATCAAGAGTAAATTTATGAGTAATAAATCCATTTGCTTCAAGCTTTCCTTCGTTCAGGAGGGAAATTACTTTTCCAAACTGGTTTGTCTGTAATCTTGAACCGACAATGGTAACTTCCTTCTTGGTGATAGGAAGCTGGGAAATGGGCGATGGCTTCTCGTCAAAGCCCAGCACAACCACCCGTCCTGCCGGGGAAACCACGTTTACCCCCAGCTCAAAAGTAGATGGCAGGCACACAGCGTCAATGACAATATTCGTCCCCTCTCCTCCAGTCAGCTCCATAACTCTATCTTCGACGGACTCTTTTCCGGCATCAATGACTTCATCAGCCCCATTTTCCTTGGCAAACGCAAGGCGCTCTTGTTTTAAATCAGTCATGATGACATGCGCGCCGCTGAGCTTCGCCATCTTCAGGATGCAGATGCCGATTGGGCCGCAGCCCTGGATGAGGACAGAGTCACCTTCTTGAACATCACCTCTCCAGACAGACTGGGCACCAATCGTATATGGTTCGGCCAGAACGATTTCATCCCAGTCAAGGGTTGGGTCTGCCGCATGAAGCTGCTTTTCCGGCAGAACGAAATATTCCCGCATGCCTCCATCCTCATGTACGCCGAACACAGACAGGGTGCTGCAGACATTAGGTCTGCCTGTCCGGCATGCATAGCATTCCCCGCAATAGCGGATCGGCTCAACCACTACATGGTCGCCAGGCTTTACGCCCGTAACGCCCGATCCTATTTCAACGACTTCTCCCGCGACTTCATGCCCGGGGACTCTTGGATATGTGGCCAGCGGATTGGTTCCATGATAGATATGCATATCCGAGCCGCAGATCCCTACCCGCTTTACTTTTACAAGTACTTCTTCAGGATGGGAGATGGCCGGTTTTTCCGTATCAATAATTTCCATTTCCATTGCTTTTGGTATTTGTACTGCCTTCATAATTTTCTCCTCCTATTCAAATAAGCTTGGCAGGAACAGTGAGATTTGCGGCACGAATGCTACAAGCAGCAGGACCGCCAGGCTGACACCAAGGAATGGCACCAGCTCCTTCGCTGTTTTTCCAATGGATACCTTGCCGATTTGAGATGCAACGAAGAGACATACACCGACTGGCGGTGTTACAAGTCCAATGACAAGATTCAATACCATCATGACTCCGAACTGGACTGGATCCATGCCGACCGAAGCGGCAACCGGCAATAATACCGGGAACAGGATCACAAGAGCTGCGATTGTTTCCATAAAAGTACCGACAAACAGCAAGAGCAGGTTAATCAGCAGAATGACTACAATTGGATTGCTTGAGATACCAAGAATGGTATCGGCAACCATTTGCGGAATCTGTTCGCTGACCATGATCCACCCAAACAGATTCGCAAAGCCGACCAGCAGCATAATGGAGGCTGTGCTCGTCATGGAGGACAGCATAATTTCCGGGATTTTTCTTACAGGAAGCTCCTTATAGACAAAAATTCCGATGACAAAGGCATACAAAACAGCAATGATGGAGGCTTCTGTTGGTGTGAAATATCCGCCAAGGATTCCATAAAGGATGATAACTGTCATGAACAGCGCCCAAAAGGCACCGGTAAAGCTTTTCCAAATCTCCTTCAGAGATTTTCTTTCCCCCTTTGGATACTTGCGCCTTACAGAAATGATGTAAGTAGGAATCATAAGTCCCACACCGAGCAGCAGACCAGGCAGCGCTCCGGCAAGGAAAAGGTCTCCGATTGATACCGATGCCAGCGTCCCGACAATGATCATCGGCAGGGATGGAGGAATGATAGGTCCTACTGTAGAGGATGATGCTGTTACTGCAGCAGAAAAGCCGGCTCCGTAGCCTTCTTTCTTCATTGCTGGAATCAACACTGCCCCAATGCTTGCCGTATCTGCCAGTGCAGTTCCGGAGATTCCCGCAAATCCCATGGAGGACCCGACATTAGCAAGTCCAAGACCGCCGCGGATATGGCCAAAGCAATTATTGGCAAAATTGATGATCCGATCGGTGATGCCTCCAGCATTCATCAGGTTCCCTGCAAGAATGAAGCCCGGGATACATAACAGAACAAAGGAATTTAGTCCCCCGAACATTTTTTGAGGAATGATATTCAGCGGAATATCGCCAAGGATCAGATAAATGAGCGATGACAGGCCAAGGCTGAAGGCAACTGGCACGCCAAGGAAAATCAAGATGATAAAAGAAAAGAACAGCACGGCTGCCATCATAGTTCTCCACCGCCAATCTGTGAATTAAAGTCTTCTTTATTGCGGATAAGCCTAATGATTTTTACGATAGAATATAACACCAGGAAGATGCTCATAATCAGGATGGATGCATGAATGGCAGACATCTGGAAAGGCATGGTCGCTGACGTCTGATTTTTCCCAAGCTGATAAAAAAACCACCCTTCCTTCACCAGGATTACCCCAAGGAAGAGAATGAGCAAATATATAAATACCTCATAAAATCTGCGGACATTATGGGACATCTTTGCAAAGATCAAATCAACATTTATGAATTCCCCCCGCAGCAAAGCAAGCGGAGCCCCAAAGCAAATTGCATACAAGAACAGATAGCGGGTAAGTTCTTCAGTCCAGATGGCTGTATAAGGGAGATACCTGGACATAATCTGGATCATAACAACGATGATGACACCTGAAAAACTGGCAACTGTCAGAAAAGATAATGCACGGTCCAGCCAGATTCTTATTTTCATCGTTATACCTTCCTTTCTCTATAGCTGATAAAAGGTTTGAAGAAAGGCACTGCGGGCAAGATTCCCGGTGCCTTTCCCAATCAGCCGATCTATTATTCTACTTCAAGGATTTTCTCATAAAGCTCATACTGTTCAGGCTTCAGGCTGTCTTTGATTGCAGGCTGCATCTTTTCGCGGAAAGCATCCTGGTCTACGTCGATAAACTCCATGCCTTCATCTTCCAGCTCAGACTCGATTTTGGAAATCTCTTTGTCATAAAGCTCTTCCCCAAAGGCTTGAGCCTCTTCAGCCGCTTCCTTTACAGCTTTTTGCTGCTCTTCATTCAGCGCTTCAAACTGTTTGTTTCCTACAAGAATATAAATCCATGAATATACATGCTCTGTACGGTTAACATACTTTTGAACCTCGTAAAGACCGCCGCTCTGAATTAAGTCGACCGGGTTTTCCTGCCCTTTGATGACTCCCTGCTGAAGGCCTGTGAAGACTTCGTTAAAGTCCATAACCTGTGGTTTAGCACCCGCTTCCTCCCAAACTTTGAGGAATAAAGGAACATTCGGCACACGCATGGAGAAGCCTTTCAGATCAGAAGGTGATTCAATCGGCTCTGATGAAGTTAGGTTTCGCGGAGCCCTTGTATGATAGTACAGCGGTGTTAATCCAGCTTTTTCCGTAATTTCTTTTTCAATCTCTTCACCAATTTCGCCTTCTACGACATTTTTTACATGCTCCAGATCACGAAACGCATATGGAACTGCCATCAAAGCTGCTTTTGGCGCCCAGTTCTGCAGGGTTTCGCCCGAGATAACCATATCGGCTGTGCCTGCCTGAATCGCATTAATGGTATCGGTTTCTCCCCCTAAAGAGTTATTTGGAAAAATTTGAATTTCAATCTGTCCATCTGTTTTCTCTTCCACAAGGCTTGCAAATTCTTCTGCCGTTTTATGCCAGATATGATTCTCATCTGCAAGATGGCCGAATTTCCACTTGATTACTTTTCCATCACCATCTCCGCTGGCCCCGTTTGAACCTCCGGAACCGCATGCACTAAGAAGTAATGTTGCAGCCAAGACGCCTGATAACCACTTTGCTTTCATTTGTAATTCCTCCCAAGTTTGTATTAGTTGGTTAAATATTCGTGTACAGTTGAGGCAATGGTAATGCCTTCCTTTAGGTTCTTCTCTTCATTTCTCTGCTCGATTTCCCCTGGAACCAGTACGCTTGAATACCCTGGTGCAGGAGGCGATTGCCTGATTTCGTCCATCATGCGGTCCATATTTTCGAGAAACGCTTCTTCATCAGTGAAAAAGGCAGGATTAATGGCACAGAAATAATGGCCAAGCTTTCTTTTTTTGTCAAGGTCGCCATACATTTTTGCAACATGCGGACCAAAAGCCGCTCCTGCAAGAAGTCCTGAAAAAATGTCGACGATCATGGAAAGGCCATATCCTTTAGGTCCTCCAAACGGCAGAAGTGAAACCACCTTGCCGGGATCCGTTACGGCTGCCCCATTTTCATCTACTCCCCAGCCTTCAGGAATATCCTTGCCTTCCTCTTTATGCTGGAGCACCTTGCCGAAGGCTACATTGGATGTTGCCATGTCCAGGATGAATGGCTTATTCATCTTTGCAGGGACTCCATAAGCAATCGGGTTTGTGCCAAGGAAGGCCTCTTTTCCGCCGAAAGGCACCACAATTTTGTCAGTATGAGTCATGGCGATCCCAATCAGATTCTCTTCCGCAGCTTCCTGTACAAAATAACTGAGCGCACCGCAGTGGCTGCTGTTAATGGCTGTGACCATTCCAATGCCGTTTTCCTTTGCCATGGAAATCGCCTGCTTCATGGCCTCATCACCGATTACATGCCCGAAGCCGTCATCGCCATCCACTACACCGGTCACCGGTCCTGTTTTGTTGAATGTGATATTGGCATCCGGATTGATCCCCCCCGCATTCAGGCGGTTCACATAATGCTCCGTTCTTAGCACACCATGTGAATTTACGTTGCGCAGATCGGCATGGACGAGTATTTCCGCTACTTTTTCTGAATGCTCCTGATTCAAGCCGGCTGCAGTCAGCTTTTGTATAACGAGCTTTTTAGCTTCTTCGTGAGAAATCGTTATTGTTGACATGATGGGCCTCCTACTCAAGATTGGTATGGTTTTTTTTCATTTCATCGTTTACATCATTTTCATCAAGACTGTCTATGATGGCTGCATCGAGCAGAAGGTGAGCAGCCTGATCAAATTGATTGCCCAAAGGCTGAATAGTCTTTGGCTCTCCGGGCAGGCGATATTTTGTCGCAGCCGGAATAACTAGGCATCCGGCAAAAACAGGATTCTGGACAGCCTCCTTGCTTGTCGTGACTAGAAATACCTTAGACCCTGTCTTTGAAGCGTTTTCAGAAACGGACATAGCCTGGCCGGTTTTTCCGGATCCTGATAAAACAATAAGAATGTCATTTTCCGAAATCGCAGGTGTTGTTGTTTCACCTACAACATATACGGTTTTACCGCTGTGCATCAGGCGCATGGCAATTGCTTTGGCAACGAGCCCGGATCTGCCTTCTCCCGCAAAGAAAAATCTTCCGTCTCCTTTTAGGAGTTCAACAAATGACTGATATTGTTCAGCATCAACTGCTGTACAAACCGCTCTCATTTCCTCTAGAATGGCAGCTGTAGTTTTCATAGGCTCCCCCTCAGCGTTCAACGATTTCTTCTTTATTTATAAATGCCTTTACTTCCTCCAGGTATGGCAGACCTTCATTATCCCCTGAAACGGTTGTAACAAGTGCCCCTGTACCATTGGCAAAGCGGAGAAGCTCTTCCGGGCTGTAGCCATGCAGCCAGCCGTATGTATAGCCTGCATCAAAGCCGTCTCCGGCTCCCACTGTATCAACTGCTTTTACCGGAAAGCACTCTGCCTTTGTCCAGCTTCCATTTCTCAAAAGCTTCGACCCGTTGGCCCCGTCCTTTATAACCAGATCCGCAATGCTGTAATCGCTTGCAAATAACGCCAAATCTTTCTCAGAATCACTGCCGTTGATTTGTCTGATCTCATCGAGCCCCGTCAGGAGGATGTCTGTATATGGAAATATGGCTTTATAAGCTTTTCTTGCCTCTTCGATCGTCCAGAGCTTAAGCCGGATATTGGGATCGAAGGAGACTGGTATTTGTTTTTCCCTTGCCAGTCTGGCAAGCTTTAATGAAATACCCGGATTTTTTTTGTCTATTGCCATGAACACGCCTGTCAGATGAAGGAGGTCTACACCTTCCAGAATCTTTTCATCAATCATGTCTTCCGATAAGGCAAGAATCGGCGAGTTGTATCGGTAATAAAAGGTCTTTCCTGACCCATCCTCGTTTATCTGCTTAAAATTCAGCGAGGTAGGGCTGCCTTCGACAAAATCCACTGCGGCTGTGTCGATTCCTTCACCGCGGGCGAAGTTATAGATGACCCGGCCAAATTCATCATTGCCAAGCCGGCTGACCCACTTGCTGCTGAGGCCAAGCCTTGCGCATCCAATTGCATAATTCAGCTCAGCGCCTCCTATCTTTCGCTCAAAGCTTGTCACGAACCTAAGCGGGCCTTTCGCCGATGGATTAAGGGTAATCATGGCATCCCCTATGGTTAAGACTTTTTTCGGTGATGTCATTTGCTTTCTCTCCTAACTCTTTATCGACTCCCGCTCAACCAGGAGCGGAGCGTATCTTTTTACTTCATATGATTCTGCCATTTCCTGCTCTCCTATAAGCCTCAGAAGCTCTACGGCCGCATCCTTGCCAATCTCAAAGGTTGGCTGTTTAATAGCTGTGATTGGCGTGGCTGCGATCTCAAGGAAATCAGAATCGTCTATTGCTACTACACTGACATCCTCCGGTATACGAAGCTTCTTTTTTCTTAGAAACTTCAGAAGTTCGATAAGGGAAAGATCATTTGTAGCAAAGAAACAATCGGGCATCTCATCTGCAAGCCAGAGATTTTCCAGCTTATCAAAAATTTCATGCCGTTCTGCTGCAATGATCCATTCTTCATTTGGGGTAATGCCATTAGCTTTAAGCTTCTTCCGGTATCCTTCAATCCGCTCTAATCGGGGGGTTACTTTCTGGGCGGTCGACATGGACACTACCCCAATTTTCCTTTGTTCATGCCTGAGCAGCTCTTCAACAGCAATCTCTGCAGCTTTTACATTATCAAGGAGGAAAGTGGGATAAATGGGTTTTACCGGCTTTCTGTCCACGAAAACAATGGGAAAATTCGAGCGCTTTAGCTGTTCATAGAGCAAGGCATTTCCTTTTGTAGGAAAGATGATCAAGCCATCCACCTGCTTTGCCAGGA
Organism: Bacillus sp. MMSF_3328; assembly: GCF_030733525.1. Classification (NCBI taxonomy): domain Bacteria; kingdom Bacillati; phylum Bacillota; class Bacilli; order Caryophanales; family Bacillaceae; genus Bacillus; species Bacillus sp. MMSF_3328. The sequence continues at coordinate 93,910 of NZ_JASHIV010000008.1, read as the reverse complement.
GCATATCAATATATGCACGCTCCTTTTCCGGATTTTCATCCGAATTGCAGACAAACAAGTGAAAATGATTCGTTTCGCAGACATCCTCTATCGCCCGGATAATCTCTGTCGAAAATGTATGGAGAATATTGGCGACAATCACCCCTATTGTGGAGGACTTTTTCTGCTTGAGGCTTTTAGCCACAAAGTTGGGTATATAGCCCAGCTCACTGATCGCTTCCTGAATCCGGATCTTCGTAGCCTCGGCCATATACTCATAGCGATTATTGATATATTGCGAGACTGTGCTCTTGGAAACGCCGGCCTTCACCGCAACATCTTGCATTGTTATTTTATTCATTTTATGGTCCCTCTCTATAAACCGATTTAGTAAATCGGTTTAGTAAACCGGTTTAGGGAAAGTATAAATGAAAACCCTTTCAAAATCAAGGTTAATTCTGAAAATTTTTATATTGGTGACAGGCACCTCCCGAATTTTGTCGAATTTTAACTTGATAATCGGGCTGGGTAAGGCAAGGTAACTAATGGAAATCCTAAAATACGGGTGGCTGCACGAAAATAGGAGGCGCTCTTCAGCAGCCTCCCTTGCAGTAATATATCCTATGGCTTCACATACTCTATAAACTCCTCCATAGTCGTTTCCGCCACCACCGGCAGCCTCGGGATCTCATAAATGCGGTCGCCCCTCTCTGCCGCTTTTTTCTCTACAGTAAATGCCATTCGAAACCCTAGATTGATTAGGGAGTTTATCGTATTCGGAGAGTATTCCCCGTAAGGATAGGCAAACGCCTTTTTTCTGCCTTCCAATTGCCTGATGCTGGTTCTTAGGTCTTTTTCAATCTGATCTGCCTCTTTTGTCAGCAGAAAGGAAGCATCCTGATTAAACCGGTTTTTTTCCCTCTGGTGAAGATTGTAGGTATGGCTCTGATAGTCGAATACATCACAGCCTCTTTCTATTTCATGAAGGCTGAGATACTGGATTTCCTCAGGCACATAAGGATGGAGCTTGCTTGTCACATACCCGGTTATGATAAAGCTGACAGCTGTGAAATTGTATTTTTTTAAGATAGGATAGGCTTCCACATAGTTATCCTTATAACCATCATCAAAGGTGATAACAACGCTCTTAGTAGGAACATCCTTTTTCCTTGCTAAAAAATCATATAGCTCAGATAACGTCAAAGATGTATAGCCTTTCTCTTTTAAATAGGCCATTTGCTTTTCAAAGTCTTCCTTTAATACAACCATTGGATTCAGTTTACCTTTGATATAGTGGCTTTCAGACAGGTCCTCTCTGCTTACAATATGATGGTATGACAAGACAGGAACTTTAGCTGCCGCCTCTTTTGGAGGCTTTTTTATCGTAGATTCCTTGGTGCAGGCATCCAAGTGAAAGGATTGGTCTGCGGGATATAATCCCTGATGCTCAACAGCGAGAATATCATATTCGTCAACGACAAAACTGAAACCTGATATCATCAGGGTCAGCAGCACCAGAAAACCAAAAGCAACCGCTCCCTTTGCAGCCTTCATGCTCACGCCTTTTCCGCCCCTTTCCATGCCAGATTTCCAGACCTCTCAAGCTTATTCCAGCTTTTAGATTTATGAAAAAAGGACACCGTCCCGTAAGCGACAAACAATAGATTCATAATGCGGTAGAATAATATATCCGCCGGCAGAAAGATAAGGATCCTGAGTATATCCCTCTTCCGAAAGGAAACCCCATGCAGATGGCTGATAAACAATGTTGTAAAAAATTGATAGATATACAGGAAGACGGCCCCTGAACCGAGCATGAGCACAAGCAGAAGCTGGCCCTGATTCAACAGCAGCATCGCCGGTATGGCCAGCATTGGAAAGGCATTCAATGTGCCGACAAGGAATTGGTCAAACAAAAAGACAATAGAAAAGCCAAAAGGCAGTTTGCGGAAAAAGGATTTCCGGTATTGTATCAGGCAGTCAATAAAGCCTTTCTGCCAGCGGACCCTCTGCTTGAACATGTCCCTTAGCGTACTGGGGCATTCAGTATAACAGACAGCGGCTGGGACGTAGGAAATTCTGTGGACACAGCCATGTTCTTTGATCAGCTTCTGGATCTTAAGGGTAATATCCATATCCTCGCCAATCGTTTCCCGAAAACCGCCAATATTAAATAGGACCTCCCGGCGGAATGCTCCAAATGCTCCTGCTATGACCGTCATGGCTCCGAGCGATGCCTGGGCCCGTTTATGAAGATAAAACGCGGTTAAATATTGGAGGAACTGAAATTTAATGATCCCCTTTAGCTTAAAAGTAGGTTTAAGATGATGGACGTGCCCGCTGAAAGCCTGTGCAATAAGGACGTTTCCACCGCAGGCAATAATGCTTGAATCCTGGAATTCAGCATTCATTTCTGAAAGGCTGTTCCTCTCCAATATGCTGTCCGCATCAAGCGTAACAACAATGTCATTTTGGCTGAAGTTGATTCCGGCATTCAAGGCATCCGATTTTCCGCCATTTCGCTTGTCAATGACAAAGATATTGGAGTACCGCTCTGATTGAAATACAGCTGTTATCTCTTTATGCTCTAATTTTCTTGAAAAAGCCCTTCTGCATGGCACCAGGGACAATACCTCTGTAAGCATGTCAATTGTATGGTCAGTTGATCCGTCATTTACAATGATCAGCTCTGATTCCTGATGCCTCTGGCCACTGTAGCCGATGATACAGGATTCTAGCACTTTTTCTTCGTTAAAAGCTGGCACAATGACGGAAAAGCTGTACATTTGCCTGACTTCCTTGCGCTTTTTTTTCTCTTCCTTGAACAATGGAATTAAAATATAGAGGGACTGCATAATCACAAAGGCAAAAAAGATGGCAAAAGATACATACAGCAGTACTATCACTGTCCTATCCCTCCTTGTTGGTATACCCTGACATAGTCAATCAGCAATTCTTTTGGAAAATCATCCTGCGGATCCGGCGGTCCCGGCCAGTTTCCGCCGATGGCCGTATTTATATACAGAAAGAGAGGCGAATCCGGCGAAAATTTATCTGTTTCAAAGACGTTTCTGCCGTCCAGTGTCCATATGATTCTTCCCGGTTCCCATATTAGACCGTACAGATGGAAATCCTCAGAGAAATCAATATCCTCCGTTATCTTTGTGTAATCCCTTTTTTGTTTGCCGGCTTCGTCCTTCCAATGAACAACATAATAAAGCTCGTTCGGAGCCTGGCCAATATTCTCCATGATATCTATTTCCGGCAGCCAGTCTTCGTCGGAATTCACAAGCCAGAAAGCGGGAAATATGCCTCTTCCCTTCGGCAGCTTCGCTCTGATCTCAATTTTTCCATAAGTGAACTCAAACTTGCTTTCAGTCGTAACAGCACCAGAGGTATAGCTTCGTCCCTTATAAGACTCTTTTCTGCTTGAAATAACCAGGAGATCATCCCTGACATCAATATTTTCCGGAAGGTAATACTGCCATTCTCCATTTTTTTCTGATGGCCAATTTTGCGGATTCCACTTTATGAATGACTTTTCATCGTGAAATTCATCATTCCAGACAAGATGCCACCCATCTTTCTTTGTCATATCCACTGAAGGGGCAGCCATTTCTTCTTTACCGAATACTCTTTCTGGCATCTTCGCAGCCGTTTGCTTTTCATGTATAAATTCACTGCCTGGCAAAGCCAAAATAAGAAGAAACAAGAAAAAAATCTTCATGGACGCACACCTTCTTTTTAAGATATTAATTATTCTTTATTGAGAACATAAAGATAACACTAATTTGTTCTTTTTAAAGAACGATAAGTTTATATTAACAAACAGCTATATATTCGTCTAGTAATAACTAAAGTTATAAAAAAATCTTGCAGGAAAACATCAAAATATACAGAATATTGACAATAAAAGGAGATGATCATATGGAGCAGGCTGTCAAAGAAAAATGGATTTGCTCTCAATGCCAATCTGAAATTACTGACTACACGGAGTTTGTCGATAACGATGGAGTTTGTGATGATTGCTATAGCATCCCTTTGAAGAAGAGACGGGGGCTGGTTATTCGGTGACAGGTACCTCCCGATTTTTGTCGAAGTATGAAATGAAAATTGCATTCAAAAAGCCGGCTGAATTTTCTTCAGCCGGCTTTTATTTGGTGACAGGCACCTCCCGGATTTTGTCGAAACAACCGGAAGATGCCTTCTCACTTTTTTAATTCATCATTTCTGCTTTTCGCAGGAATTCTGCAAGGATTTTTGCCATTTGATCACGTTTGGTGTAACCGTTTGGATTGAATGTGGATTTCGTCATTCCTGACATAATGCCTGATTGATAGACAGCCTCGGCACCTTCTTTTGCCCATGCTCCAAATTGGCTGGCATCTTTAAAGTCTGTCAGCTTTTTATTAGCATTCAGCTGCGACTTGTCAAACTCCAGGATGTCCAGATCCATTGCTCTGGCGATCATAATGGCTGCCTGGGCACGTGTCAGCTTTTCGTTTGGCGCAAAGGTGCCATCCGGTTTGCCGCTGATAATGCCGAAGTGGACAGCTGCTGTCAGTTCCCCGTTTGCATTGAACCACTCATTTCCCTTAACATCTAAGAATTTCTTATCATACGCTTTTGCCGGAAGCCCTAGAGCCCTTACAAGCAAGACAGTGAATTCTGCACGAGTGATTTCCTCCCCTGGTGCATACTTCCCATCTGCTTTTCCTTTAATGATATATTTGGAAGCAAGGGTTTCAATATACTCTTCTGCCCAGCTTAACCCGTCAACATCCGGGAATGACTTATCATTCTCAACTATGGCATATACGGAATTCGTCAGTGATTTGATCTTCGCCGTTTTGCCGTCAAATACAGTTGGAACAACTGTAAAGCTGCCATCCTGATTAAATCTGACTGCAGTGGACTTGCGAGGATCAAATTCCTTGCTGCCCATAATCTCTTTTTCTGCAAACTTTTCAAATGCTGAAATGCTCTCTTTCTTATCTCCAGCATGTGCCTCAAGCTCAAACGCAAACGCATCTGACACAACCTGAGCATTTTTAGACGGTGCTGAAGCTTGATTAACAGACACTGTAATATAAACAGCATCTTCAGAGACTCCAAGCTTTTTGGCCAGGGCCGCAGTATCAATCTCTGATAAAGGAATCCTGTAGATTGCACCATCTGCCTGGATTTCAATGATGACATCTTTATCCTTTCGAACAGCTTCACTGATCAGCTTTGCCGGCAGCTGTGCCAGAACAGTTTCCCCTGAAGACGGCTTTTCCAGTTTCACTGCTATCATTTTTCTATCCGCTGAGATGGTATTTACGATCTCCGCTATCTTCTCGGAACGGATTTTTGTAATAACCTCCATTTTGCCGGATGGATTTTTTTGTCTGACTATTTCTGCAGCCCCTGCCGGAAGCTCGATGGTTCCAGGCTTCCCAGGTGCAGGCGGATTGGAAGGCTCATGATTGCCGCCCCCATTGCCGCCAGGGTTTCCCTCTCCCTTTGCGCCTTCCTTGATAATTACGACTGTTAATGGATCCAGTGTCAGCTTTCCATCTGCCAATGTGAAGCCGGACGGATTCTTAACGGCCTTGGTTCCAGCTTCGTCGTTATCCACAAGAACAGTCCCTTTCGAGAGATCCAGTTCCCCAAGCGTCAGGCTGCGGGCTTTGCTGTCAGCATTCATGAACACATAATAGCTGCCCGTTTTGTCTGTTGATACATTTTTATATGCAATCAGCAGATCCTGATCCTTCATTTCAGGGAAACTAAGCAGGGAAACGTTTTTGTCTACAAGCTCTTTATCTCCAAGGCGGAAGGCGTTTGTTGATCTTCGCAGTTCAATCAGGCCTTCAGTGTATTCGCGTGTCATTGTATTTACTTTATAAGCTGATGCATTAGTGGCTTTCTGCCAGTCAAATTTGTTGATCGCATCAGATGAATCATAAGAATCATGGATAAAGTATCCAAACGGAACCCCATTTTCATCTGTCAGCTCATGGTATTTCTGCTCCGGCACTCCTTCAGCGAGCCATTGCTTTGTCCGGCCGTATTCCTGGCCGGCATGCAGGAAGGCAGTTCCCTGCGAGGTCAGGATCAGCGAGTTGCCGAGGCGGATCCGCTTATGAATTTCCAGATTATTTTCCGGGATGGCCGGGTCTTTTTTAATAGACTGGGCGATTACATCATACAGCGGTAGATTATCGTGTGCTGCAATATACTGGACCATGTCGCCTGGATCATCATCTGCAGTATTGGACGGCTGGCCTTTGATATTATTGAAAATAACACCCAGATCACGGGCACCGCCTGTGATGAATCTCGGCTCCCCTTCCGAACCGAATCCGGATTTCAGCTCATTGCGGATTTCATCCGAAAATACACCGACATCATCAGTCTTATCCATCCAATCCTGATCTGCTCCCATTCCTTCAAGTGCCGGGTCGGCAAGATGACCTGCAAATGTCCGCCAGCCTTCTCCGATGAACAGGGCATCCGGATTGATTTCGGCAGCTGCATCATAAGCATTCTGAATGGACGGATAAGTTGCATCCCCCATCATATCGAAGCGCATGCCATCAATCTTGTATTCTTCAAACCAGTATTTCACAGAATCAACCATCAGCTTTTCAGCCATTGTATGGCTTGTCGCAAGATTATTGCCGAACCCTCCAAGGAAATTGCCTTTGGCATCCTGGAAAGCATAGTAGTTTGGCACAATATCATTGAGCGTGCTTGCTTTGGCCATGTGAGTGTAAACAACGTCAAGGACCACACCCATGCCGGCATCGTGGATTGCGTCAATCAATTCCTTCAGTTCCTTCACACGCAGCTCAGCGTCTTCAGGATTTTCCGAGTAAGCCCCGTCAGGAGAGAAATAGCTGTGCGGGTCATAGCCCCAGTTATACTCGTTTCCTCCTGCTGAATATTCCATTTCTCTCTCGCCCATTTGGGTTTCATCGCCAAAATACCAGGCCATGACAGGCAGAAGCTGGACGTGTGTCACACCAGTCGACTTAATATAATCTAGCTTGTCGATGAATGCTTTATAAGAGCCCCATCTTGAGTTCAAGTCGCCTTCAATCGAAGGATCAGAAGTGAAATCGCGGACATGGACTTCATAGATGATGGCATCCTCGCGCTTTTCATATCCTTTGATGCTGGCATGGTCAAAGCCGTTCGGATCTGTTCCCTTCAGATCGATGATCGCCGCTTTTCCAACATCATCGCCGTCTGGTCCGGCTTCCCCTTTCGTGTTGACGGTAAAAGCAGCCATCGACTTCGCATAAGGATCCAGCACCTTTTTCGTTACGCCGTTATTGGTTACTTCATACTGATAGTAATAGCCTTCAAGGTCTTCTATATCAAGCTCGGAAGGCTGAATGTCTATTGACCAGACACCCTTATCGCCAAGTTCCAGGTCTACACTGCCGATCAGCTTGGCAGCGTCTTTTTTATCATAGAAATTGGCTGTAACCCTGCTTGCTGTCGGCGCCCACAGTTTCAGCACCGCTCCGCCGTTTTTGTAGGTGGCTCCAAGGTCATCGCCATCATAGCTGTACAGCTTATCAAGCATCCGCCAGCCTGATGAAGCAGAAACTGTGCGGCCGGAATAGGTTACGGAAAGCGGCAGTTTCTCAAGATCGAATACCGCTTTAACTTCAGCCGTTTTATCACCAGTAATCTTTGCACTTGTAATGGATATTTCTTTACCGTCCTTATCAGTGATTGATAAGCCGGCTTTCAATCCGTCTGCAGTCAATCCTTCTGTCATGGTAAAATTCAATAGAATCGTATCTTCTGAGATGACTTCTGCAGTGGTCATCCCTGATGCCACGTCTCCATATGGTGAAATATAGACCAGATCGTCTCCCTGCTTGATCCAAAGCTGATTATATTTATCCAGCAGGTTGAAGGTCTTGTCACCGGCATCCTTTTCCCCATTGCTTTCATTCACGATAAGGAAGCCCAGTTCCTTGCCATCTTCCTTCAGTTCGATGTCAGCATACGCCCCGTACCGGTCTGTTCCGGTAAAATCAGCTGCGCCAGCAGGCCAGTTTTCTGAAGGAGCTGCTGAATCGCCCCAGTGCCATAGTCCAAATTCATCATAATCCCCGTTGTCACGGGTATAATGGATGCGGACTGTGTTATCCGGAAGATCGACAGGTTCATAGGTAAACACCTGATCAGATCCCTGCTCTATCCAGATTTCATTCATCTCCGGCGAGGAAATAGTGAAGCTCTTATCTCCGCCGTCCTTGCCTGCATCCCCTTTGGACACATCCATGATCAGGAAGCCGATATTTTTGGCTCCTTCAGCAAGGGGTACATCAATATAGGCACCATAGCTGTCTTTCTTTTCAAACATAGTAGCACCGACCGGCCAATTGGCTGACGGGGACTTCACGTCATTCCAGAGCCATGCCCCGTAGTTTTCATAGCTGCCGTCGGCACGGTTATAGTGGATGCGGACAGAGTTCTCAGGAATCGGCTCGATTTCAGGTTCCTCGCCCTCTTCCCCGCTTTGAAGCGATGCCCCTGTGATGCTGCCGTTATCCACGGTCAGCAGGACAGTGCCGCCATCTGAGTTGGCCGGGATTGTCAGAACAACTTCTCCAGCTTCAGTAGTTTGGTAGCTTCTATTAGAATAATGATCTGTTACTGTGGCTGCTTTTGAATCAACAGCCAGCTTAATGGTTTTTGCCTTATCCGCTGTGTTTAGGCCGGCATACACGGTCTGCTCCCCATAGCTGCGGGCAAACAGCAGGAATTGCTCCTTGTCAGAGCCGCCAGTCACTGTACGGTCACCTTTGGCAAAAACCTTGGAATGGTCCTTCCTGAAGTTAAGGATCTTTTTATAATGCTCGAGCATGTCATTGCCTTCCACTCTATCCCATGCAAAATCGTAGCGGTTATCATACTGAGGATAGTTGTTGGCGCCTGTCTGTCCAAGCTCCTCCCCATAATAGATAACAGGCTGGCCTTTTGCAGTTGCCTGCAGGGAGGCTGCTACCTTCATTTTGCCCTTATCACCGCCGAGTGAATGCAGGAAACCGTCCTCGTCATGGCTGCTTAAAAACTGGCCCAGTGTTGCGGTGTTATCCACTTTTGCATTCCGGGCAGCAAGGGCATCATTGGCGGCCTTAAGTTTGCCATTCACAAAATTGCGGGCTGTTTCTTTGAAGCCGAAGTCCAGCAGGGAATCCATCATTCCGGACTCTAGGTAGCCAAAATCATTGCCTGGTGCTGCACCCCATGCTTCCCCGATCATTTTGAATGCCGGCATCTTTTCGGTGAGCGCATTTTTGAAGCTCATCCAGGTCGCATCCTCTACGTGTTTAACGGTATCCACGCGGAAATAATCGATTGTGTTGCCGTTTGCTGTTGTTGCTTTTTCAATCCAGTCTGTCTGCCAGTCGATGATCTGCTTGCGGACGGCAGGATCCTCTGTTTTGATATCCGGCAGGCTGGACAGCTCGCCAACCACTTCATCGGTGCCCACATTACCCTGGCGGACGATATCCTTGAAGCGGCTCCGGTCTTCATCATCCGGGTAGCCTGGCGGAGGGTTTTCTTTGCCGGCATCCAGCTCTTTGAGGCCGTATCCGGTATGGTTCAATACAACATCCACCATGATTTTAATGCCGCGCTCATGGGCTTCGTCGATGAGGGTATGGAAGTCCTCCATCGTGCCGAAATGAGGATTCAGCTTGCTGAAATTTTCCGCCCAGTAGCCGTGGTAGGCATAATACGGTTCGCCATCAGCCTCACCACTGCGGACATCATATTGGATATTTTCGACGACCGGGGAAATCCAGATCGTATTGATGCCAAGGTCATCAAGGTAGTCCAGCTTTTCTGTTACCCCTTTGAAATCCCCGCCCTGATAGGCGCCGCGGGATTCGTCATAATTCAGTCCGTATGGATCATTGTTGGAGGAATTGCCGTCAAAGAAACGGTCTGTCAGCATAAAGTAGATGACTGACTCATCCCAGTCGAAATCAGCTTCGCCGGCAGATTGCCGTGTTTTGATTTCAATCTCGGCATTCCCGCTATATTCATTGCCATAAGAATCTACTGCTGTAACAGGAATCTTTTTCACACCTGCGGTAGTGCTGTCATCTGCAGCAATGGTGATTTTGCCGAGTGAAGGGTCGATTTCCAGCTGATCAGGACCTCCCAATGAGGAAGTATCAGCGAGAATTTTAGTAATCTTCACCTCATCAGTCTGTCCTGCTATATCCACACTCAGAACAGCATTTTGGCTATAATCAATGGCTGCTGGCCTGGTTGAGGCAGATACAGTCAAGTCAGCCTGCTGAAAGTCGATGGCAGAGACACCGTCCTTGGTGTTATAAGGATCTGTGACCTCTGTTGTCTTGCCGTCTTTGGTAACAAGATAAGAGTACTCATGCTTTCCGTTAGGGATGTTCTCATATGTAAGCATGAATCGCTCGTTTTCGGGCTCATACACCATCTCTTGTGTTTCACCGTTGAACTTGAGTTCAACTTTTTCAATAGAATTCATGCTGTCATTGGCAAAAAGCTCTTTATCGCGGTAATAGAAAGTGGCATTGCCTTTGTTGATAACAGGCGCTGATCCGTCCGGGACAATCCGGATCTTTTCCACACCGCTCGTGATGTATGCTTTTGTCAAACTGTCATTTTTGTTCACAGGAATGAAGCGGTCGCCAAATTCCTTTTCCGCAGTATCCCAGTCCTCTGTGCTGCGGAGCACAAAGCCGAACTGCTTTGTTTCAGGGGCAACAGCAATATTGACGGTCGCAACCCCGTTTTCATAGGATTCAAAATTAATCTGGTCATCCTTCACGCCTGTGTTCCAGGCCCAGATATTCCAGCCCTCATAGGCTTTGTCATCGCGGGTATAAGTAAAACTGACCTGCCGTTCAGAGGTTTGTGCCGCTTCAGGGGTGTCGGATACTTCTGTTTCAGCTGCTGCCGCACGTGCCGGCATAAATGGCAGCCACAGGCTTAATAGCATAATGGCCGACAGGAAGATGGACAGTTGGCGTCGGTTTTTTTGCATGAATTGCTTTCCTCCTTTTGGTTGGTTGGATAGGATTAACTTTGTTCGGGGGAGCCTCCTTTCTGTCGGAGATAGCCCTGCAGCGCGGGTTGCGAAAGCGTTTGCACAAATTTGCACAACTAAATGACTGTAACCGTTTGCAAAATATAGGATGAAATGACTACAAATGTGCGTGATATGAAAAGACAGCTTGTGCAACCGCTTGCAGTTCGTAAGCAAATTTTACAATAATTTTCAGAAAACGGCAACAGCAAAGTGAGCAGGGGGGCGGTTTAGGCCAGGGGGTCAGACCCCTTAGCCCATTAACGCAAATAAAAAAGGAACAAGGGGGCTGTCCCCTCATCCCTTCTACTGCCTTCTCAATTGAAATAAGTATGCTGCAGATACGACGATTTGTGGACCGGGGGGTCAGACCCCTTGGCCCATTAATGTAAATAAAAAAGGAACAAGGGGGCTGTCCCCTCATTCCGTCTACTGCCTTCTCAATTGAAATAAGTATACTGCAGATACGACGCTTTGCAGCAGGAAGATCAGCAGTATATAGAAGATAAAATAATCCTGGTGCATGATTTTTGTGATGGCGGAGAGAAAGAATCCCAGCATGACACCGGCTGTCAGGAGCTTGTAGGAAAGGGACATGACCTTCAGCTGGATCACCTGTCCCCTCTCATCCTTGGATTCACTGTCTTTCTCAAACCTGGCTTTATAGGCCTCCGACAAAATGACACAGACAACAAGTACGACAATCGAAGCATTGAGCATTGAAAACATCTTATTCCTCCTTGTAATCAAAAACGTCCATGATTGGTTTGTCTACTGCCTTTGCAATCTTAATGGCCAAAATCAGAGAGGGATTGTATCTGTTTTTTTCAATGGAAAGGATTGTCTGCCGGCTGACCCCGACTGCATCTGCCAGCTCCTGCTGCGTCATTTTCTTTTCCGCTCTGTACACAGAGATTTTATTATCAAGCATTTTCATCCGCCCTTTTGGTAAGCCATTGAGTGAATTGTAAAATATTCCTTACAAAGTGTAAAGTATTTTTTACAAAAAGTAAGAAATTAATTACATATATAGATGCATAGTCATGCTTAATTTGAGAACGGGTGACAATGGGCATGATCTTTCTATACACCTGATAGGACGAACTATTCAATTATTTCGAAATGCGAAATATTCGACACTCTTCATTTCATTCCTACAAAACTAGACCTGTGCGTGGTTCATATTTCGACAAGGTGACGGCGGCTTGTCGATTTACAATAGTCTTTGTAAGAAAAGCGAAGGAGAGTGACAGGATGAAGGTAAACAAATGGATTGCAGGATTAAGTACAGCAGTGGTTTTATGTGCGGGGGCTGGAGGCACAGCTATTGCGGCCCAATCTCCTGACAGCGGCAAGGCAGGACAGTATGAGGCCAGCTCTATGGCTGGATTTACTGACTATGCCGAAATGGTAAACAAGCTCCAGCAGATTGAGAAGAGCAGCCAGGGCAAAGTGTCGTTATCGGTTGTCGGCCAATCCAATCAGGGACGGGACATTTACCAGGCACGAGTTGGTACAGGGGAAAAAGTGGTACTGATTGAAAGCGAAATTCACGGCAATGAAAAGACGGGCACAGAGGCACTGTTAAAAATCCTTCAGTATCTCGGATCCAGCAATTCACCGGAAGCGAGGCAGATCCGTGAAAATGTCACTTTAGTGGTGCTGCCAAAAATCAACCCTGACGCTTCTGAGCTTGACCGCCGCGGAAATGATATGTCCTGGGAGGAAGCTGTGCAGGATTTCCCTCAGCTTGCAGCAGCCGCAAAGCCAGCATGGAATTATTATGCCTCAGGCACAATCCAGGAGCGAAATTACACCGGACAGCCCGGGTTTGATGTGAACCGCGACTTCAACCCTGACTTGGATTACGTACCGCAGGCCGGAGATTTCCCTGGCAGGTCAAGCGAACCCGGCTGGTACATAACACCGGAATCCCAAACCGTAAGGGATGTGTATAAAGCATTAAAGGCCGAGTTTGGGAAGGTTGATGTCTTCGTTGATCTTCACCATCAAGGACAATACTATGTAGAAGGAACGGACGACATCGTCACGATGTCCTTGTCAGGCGAGTTTGTTCCTGATCCAAATACATCTGCGGGAGCCAAATATGCGGAATATGCAGATCAATATAATGTTGAGTATTCAAAGCAGCTGAATCTAGCAGCTTATAATGCCCTTCAATCAATCGGCAGCTCGCCGTTCAATAACATCACCCTCTATCAGCAAAACCTCGACCTCCCAGGCACTGCATTGGGAAGCTTCGCCCTTAACGGAAGCGGCACGGTCCTATTCGAGGTCAGGGGCCAGTCCCATACGCTTGGACAAAAGAAAAAGGGACAGCTTGTGAAGGCGGTTGAAACCGGCTTGAATGCTATTATTGAAGGAGTTGCGGACGGCTCGGTGGAGAATCTGGATGCTGATGATTATAACGAGATTCCGAATACCGCTTATGAGCCAGGTCTGTAAAGGATAAAAAAAGCCTCCATCCTGGATCCCCGGCAGGATGGAGGTTTTTAATTCTATTAGTTACAGTTATATGTCATTAAACGCTGGCCTACATAAATTTTGTTCGGATCCGAAATATTATTCAGTGATGCCAGATAGGAAGCCGTCACCCCATACTTAGCGGCAATTTCAGATAGAGTGTCCCCTGACTTTACATAATAATAGACCGGGCCAAAGCAGCCTGGAGGGGCGGCTTCAGCAGTGGAAGTGCCTACAGTGCCGAATCCCCCCAGAATCCCTAAAGACATAGCAGACGCTAATACAATTTTCCCAAGCTTTTTCATAGAAATCTCCTCCTAATATAGTTTCGGTTCTTCCTTTCAAAACTATCAAATATTGGAAGGAGTAACAATGGGGTTGACCTTGGGAAAACTTACGAAAGTCTTGTTATGATAACTTAGGGCTTATGGAGTGTTTATTTAAAGGCTGATCTAATTTAAGAATACGAGGTTCTCTATTGAGTAATTTACTCGCAACAGGAGTTGACCTAACGTTCTTTATAGCAATACCTGCTTGGGAAAATCCAAGGATAATAGTTTTTTTAACAAAAAAAGAGGAACAATTACCTGTCCCTCATTCCTTATACCGCCTTAGACTGTATCATAAATCTTCTGTCCCCGTCCCACCATGCTACCCTGAGCTCAGGGTATTGAGAGGATATTAGAATGGCCTCTTCTACATTCGCCGTCACCACATGGGTAAAGCCGAGTGAAATCGCCATTTTCCCTTTATCGATATGCCCTGCGGCAATCCCATCGCCTTCGCGGACAAGGGAAAAGAGCTGTTCATCCCAAAGGGTTCTCTCAAATTGATGATCGGCGATATTTTCTAATCTAGAAACGCTGCTTTCCGCTGGATTAAGCCTGAATCTTTCCCACGGCAAAATAAAGCGGGCATTTTCTTCCGATGTTTCAAAGCAGAAAAAGTCAGGCACTGATGCTGATTTCGAATCCTTGCAGATTACCAGTGTTTTTACTTCAATTCCTTGTTGGATTAAAAACTCTTTACTGTTGATCAGCGTATTCCCCATTCCCGCAAAATCTTCAACTAGGAGGGCTTTCTTTAGGCTGGGGGCATGCCCTTTCCACTCTGGCGACTCGCTGTTGCGGTCATATGTCAAAAAATAATAAGGCAGCCCTGTCAGGAAAGCCAGGTGAAAGCCAGGAAAAGAGCCGCCCCGCAAAATAATCACGAGCCCGTCAAAGCCCTCCCCCCTTATCTCGTCCGCCAGAGAATCGAGCGATAGGGAAATCTGATTATAATCAAGATATATATTTTTCATTTATCTAGCCTCTTTTAGAAAAACTCAATAACCGGGAAAGCTGCTTAAAGCTTTGCCTGTGTCATTATATTATAAAAAAAGAGGAAGGGTAAATGGCAAGATTTGATTGATTCCTTTTGGGGGAGCTGTGCGCCGGTTACTTAGAAACCTTTATTTGTTCTGGCTCATACTTTTTTGCTGTCTGCTTTGGCCGGCAGCAGACTTTATTAAACTATAGACAAGCAGGGCAAGGAAGATGCCTCCGCAGTCTACCATCACATCCAGGAGCAGCCCGCTCCTCATAAAGTATAGCTGCAGGAATTCTGTTGCCAGCGCATATATGGCTGCAATGATAGCTGAATATGCTTGGGGGATGAGGCTCAGCAGCCCGCCAGTCAACATGAAAAAGGCAAGAGCATGCCCAGCCTTCTGGTAAGCAAAATTCTTATCAGCACCGGATGGCCAAGGCAGCAGCAGTTCTTCAAACGAAGGGTTCCCCTGCCATTTGAAATGAACTTCTCCTGAATCTCTTAAATCAGCAAAATTGCTTGAACAAGTACAAACGAATATAAAGACACTCATCATAACCACAAAGAGAATCCTCAAAATAGCGCACCGCCTTAGTTTCTTTAAGAACAGTCTCGCCGTTGAGGAATTAAACTATACAGCGTAAATCCCCGTGTCAGGCACCGCTCATGGACAAATATAAGGAAAGTGTCTTTTCGCGGTGCCTGACACGGAATATCAAGAAGGGGCAGCCGCCGCTGCCCCCTCTCTTTAGATCATTTGCTAAAATTTATACTTTCTCTTTGCTCCCCCAGCAGAATAGAAGTCTGCCTTGGACTTGCCTGCGCAATGATCCTGCCGTTTCGGATAGAGTAAAGGACGGCTGCCTGTTTGCGGATGGCTTCGTATTCATTTTCAGCGTCGAGGACAATGAAGCTGGCCGGTTTTCCGGATTCTATACCGTAGCTGTCTTTGATGTGAAGCGTCCTGGCGCTGTTATCGGTAATCAAGTCAAAGGAACGGACAATTTCTTCGTAGCCCATGAGCTGGGATACGTGGATGCCCATGTGCAGCACCTGAAGCATATTGCCTGTTCCAAGTGGATACCACGGATCAAAGATATCATCATGGCCGAAGCTCACATTCATTCCCGCTTCGAGAAGCTCCTTCACTCTTGTGATGCCTCTTCGCTTTGGATATGTGTCAAAACGGCCCTGAAGGTGGATGTTGACGAGCGGGTTGGCTACAAAATTGATGTCGGACATCTTAAGAAGTCTGAAGAGCTTGTAGGCATAAGCATCATTATAGGAGCCCATCGCTGTTGTATGGCTGGCTGTCACTTTGCTGCCGAACCCCCGCTCATATGCTTCCGCTGCCACCACCTCAACAAACCGTGATTGCTCATCATCGATTTCGTCGCAGTGAATGTCTACTAGACGGTCATATTTTTCCGCAAGGTCAAATGCAATTTTCATAGAAGATACACCATATTCTCTCGTAAACTCAAAGTGCGGGATGCCGCCGACCACGTCTGCACCCATTTTCAGCGCTTCTTCCATCAGCTCTGCCCCGCTTGGATAAGAAAGGATCCCCTCCTGCGGAAAAGCAACCAGCTGCAGATTAACATGGGAAGACATTTCTTCTTTTACTTCCAGGAGCGCCTTTAGCGCCGTCAGGGTTGGCTCCGTCACATCCACATGTGTGCGGACATGCTGGATTCCCTGTGCGATCTGCCATTTGAGCGCTTTTTTAGCCCGCTCCTTTACATCCTCATGTGTTAAAGTTTCCTTGCGCTGTGCCCATCTCTGGATACCCTCAAACAGTGTGCCGCTCTGGTTCCATTCAGGCTCTCCTGCTGTCAGTGTTGTATCCAGATGAATATGCGGTTCAATGAAAGGAGCTGAAACTAGCGCCCCTTTTACATCAAGCTCCTCACCTTGCCAATCTGATACATCTCCCTGCGACAATTCCGCAATCTTTTCGTCTCTTACTAATATATTCCAAAGCCCATCCTTGCCTCTAAGCTTTGCATTTTTAAATAACATCATTTAGCTCACCTTTTCCATTTCTGTTATTGTGCCTGTGTTTGCCGTGAGAGCTGCAAGCTTGGTGATGACAACGAATGTGATCGCCGCCCCAAGCAATGCATTGACCGGAGGAATTCCCGGGATGAAATTCGCAGCAAGCACACCCGCACCCCATGCAATCATGGCCGGCCAGTTTACAGCTTTGAATCTCATTTGCTCAAATTTCTTATACTTGCCTCTGTTGATGATAAAATAGTCCGCCAGAATGATGGCTCCCACCGGCGGCAGAGCTGCCCCGAGGATAGTCAGCCATCCGACGAAGTTATTGTAGAGCCACATTGCCAGGATTGTACCGACGATTCCGTTAAAAATGACAACCTTGCTTTTCGCGATTTTTGTAATGCTTGAGAATCCGAGGCCGGATGCATACAGCGCATTATCATTGGTTGTCCAGATATTAAGCCCGAGCACCAGGATGGCCGGGAGGATCAATTTTTGAATGAACATCACTTCGGAAATATCAGATTGTCCGGTCGCAATGGCTCCGATGGCTCCGAAGATGAACATGAGCGAATTTCCGATAAAGAAGGCAATCACAGTCGTAATGACTGCTGACCGCTTCTTGTTGGCAAAGCGGGCAAAGTCAGGCGTAAGCGTTCCCGCACTGATAAAAGAACCCACACAGATCGTTAATGCTGCAGCAAGCCCGATTGCTTCTGTCGGCTGATACTGCATAAGGCCGTCAAGACCTCCGACCGTTTCCGTTGCCTTGAACACTGAAAAGCTGCCAAGAATGGTGATGAGCGGAACCGCGATAAAGCTCAAGATCGCCAGTGCCTTCATTCCAAAAAACGCCGTCGCCGTCATCAGGACGCCGGCAATCGCAATCAGCAGATACGCATCAAGCCCAGTCACCTTCTGGACAGGAAGAGCAAACATCGCCACACCGACGCCAAACCAGCCAACCTGGGTCGCTGCCAGTAAGAATGAAGAAAGATAAGAACCTTTTTCACCGAATGCATAGCGCGTCAGAAGATGGGTGGATAAGCCCGTCTTCGCCGCGATGTAAGCGAGCGCTCCAGTATAAGCGCCAAGTATCAGGTTCCCTGCCAGCACGATACCGATAAACTGCATAAAAGTCAGCCCTGAACCAAGCGTTCCGCCTGACCACATGCTCGCCGAGAAAAATGTCAGCCCCAGCATCACCACAAGCATCCTCCAAAAACCGCTGCGGTGTTTCTGCGGAACCGCACTCAGTGAAAAATCCAAATCTACCTTTTTCATTTCCATTCCTCCTATAAGTTTCAATAGTGTTGAAACTGGTACCGAAGGAGCCTTCGATGGATAAGAAGCTGGAACGAAAAAAGCTTCTCGCCGTTTCCGACAAGAAGCCTTTTTCCTCATGAAAAACCAGCGGGCAGGATACACCTCACCCAATGATTCTCATAATTTCCGCTGTCCTTGCCAGCCTCACGGGACTGAATTAAAGGTACCAGTATTTAATTGGTTATTATTATTGCAGAAAAATTGGGGGATGTCAAATGGGGGAGGAGCGGTGCGGTCCTGGCAGATATTAGAGTCATTTTAAAAAATGGGACTTTCCACAGAATATTTGACAACTCCGCCAGACTGTAGGTTGCTAAATCGGAAGAGAGTTTAATTTTCAGCATTGAAATAGTATAAAAACCTCCCCTATACATGGGGCATTTTTCATTAACTAGGCTTTGGTTATATATGATTCTATCCAAATTTACTATATTTCTCCCTATATGGCTCATTATTCTACCTATATATTTAATTATTCATTCCAAAATCAGCGTTATTCTTTCCTGATTACATTTAATGGTATTCCCACAAGCCGAAGCAGCATTTTGTCTCAACAGGCACAATGACAGAGTCATTCTAAAAAATAAACTTAATTAAAGACTTATTAAAGACATTTCTTTAAATAGGAGTGAGCTATAGAATATATAAATAAGAGGTTCCGAATATTCAGTCAATATAGAACCTCTACTTTGCTGAAAGGAGGAATTTCACTGATGGAAACCGGAGTCACCAAAAGCAAATCAGCTCCTGCACAGGGACTGGAGAAAAAGAAGGGATTCTTAAATCAGCTCGGGCCTGCCTTTATTACTTCGGCCTTAGTTCTCGGACCCGGAAGCCTGACCCTTTCTTCTAAAATCGGAGCCATTTACGGAATGCAGCTCATCTGGGCTCTGGTGATTGTAGTGATTTTCATGATGATCTTCACAGAAATGAGCACAAGGATTGGATTGGCAGCCAATGAGTCTTTCATCCAGGTAATGAAAAAGAAATGGGGCAGGACAGCTTCCCTTTTGATTGGCATAGGAGCTTTTCTTGTTACTGCTTCTTTTCAGGCAGGCAATGCGCTCGGTTCAGGGCTGGCTGTATCAAGTGTCACCGGCACGTCTGCCAGCCTTTGGATCATAATTGTCACACTGCTCGGAGTTGCTTTTTTATTTTCCAAGAATTTTTATCAAATCCTTGAGAAACTTATGCTCGGGCTTGTAGTGCTGATGCTGGTCTCATTTGCAATCACTTTAATTCTCGTAAAGCCTTCTTTTACTGAAATGCTTGCAGGCTTTGTCCCTATTATTCCTGATGGCTCCCTCCCGCTGATTATTGCGATAACAGCAACTAGCTTTTCTATCGTTGGAGCCTGTTATCAATCATATCTAGTACAGGAAAAAGGCTGGAAGCTGGAACATCGTTCTTCAGGCATGAGGGAGACGTACTTGGGCATCTTTATTCTGGGCCTGATATCCCTTATGATCATGCTTTGTGCAGCAGCCATTTTGAAGCCGCAGGGAATTGTAGTTAATTCAGTCTCTGATATGGGCCTTGCCTTGGAACCGCTATATGGAAACTGGGCAGCTATTCTCTTTATGCTTGGGCTTTTTGGCGCCTCTTTTTCCTCACTGATGGGGAATGCAACTATTGGAGGTGCTTTGCTATCAGATGGCCTTGGACTCGGAAGCAAGCTGACCTCTAAATCAGTAAAGGGCTTTATTATTCTAGTCATGGCTTTTGGATCGCTTGTTGGCATCATCTTTGGGTCTGCACCAGTGAATATGATTATATTCGCTCAGGCCATCACCATTGTGATAGTTCCATTCATTGCAATAGCAATCCTTGCGGTAGCGAATGATGAAAAGATTATGGGTTCAATGAAGAATACGCTTTGGAAAAATGTTTTGGGCATTGCTGGTTTGGCCGTCCTGATTCTATTGGCGATCAACAACATTATCACAATCTTTTTTAAATAAATGAGGTGAAGGAAATGAAAACAATTGCAGAAATGGAAGAAGTAATGACAAATCCATCACAAGAACTTGTAAACGACATAAGCAGACTGGATGGAGATATCATGATTCTGGGCGCT
This sequence comes from Bacillus sp. MMSF_3328, assembly GCF_030733525.1. Classification (NCBI taxonomy): domain Bacteria; kingdom Bacillati; phylum Bacillota; class Bacilli; order Caryophanales; family Bacillaceae; genus Bacillus; species Bacillus sp. MMSF_3328. The sequence goes on along the minus strand of NZ_JASHIV010000008.1, from coordinate 73,637 downwards.
GGCGGAAAAATGGGTCCTACTCTCGCAAAGCTGGCTGCAAAGGCTGTGCAAAGATCAGACACCGGCAAACGGGTTATAGCTGTCTCCCGCTTTTCATCTGGCACCCTCCAAAAGGAACTGGAGGAAGCTGGTATCGAAACAATAGCCGCTGATCTGCTCAATGAAGAGGAGCTCAATGGACTCCCGGATATAAGAAATGTCATCTATATGGCCGGTAATAAATTCGGCACAAATGGCAATGAACATTTCACTTGGGCCATGAATGCCTATCTGCCGGGACGGGTTGCGGATAGATTCAGGAATTCCCGCATTGTCGCTTTTTCTACAGGCAATGTTTACCCGCTTGTCCCTCTCACTAAGGGAGGATGCGATGAAGAATACCCTGTCGGCCCTGTCGGCGAGTATGCCCAGTCCTGTCTTGGAAGGGAAAGAATCTTCACTTACTTTTCCTCTAAAAACCAGACACCTGTTACTATCTTTCGCTTGAATTATGCTATTGATATGCGTTACGGGGTGCTATTGGAGATAGCCAGGCAAGTGTATGACGAAAAGCCGGTCGACTTATCTATGGGACATGTAAATGTCATCTGGCAGGGAGATGCAAATGAGTATGCACTTCGTTCTCTGCTGATATGCGACAGTCCTCCTTCCCTGCTGAATGTAACCGGACCTGAGACTGTATCTGTCCGCTGGCTTGCCCAGCAATTCAGCAAAACTTTCAATAAACAGGCAGTCTTTATAAATGAAGAACAGCCTTCAGCGCTGCTGAATAATTCAGGCAAAGCACATCGGCTTTTTGGCTATCCTAAGGTATCGCTTGAACAGATGATCATGTGGACAGCGGAGTGGGTTTCAGGTGACGGAGCAGTCCTTAACAAACCGACTCATTTTCAGCAAAGACAAGGAGTTTATTAATATGCTGGATGAACAAGTAAAAAGACTGTTATTTGAAGGTACAGTCATTCCAGCCCACCCTCTTGCTCTGAACGAAGATCGGACGCTTGACGAGGATGCCCAAAGAAGGCTAACAAATTATTATATGGATTCAGGTGCCGGTGGTGTAGCAGTAGGCGTTCATACTACCCAATTTGAAATTCGCGACCCCCGATTTGGACTTTACGAAAGGGTTTTGCGGCTCGCTGTTGAAGAAATAGATAAAAGGAAGCAAAAAGAAGGATTTATAAAAATTGCTGGTGTATGCGGTCACATTAAACAGGCTCTGGAAGAATCAAAAACTGCCAAAGATCTGGGATATGATATGGTCTTGCTCAGCAATGGAGGCCTCTCCGGCCTTTCTGAAGCAGAACTGCTGGAGCGTACTCAGAAAGTTGCCGAAGTTATGCCTGTTTTTGGGTTTTATCTGCAGCCATCAGTAGGCGGGAGAGCATTCAGCTATGAATTCTGGAAGGAATTTACCGAAATCCCGAACATCCATGCCATTAAAATGGCTCCCTTTAATCGCTATCAGACGCTTGACGTGGTCAGGGCAGTCTGCCATTCCTCACGAGGCAGCCAAATTGCTTTATACACAGGAAATGATGACAATATCATCAATGACCTTTTAACAGAATATGAGTTTAACGTTAATGGGAAAATGGTTAGAAAACAGATAGTCGGCGGACTGCTTGGCCAATGGGCAGTCTGGACATATAAAGCCGTTCAAATGCTTGATGAAGTTAAGGCCGCCAGAAGCCGCCGGGAGGTTCCTTCCTCACTGCTGACACTGGGCCAGCAGCTGACTGATGCAAACGCTGCACTATTTGACAGTGCTAATGGATTTAAAGGATGCATTACAGGCATTAATGAAGTCCTGGCAAGACAGGGGCTCTTAAAAGGAAATTGGTGCCTGCTCGATAAGGAAAGGCTAAGCTCCGGCCAGTCAGAGGAAATAGATCGTGTCTGCAGGGATTATCCGCATTTAACAGATGATGATTTTGTTAGCAGGATACCGACCAGGTACGGGAGCTACGGACAATGACAAATTGATCCAAAAGAACACTTTCCGCCCGCGGGAAGTGTTCTCCTTTAATTAACTCAGGAGGGCTTTGCAATGAAAGATCCTATAGTAATCGGTGTAATTGGTCCCGAATGGATGAAAGAAAAAATTCTCCATTGTCTGCGGCTGTTCCCAAACTTCTATCCCGAAATCAGAACATCAAATGATATAAATGATGCCCCCGCTTTTACTAAGGAATTGGCTGTCATTTCTGATGTCCTGCTGTATTCCGGCATATACCCTTATTCTATTTCAAAAAGTGAGATCCCTCCCCACCTGCCAGCTCATTTCATTCCTTTAAAGGGCTCTGGCCTCTATAAAGCCCTATACTCCCTTAAGAAAAATCTTTGCAACTTAGACTGTATTTCCTCAGATATTCTGCTCCCTCCTGAAGTTAGGCGAACATTAAAGGAACTTGGTGAAGACATTGATGTGAAGTTTTATCCCCAAGGCTTCTCATCAGAAAGAGTAATGGACCTGGCCGATTTTCATTGGAGCCAGTATCATTCAGGCAATACTAATGCTGCTGTTACAGGTGTAAAAGCAGTGGCTGAAGAACTCGCTGGGAGGGGAGTTCCGGCAGAATGGGTTACTCCAACAGAGGATGATATCATCGTAACGCTCGAAAGGGCACTCCTCTCAACAGAAAAGCGGAGGAACCTGGAATCCCAGATTGTCTTTGGACTGATTCAAATAGACAGATACCATGAACTGGTAAAGCAGGCTGCTTCAGAGCACCAGATCCAGCGCCTTAATCTCCGGTTATATCGAATTTTGCTTGATTATATTGAATTACTGGAAGGCCATCTCACCTCCCTGAATGGAAATGAATATATGTTCATCACAACGAGAGGAGCTTTCGAAAGGGTGACCAGGGGCTACAAATGGATCCCTATCATTAAAGATGTCGGCAGGGAGCTGAAGCTGAGGCTCTCTTTAGGAGTTGGATTCGGTCTTTCCGCCAATGAAGCCGGAACCCATGCGCGGATTGCTCTTTTGCAGGCAAAAGACTATGGGGGCGAGTGCTGTTTTATTGTAAAAGAGGATCGCAGTGTTTTCGGGCCTGTCGAATTGGCCGCTCCTATCTCCTACCCTTTGTCTGTAACTGACAGCCAGCTTCTTAAGAAGGCAGAGGAATCTGGAATGACAGCCATCTACCTGCAAAAACTTACCTCTCTCATTGAGAGAAAAAGGAATAATCAGTTTACAGCCTATGAACTAGCTTCTACGCTCGGAATCACAGCCCGAAGTGCCCATCGGATCATCTTAAAGTGGATGGATGCAGGTATCCTGGCTGTAATCGGGATGGAAAAGATTTCGGCGCGCGGAAGGCCCCGACAGGTTTATAAACTTGCAGAATCAAGAAATTCAAAGGGGGACACTAATGCATACTCTTAAAATTGGTATGATTGGCTTAGACACATCGCATTGCCTTGAATTTACAAAACTCCTAAATGACTCCCGCCATCCTTACCATGTTAAAGGGGGTAAGGTCTATTCTGCCTTTCCCTATTATTCTAAGGATCTGGAAATAAGCCGCAGCAGGGTGGCGGGGTTTAAAGAGACCTTGGAAAAAGATTATAATGTTATTATGACTGATTCTATTCAGGAAACAGCTGCTTCCTGCAATGCCATTATGCTGACTGCAGTAGACGGCAGAAAGCATCTATCCTTATTCAAAGAGCTTCTTCCCTATAAGCTTCCTGTCTTCATTGACAAGCCAATGGCCGTTTCGCCAGTTGAGGCCGAAGAGATTTACAATTTGGCACAAGATTATGGAGTACCGATCATGAGCTCCTCCTCATTAAGGTTTGCTGAATCCTTTGACCTTTTTCTCAAACAGCATAAACAATCCATAACCGGAGCCTATTTCCATGGGCCTCTTCCCTTGCTGGAGCAAATGCCCGGTTATTACTGGTATGGCATCCATATGGCAGAAATGGCCATAGCAGCATTGGGGCCAGGGCTCAAAGAAGCACTGGTTCGCCAGCATGATGAATATGAATTTGCTCTTTCCCAATGGGAAGATGGGCGAATTGTTTCCTTCAGGGGAGACTATGAGTGGCACTCCCGCTTCGGGGTCATTTTCCATACAGGAGAAGGAGCTGTTTCCCTTGACTTATTAAGTGATAACAAACCTTTTTATGCCTGTCTTCTGGATGAAGTCATACGTTTTTTTGAGACTGGAATAAGCCCTGTTCCATGGGTGGAAACGCGTGAAGTGATTCGATTAGTAGACATGCTTACCAAGGAACGGATAAAAAGCAAATTGATATGAACCTGGAGCAGACGGAGTAAACTAAACCAAAGGCCTTTTCCTCAGCGGAAAAGGCCTTTATCTTTATTTAACGTTTGTTTCTTTTACTTCCACTGCCTGTCTCCGTACCCTTTATCTTGTATTCCTTTGTTAACCTCCTGGATAATGGCCTCTCCACCTCTATTAAGATATTCTTCAACCATCTTATCCCAGTCGCCTACAGGCTTCTGTCCGGCTATCATCTTGGCTTGTTCGTTCATAAGGAACTGCATCAGATCTGCCCCTTTTTCCTGCTGTGTTTGTGAGATGATACCATGGATGGGATTAACATACAACTGCCCTGATTCAAACATATCCTGAAGCGAATCGACCAGCCCTTTCATTTCCGTCATGCTGTAATCATCGGCATAGCTGATATCTGCATCAGCAGGAACATGCTCACGATTATCAAGGAAATAGGTGGAAGGCGCCAGTCCATCAGAAGAGAAATTCTCGACACGTACCGGTGCATTGTTTTCCATATTATATCCTGTACCTTCCTTCCCCCACATCCAGTCAAAATCTTGATTTCCAGGCGTTTTTTGATCTAATGGGAAAAACTTTTTCCCTGCGTCCACCATCTCAAGGGTACGGTGAATTTTCCCTTCATCTTCGTCAAGTTTGGCGTTTAATGCAAGGATCCCGGAGTATCCTGATCCCATTGTAAATCCTTTGGAGCCGTCTGGCGCTTCGAATGGCGGCACGGCAACAAACTCAGCATCAGGATGAATCTTCAGCAGCCCTGCCATATAATCCTCACTCATTCCTGCTACGCCGCCAACAAAAATGCCTGCTTTTCCTGAATAGAATTCATTATTGGTATCAGCCCAATTCAGCACAGCAAAATCCTTGGTCATCGCATTTTCATCATAAAGATTTGCAAAAAACTGGATCAATTCTTTACGTCCATCCGAAATCATGCCGGGAATGAAATCTCCATCTTCATTCTGATGATACCAGGCATCAAAATCCCAGTAAGTACCCATATTGAAGTTAGGATTGATATTTTCACCAATCGCCAGGCCATACGTATCGTCTTTTCCATTTTTGTCAGGATCCTCTTTAGTGAAAGCGATTGCAACTTTTTCTAACTCTTCATAGCTCTTTGGCATCTCCAGACCCAGGTTATCCAGCCAGTCTTTTCGGATAATCGGGGTGAGTGGATATGGATTCGAGTATCGCGGAATTCCATATATATTTCCATTCACTTTGAAGGAATCATATACATGGTCAGGAATTTTAGACAATGTTTCAAATTTCTCCAGATAGTCATCCAGCGGAAGGAATGCTCCTTCGTTTGCCCACTGATAAAACCTTGTATCATCAGCAGGAAAACCAACCATATCCGGCATACTGCCAGAAGCAACGATGGCAGAAGACTTTTCCGCGTAGTCACCCTGCGGGATAATTTCCGGCTTGTAATCAACATTAAAACGCTCGTTGATCATGTCGAGACCAGGGCTTGATGCAGGAGGCGGATCCCCAAAACGAAAGGTCATCCCTGTAATGGTATATTTCTTACTATGGTCGAATGGATCGGAGGAACTTTTATCCTTTTCTTTATCTGTATCCTCTCCTTTCGTTTCTTCCGAAGTACAGGCAATCAGCCCGAAGCTAAGAATAAGAACTAAAAAACTGATCAAAAGATTTTTCCCTCTCAAATTAACCCCTCCAGTTTTCTTTTTTTCGCCAATTGCCTATTATCTGAATCAGCCTTTTACAGAGCCAAGCATCACTCCTTTAGCAAAATGTTTCTGCAGGAACGGGTAGACAATGAGTATAGGAATAGTAGCTAATAAAATAGCTGCCATCTGTACCGTTTCGGGAGGGGGCAATGATTCCATCATTTCGTGCGCCCCAAGTGCAGCATTAGGTTCATTTACAATTACGATCTGCCTTAAGATTACCTGTATCGGCCACTTAGCTGGATCACTTAAATATAGAACTCCTGTAAAATAGCTGTTCCAGTGGCTGACTGCGTAGAAAAGCCCAAATGCTGCCAGCGCCGGCTTGGATAAGGGCAATATAATCTTAGTGAAAATCTGAAGATCATTAGCGCCATCAATAATCGCTGCTTCTGTCAGTTCCTCGGGTATCCCCTGGAAGAACTGCCTCATAATAATTAAATTGAAAGGACTGATGGCTACAGGGATAATCAGTGCCCAGAGAGTATTCAATAGCCCTGTTGCTTTTACGATCATATAGGTCGGTATCATTCCTGCTGAGAACAGCATCGTAAAAAGAACTAGGAATAGAATCATCCGCTGGCCATGAATCTTTCTGGTAAGGGCGTAGGCCATCGTAGAGGTGAAGAAAAGATTGATAAATGTGCCTATGACCGTTATATATATAGTGACAAAAAGCGAGCGGATGAATTGGTCGGAGCCGAGAATATATTCGTAGGCATCTGTCACCCATTCCTTTGGCCATAGAAGCAAATCATTCTCCAGAAAATCACTAAGGCTGGAAAATGAGACTGCAAATATATATATAAATGGAAATATCATCGTAGCAGCTATAAATATCAGCAGTATACTGTTCGCACTGTCAAATATTTTATCCCCGGCAGAAGACTTGAACAAAGGCTACTCCTCCAATCTGATTTAATATAGACCCTCTTCGCCAAATCGTTTCGCCAGCCGATTGGCCAGAACAACCAGCACTAGGCCGACAATTCCTTTAAACAAACCGACAGCTGTGGCAAAGCTGTAATTGGCCTGCTGAATGCCTTTAAAATAAACAAACGTATCGAGTACATTTCCGGATTCCATATTGAACGGATTGAGCATAAGGAAAATTTGTTCAAAACCGCTGTCCATAACAGTCCCCAGACGAAGAATCAGAAGTATAATGATTGTACTCTTCAAAGCGGGGAGTGTTATATGCCATATCTGCCTCCATCTGCTGGCACCATCCATAACAGCTGCTTCGTATAAATGGGGGCTTATTCCCGATAGGGCAGCCAAAAAGATGATCGTTCCCCATCCGGATTCTTTCCAGATTATTTGCAGTACTATGAGAGGCTTGAACCAGCCGGGATCTGTAAGAAAAGGGATTGCCTCCATTCCAAACGCCCCAGACAGGAAATTGTTCACCAGCCCTTCACTCCGCAAGAAGATGACAGTGATCCCGATGACTACAACCCACGATAAAAAGTGAGGAAGATATACTATGGACTGCAGAAATCTTTTAAAAAACTGATTCCTCAATTCGTTAAGCATCAGTGCCAGAATGATGGAAATAGGAAAAGCAAAAATGATCTGCAGCATAGATATTTGCAGGGTGTTCCAGATGACCCTGATAACCTCTTTATCTTCGAAAATAAGATAGAAGTATTTTAACCCGGCCCACGGGCTATCGGCAAAGCCTCTGAAAGGGCTGTAGTCTTTAAAAGCCAGCAGCAGTCCTGCCATAGGTATGTAGCGGTAAACTAAAAAGAACAGAATTCCCGGCATGATCAAAAGGATCAGATATCGATCATTCCACATCTTTCTTTTTGTTCTGCCCCATCTGCTATTTGCAATAGTCTTTTCTTTTGCAGAAGGTGAGGAACCTTTGATCGGCTTTTGCTCTAATTCCATTGCCTGGGCCTCCTTTCATTTACTATTCAGCCTGTTTCTAATACATGTATACGACATGTATTTATAAAGTAACAATAATACAAATTTTAAGAAAATTCAATATTTATTTTAAGCTTTTATATCTTCTTCCTTTCTTTCAATCTGTTCAAAGAGACGGCTTGATAGAATCATTAGAGGCATTGCAATTAAGGTGCCTCCGAAAAATGGCAGCAGGCCTGGTACTTTAATCATTAAATAATAGGGGAAATAAAATCCTAAAGCCATAACAACTGAATATAAAGGGTGTGAAAGTGCAATCAGGACAGCATTCTTCACATATTGTAATAAGCGCAGTTCATACTGGACATACATAGGGAAGGCAAATAGAAAAGCAGCAAGGTATACAGCTCCAAGAATAAAGAAGAAAAACGAAAAAAGGGTGCCCCATAAAGAAGGGATACTTCGAAAGAACTGAAGGTCTACATACAAGATCACACCGATTACTCCCCAGAGCAAGCCATACAGATTAGCTTTTAAAAACTCTTTTCTGTATTGCTCTTTGAATAAAGCATATGTCCCTTTTTCCAGTTCTCCTCCATGCTGCCATTTCCGCATTACTGAAAACATGGCTGCAGTAGAAGGAAATACCCCGGCGATAATACCCCCCGCAAGAATACCTGCAAGCCAGAGTATATTCAGCCAAGCCAGTTTCATGGCCTGGTCCCCCAATCGATATATTGCACCTTTCCATCCAGTCAGTTCCATGTTATTAACTCCCTTTTAAATACGCGCGAATAAACAATTCTGACTATTCAATCTTACACTAGCCTTGTTCAGTTTTCCAGACGGCAAGAAAGAAATGCTTCTATTTTATGATTCCCTTTAGGCAGGCTAAGCTTTATCCCTTCCATTTCTGAGGTAAACATCCTTTGTTCAGCTGAATGGCCATTTATGAACAACCCCTTGGCAGGAGACAGCGCGAGATATATTTCATTTTCTCCCTCCAGCTCCAGCTCTACAGTTACCCTTTGTTCATTTATGATTATAGCTGCACAGACTGCAGTTGGGGAAGACAGCAGCAGCCTTCCGTTTATGCTTATTTCGGTTCCATTCACCAATGAAAGTGCTGATAGCTCATTGGTTTTTTGTCCCACTGAGGCCCAAGCATCTTCTGCCTTGAATATAATAGAGCTTCCTGCCACCATTTCAGCTTCCCGCTTACCTTCACCCGCGCCCAAAACCAGACAGTCAATGATGCCGCTCTCATTATCTTCAACCCGAAGAACTATTTTGCCGGAATCCTCCTGGCATACCAGTGTTTTATTTGATTTCGAAGGATCGATGAGTGTTATAAAATATGGTTCTTCCTCCCCGGCGGCCGTTATTTCAAGGTAAGTTCCATACTCCTCTGCTCCAGGATATTTCTTGACACCTATATTCAATTCATCAGGATAGCATGTATAAAGCCTGACAGAAGATCTGTCCCCCAAAAAAGTTATGCATTTCTCATTTATATACATCCCATCAAGGATTTGCTGACCGCCTGCAAGTATGTTTCCTGTAGTGTGATATAGAAAAGACAGATTAATGTCTGGCCTGCTTTTAATGACTTTATCCACTAAGACATAGTAGCGGTTATCAATATAGAAAATTTTTCGTTTCCATTCAGAAATTCGTTCATCGTAAGCACCGGCAGCCTCTCCGGCAATCAAAGAGAATTGCTCTGAGGTATACCAGTCAGCCAGCATTCCTTTTCCTCTATGAATTTGTCCTTGCCCGTCAGCCAGCATACTGTTATGGCCGATTGTGCCAAGAGTAAATTCCCGCCTCGGCCCCTCTACATAATCCTGATAACCGGGATTCGTGATAAGCCACTCCCCTGCCGAATGGAATATAAAGTTGTTCTGATCAAAATGATTATGATCTTTTCCAGAGGGGCTTGATGCAAACGCAAGGAAATAATCATCCTTACCCCAGCCGCTCCTTAGCGAGGCCCAGCCAATTCCCGGAAAAACCTTGTGCAAGCGGCTTCCATAATACTCTTCAGGTGACTGGGGGGCAGGAATCCTTTTTAAATCGAGCAATATGTCCAGCTTCTTTTCAGGATATCTATGAATATACCAGCTTGCAGCAGGATGGTTTGTACTGGATGCCAAAATAGACATAACATAGAATACATCCAAGGAATAGAATGAATCGGAAAAATTAACAAAGCCCGGCTTATCTCCTGTTCCGAGCATATATAGGAAAATATCAGGGAGAAATTGAAAAAATGGGTGCTGCAGCAGATCTTCTCTTCCAGCTGCACGCTTTAGGCAGTCTGCTGCCATCAGTATATGCCTTGCAGCTACATTGAGATATAATAGCCCTTCAATATCCGGCTCTATTAATCTATCGTCTAAATAACGGATTAAATACCGATAAGCATTTTCAAGAAAAGGTGCAATTGCTTCCTTATTATCATCAGACAGAACAGCCAGCGAACCAATCAGCATGGCAACTCTTTTTGACGCAATAATGTTGTGGCTGTCATAATTCAGGAAATCAATCTTCAAGGGCATTAGTCCCAGCTCAACTATAGCTTTTTCGACAGACTCTCTTTCTTCTTTTAAAAGGATAGAATAAATGCTGTCATAACCTATTGCCATTCCAATGGTGAAATGGGCATTGCTCAGGTTGCCCTCGGCTCCCCTCTGGGGAAATTCATACCATCTTGAGTAAGAGGAAAGAGTAAGGAGATATTCCTTTACCTTCTCTGCGTATAGTGGTTTACCGGTCATGGCATATGCAAATGACAAGACTTTGATTCTCTCTTCAATTGCTCTTGAATACATTGTCCAGAAAGGAAAATCTGTGTATCCTGGCGGCTGCTCCACTTCTTCAAGCTGAACAAGAGGCAGAGAGATTGTTAAAGTGACATTGCAGCTGGGATAATGAACAGTAAAATCCGTTTCAGCAGCATACCTCTCTGCCAGATGCAGAACCTCTTTCCATATCTCAGTAAACTGAATATGAGTGGCTGAGCTATCTGATGAACGTACCTTGATAGCGGCTATTTCCTCGGCATTAAATAAGACCCTTGGATGGGGCCTGATTTCCCCCAGCAATTCGTCTATATCCATTCCTTTTCTCACCTTTCTGTTCTGTATGGAAACCCCATGGAAATGGGAGATGGCTTTAAAGAATGGCAGCTTCCTGATTCAGCATATCATCGATTCTTTCACAGGCATCCTCTGCCTTCTCCATATTTGCCCAAAGCAAGTGGAGCTCACTCTCTATCAGTGCCATCTCCTTAACGGTTACATTCAAATCTTTTTTGGTAAATGCATGCGGCATAATATCTTTGAATGCATTATAGTTGGCTGGATGCACACCTGGCTTAAGGAGGTAGTTATCTTCCGCTACAAAACGAAGGACTGGGATCGTGCATCCATTCTGTTTGATCATAGTTTGGGCTTCAGTACTAACCATGTAGCTTACAAGCGCCTGAGCAGCTTCTTTTACAGGTGAATTTGCACTTATTCCAAGCGCTCCCCCTAGCAGCAGGGTAGCCTGATTGCTTTTTTGAGGAGGAGCAACAATGTCCCATTTAATTTTGTGGTCCCTGAATTCGTTCATGAAATAGTAAGTTGTCAGAATCATGGCAGCCCGTTCCCGCATAAACAAATTCTCTGCCAGGTCATTGCTGCCGTGCGAGAAGATAGGAGAGACTTGATGCTTATACATTAAATCAACACAAAAGTTTAGAGCCTCAATATTCTCCTTGCTATTCATCAGCGATTTCGAGCGGTCCTCCGTCATAAATTTCCCGTCATTCTGAAGGAGGAAAGCCGGCCATCGATTTGAAGAAGAAGAAAAACAAAAACCGTATTGGGCTATAAGGCTATTTTCAGCATTGAATTCCTTTGTATTATCCTGTGCCGTCTCCAAAAGATCTTTCCATGTGTCCATCCTGAAACTTTCGGAAATTCCTGCTTCCCTAAACATCTTTTTGTTATAGCAGACAACAACGGGTGAAAAGACAAACGGCGTGACAAGAACCTGGTTATCATGGGTGAACATGTCAAACACTTTTTCATAGCTGTCCTTTTCGGGATCAATATGTCCAGGCAAAAACGGATCGATGATTCCCAGCTGACCGGATTCAGCCAGCTGCCGGAAGTGAATATCTGAAACCATAAATACATCTGGGCTGTTTTGCGTCTTTAGAGATTCCGTCAGGTTGTATACATATTGGCTTTCAGGATATATCTGAAGGTTTACCTTGATATAAGGATTAAGCTGTTCAAATCTTTCAATAATTCTTTCGACAATTTCGATCTCATAGGAATTAGAAAACCAGCCGAGATTAATAGTCTGCTTCTGGGTATCCTGTGGAACCGTCACCCTATTTCCTTTACCGGGGATTTTTTCTATCAATCCTTCCTCAACCAAAAGAGCCAGTGCCTTCCTGATAGAAACTCTGCTCAAATCATATTCCTTGCTTAATGTATTTTCCGGAAGAATGAATTCACCAGGCTTAATCCTGCCAGAGATAATCTCTTCTTTTAATTCATGAATGAACCTACCATAACGGTCATCAAAATCATTTTTTCTTTTTAGCATACATACAGCTCCCATACAGCTTAATAACCCTAATTTTAACCTGAGCCATTCTGATTTTGCAAAATGTACCCCATTCAGCCGGACTTGAAAGCGCCCATTATACAAGCAGCCAACAATCCATGAACGAGTAGGCAATCTCCCTGATTTCAGGCGGGAAATCATGGCCTGCCTGGCCTATGTAGGATACAAAGCGGTCGCCTGCCCCAAGCCGGTCATACAATAAACGAAGTTCTGCCAGGCCCTCGGCAGCTGGCTGCCAATGAGGAAAGATAGGATCATTCTGTCCCATCCAGACAAAAAAGGGAGTAGGGGCTGCAAGGGCTGCAATCTCATGAAATTCAAAGGGTGCTTTCCCGACATTAATGTATTCACTCACCTTCGGAATATGTGTAAACCATTCCCGCCTGCCCCAGCGATGTGTCTCCGGATCCCCGGTAAAAGTGGAAAAACCGCAGCTGCAGGCAATAGCTTTAATCCTTTGGTCGATACCTGCCAGAAAATAGCCGTTATAGCCTCCCAGGGAGTGGCCAATTACACCAATCCTCTCTGGGTCGGCTGGACAGATTTTTTCCAATACACTGATTGCCTGCCGATGGTCCGACAGCATCTTTGCAACAGCAGACCATTCGGGATGCTGTTTATAAAAGCCAGCCGTATAGAAGGGCTTATCAGCAGAATCAACTCTCTCTCCAGCTGTAATAGTGTCAGGCGCCAATACCAAATAGCCTCTTCTTACAAGCTCAAGCCCATATTGACGGTTTTCCCTTCCCTCAGCCAGACAGACCTCATCTTTCCCCTTTTCAGAGGTAGGATGGAGAGCAAGTATTGACGGGAGGGAATTTTGTTTAAATAAGCATTCAGTGAACAAGAGATCCCTCACATCCTGCTCTTCCTTCAATTCCATAGCCCTGCCTTGTACCGGGAGGAGAATATTGGCAGGGACCCAGTCACCATAAATTGCTGAATATCTGATTTTGATTAGATAATGATCTTGAAAAGAATGCCAGGAGATTAGATCGATATCTGGCTGGGGCATGGTTGGCAGCCCGCCGATACAATCAAGCCAGCCTTTTAAAATCCTTTCTCTTTTACGCTCCCAGTCCTTTTTTGTTTTAACTCTCTCCAGTAAAGGGGGGAGACCCTCTGCAGCCAATACATCCAGTGAATACATCGTAAGACATCCTCCTTTCAGCACATTCTACTGTGTTTCTGACCGGCACGTGCCAATGCTGATCAGCCTGCTTCCGCTCCCATAGTAGACCCTGCCCTTATGAAGGACGATCCCGCTGGATGCCCCGCCGGTAAGGTAATGTCTGGTAGAAGGGTTTGCAATGATGCCTTCCCTGATTCCACAACTCAACAAAGCCTTGCTTAGAAGAAGGAATAATGTGCCCGAATCCTTAAAATAAGCAAAGGAGTTTCTAACAGGAAAACCTGATTCGGACAAGTCCTTTCTGAATAGGACTTCTTTGGTATATGGATTACAGATGAAATATAAGCTGCTATCCGTTAAGCAGTGCACAAGATTGAATGGATCGATGAAGAGCTGGACTATTTCGCGTACCCCTTCTACCGGCACAAATCGCTCCGCTGGTTTTTCAGTTTTCCATTCAAGCAGGTACAAGTGTGCTTCCTTTTCAGCAGATGAGGCACCCCCCGGGGTTTCAACGCTGGTTCCTCCCAGTATAAGACCTTCCTGCAGCTCTCCAAGACAAAGCGTGCTCTGGTTTGGAACTATCCGGCCATGGGGAATGACTGATGCCTGCCCGGTCTCCGTACTATAAATTGCCAATCCTCCTCCGGCCAGTCCATAACCGGGAAAACCTCCCCATATAATATGCTTCTTATCACTGGCAGCAATGGCACATCGAGGCCGGTGAATATCCTCAACCTGAAGCACAAGGCGCGGATTCAGATTTTGTTCTATTGGTTTTTGTGTATCAAGGATATAGAACTTCCCTCCTGCGTAAGCAGCCCCAAAGACGAGATTTCCCTTTGAAGCATAGGCAGCGATATTTCCGCCGCCACCTCTTTCTATTACCTTCCCTCCATAGTTCCTGAGCTCTCCCGATTCAGGACAGTACCGAAAAAGCTGCAAAGGATGCATGGAAGTTCCATAGATTTGTTCATCAGGCCCAAGAAATAAAGTCGAAAGCTGTGCTCCCTCTGATTCATAGGTTAGCTCAATCACTTTTCTTTGGCCTGTACCATTATGTATAAATTCAGCAAATCCTTCAGAAAGGCTATAAGAATCTACTTTATACTCAGCATCAAGATTAGTATGGACCTTCTGGAATCCTTCACCCTCATAAATAGATGAAGCCCTTTCTACAGGATCAACGCCCTCCACTGCGCCATCCAAAAACATTTTCCATCGTGTGGTTTGACTAACCTCCCTCATGTCCCCAGCTTCCCAATGGCCGTATACCTTTCCGTCAGCTGCCTGATATACATACCCAGCCCCTTTTGTCCGATCTTCATGAGGTACTAGGCTTTTTTTCACTCCGCTATCAGGATTGAAGGCCACAATATTTTTCCGTTCTGTTCCAATCCCGACATATACCCAGCCCTTAACATCGGCAGCTGCGCTTGATGGATATTTTTCAGAAGGATCCATGCGGCCAAAATCTTTGATGCTCCAATCTGAAGGGCAGAGCCCGAAGAGATGGCAGTGTGGATAGGTGGTGAAATAAATATTGCCTCCTTTACCCTCGGCAAAACTGAATCCGGCTATTTCTTCCCCATTATTAATAACTGAATAAAACACGATTTTTTCCAAAAACGGATCAAGCACAAGAATCATTTTTCCTGCTCCTGTATAAAACAGCCCCTTGCTGCTGAGTGAGGCAAAAGGATATTCTCTATTATTTTCCGGAAAAAATACCTGTTTTGTCCTTCCGCTTAAAGGATTGACAACCAAAGCAAAACCCTTTGCAGCTATAACGAACCTGCACTCCCCATGCCTGGCACACATAGCAGATGTCCGTTCTTCCGCAGCGGCAACCGGAATGCCATGGCTAATAAATGTTTCTTTCATATCGATACTATTCCCCTTTCATGCGGAGGGTGTTTGCAGGTCAGCTTGCATAGAAAGCAGCAACCTTCCTGATTGCTTCAATCATTTCCTCCACATCATCATCAGAATAGAACTCATTAATATCCAGCCGGATGGCTGTCGCAAGGATTTGTTCTGCCTCAGGACAAATCCCTTTTGTATATTCATAGTCACCAAGAGAGAAGGGATAATGGCTTCCTTTATATGCCTGCTGCTTTTTAAAAAGCGGATGTTCATATAGGACATGCGGTATATATCCTGCCTGATTTGGAATGCCTTCTGCTGCCAGTGCCTCTGAAAATTCCTTTCTAGTACAGCGCAGCTCGGACAGCTCCAGAGTCAGCATATAAAACCAATAACTGCACCATCCTTCTTCTGTAATTCTCATAGGCTTAATTCCTTTTAAGTTTTTAATGCCCCTATTTAAATTTTCTCCAAGCATATTTCTGCGCCCGCAAATCCAGTCCAGCTTCTTAAGCTGAGCAATGCCGACGGCCCCTTGAAGCTCAGTCATACGATAATTCGGCGCTAAGTGGTGCAGTTCCTTCATGACAGAACTGCCATGACGATGATAATTCTTATCCGCAAATGCATGGGCAGAGAAATAATCTGCCTCATCATTCGAATTAATAGTAACAATACCCCCATCGCCTGTGGATATATGCTTAAAATCATTTGTGCTGAAGCAGCCATAGTCTCCTATGGTTCCTGTTAAACGCCCTTTGTATTTAGTGAGGTAGCTTTGGGCACAGTCTTCTATCACCTTGATGTTCTTCTTCCTTGCCAGTTCCATGATAAGATCCATATCGCACGGATTTCCTGCCAGATGAACAACAATGATTGCTTTGGTCCTGTCAGTTATCCTGTTCTCAATCGTCCCTGCTGTCAGGTTATAGGTCCGGGGATCTAGGTCTGCGAAAACCGGAACCGCATTTTGATACAGGATACCAATGACAGTACCCTGGTCTGTAATGGGACTAGTAATCACCTCATCGCCTGCTGAAATACCGGCAGCCCCCAGTGCAATATGAAGGGCTGCTGTACCAGAAGATGCTGCCACACTGTATTTAATGCTGTAAAGCTCGTTAAAATCCGCCAAGAATTTTTTTACTTTTTCGCCAAAATGATAGAAGAGCGTATTCTGCTCAAGAGCCTCCAAAAGCTCCCTGGCTTCCTCCAGTCCAAAACGCATTCCTGTACGAAAGGGTGTCTTCTTAACCTTTTCCCCTCCATTGATTGCAAGCTCACCAATCATGACTTTCTCCTCCTATCCTTCTGCAAGATAGCTGACCGGCAGGATCCGCCGGCAATGAAACCCGAATCTGGTTACAATATCCTCTCCGCCCGCTCTGTTACCTTCACCTGTATCAGCCTCCAACGGGACCAGTACGGAGAAGCCTTCGCTCTTTACGGCGCCCCCTATATGCATTCCTCCTGAAAGATCCAGGAGAGAGACCTTTCTCCGGTCCCGTTCCCACTGATTTATCCTTGCACAGGTCCAGAAGGTAAATTCCTGGCTTTTTGCTGTTCTGATCAGCTCTGTTATAGCTTGCCTCACCTTGGGCTGATTGTAGATATGGTGCTGATGAAACAAAAAGTGGGCAACCCCGCCAACACGCTTTACACCATCCAGGAATGGCTGAATAACACTGGTATCAGCAAGAGCATGATGATTCAGATCCTGAGTGAGGAAACCTATTTCCAAAACATCATAAAGGCGGTTTTTTTCATTTGCCCAAGCGGCCGGAAAGTATGGATGGCTTGTGCCGAATAAAAAACCGATATTCCCTTTTTTGCTGGGTCCACGGGTCTGGTCTGCCTGGATGCCATGCTTCTCGCACCACTCAAAAAGCTCACCCCACCCTTCAAAGAGCGTATAATGGTTCTTATTTGAGACAATCTCCACAGTAGCGGAAGCATCCTGAATCCACTTCAGCTGTTCGGAAAAGGCCTTCTCGCTCCAAATGCCATCATCCTGATGAAGCGCGTTATAGTGCAGGGCAATTTCGTGGCCATCTTCTTTAATCTTTTCATAAACGGCCGGACTGTAGCCAGGCGCAATCATACACCATGTAGTTTGTACGTCCTCTTCCTTAAGGGCTTCCAGGGTAATAAGCGCACATTCATCCCCGTTCAGGTCACTATCATGAGAAATCATGGCCATATGCTTGATATCAGCCGGCCAATAATCAAGCATCGGAACAGTAAGCCCTTTCATAGATAGGATGGATAATAGATTTCCTACCACTGCTTCCCTCCAGAGGTCTGCATAAGGATATGGGAAATATGGAATTCCTGTTTCAGTGAAACTTCGATCCATCACCCAGTCGAGTTCAAAGCCATCGTCTGCCTTGAGCAGTCCTTCATCAAGATTCGCGGTTCCATCAGGGGCAGGAGATCCATCCTCATATACAGGAAGTGTCCCCTGCTGCAAACCGGCAATTGTCTGGGGGATCTTGACTCCCCAGCGATAAATCTTCCCTTCTCCCAAAGGAAATTCATGCAAACATGCTGGGGCAGAGAAATTACAATGATCGTTGGCTGTTCCCAATTTCCCCCTGGTAATCCAAACACTACTGCTTCCTTCATCTGCCCATATTTCTGATGCAAGGAAACGAAGCGGAGGGTATTCACCAGGAATACATGGCGGGATAAACGCATAACCCGTTTGTTCTGACTCTGCGGCAATGAAGCCAAGCCTTTCCCTTAAGCATTCAAGACCGCCGTACGATACCAAGGTTCCGCCGGATTCTACATAATTTAAAAAAAGATTTCCGTGACTATCTCCGCTCAAAGATTCAACAATAATGTCATAGGATTCGAGACTATCACCTGCACTTACCCTTTCATATGGAATCCTTAGATGATCAAAAATTTCAAAAAGATACCCTTCAAAAACATTTTGCCCTCTAGACCAACGCTTTTCTGCTTCATCCTGATCAAAGAAGATACCCATTTTGGCCATTTTCATCTATTTTCCCACCAACCTTCAAAAATACATGTATTTAACCTGTATTTTTTTATTTATTTAATCTTATTACAGCAGCATCTAAATTACAATGAATTGTTAGATTATTAAAAAAATAATTCAGGTATAACACAGAGGCTTATACCCTGCTAAAAAGGAAAAAGCCCGGAAAGAATCCGGGCCTTCTCTGATTACTTCCTTCCTCCTTTATTGTTTACCCATATAGATACAGGTGGAGCTTCAGCGACAGCCCCATCCAGCTCTACTACTGCAGAAATCTCTGTTTTGCCGCTTTTCAATGCCTTAATGATCCCATCTTCCACTGAGAGTACTTTTTCCTTCCCGACTTTATAACTGATGACAGCCCCATCCAGTTCAAAGGTGCTTTTTCCATTATCGAGTATTCCTTTAACCTTGACCGACAGGCTGTCTCCCGCAGTCAGCCTCTGCTTTTCTACAATTATCTCAGCTCCTTTAAGCCTTCCGAGGAGGTTTTCATCGGAGTACTTATAAAGGTGAATTCCGCTTGATAAGTAGAAGGATCCAAAATCATCCTGGGCAAGATGATCAACATCTCCTGCAATAAACTCCTGCATCCCATTCTGAGGATTGAATTTAAAAAACTTCCTCCCAATTATGCCGTAAATGTTTCCATCTGTCCCAATTTCAAGAGAAGCATTTCTCCAATTGCTTGAAGTCTTATCATCAAGTTGATAAGAAGCAATAACTTCTATACTTTCAGGATCCAGCGCAAATAAGGTTCCATCTGCCATGCCCCATATATTCCCGTCCGCTCCAATAGTCAAGGCTGTTATCGCCTTTTTGCCTGGAACCGGAATAAGCTCCGCCGTTTTCTGTTTGTTTTCAATATCCCAGACAAAAAGTTTGGCTTCAGAGGTGGCAGGAACAGAGCCCTGACCTCCGGCAACCGTCGTTCCACCAAAGACTTTTCCTCCTATATGTGTTAGGGATACAATGCTCTGGTCCTGCATTATGTTCCAGTAAACATCCGGCTCTTTCCCGGTTCCTGGCTCATAAATAGCTAATGCACCCCCAAGATTCCCATTTTTAGGGACAGTTCCAATAAAGAGCTGATTATGCTCTGGAACACCAAGCATGGCAAAAGGCCTATCCTGAGGAGTATAGCCTGGAATCTGCTCATTTTTTTCAAGGCTGAAAAGCAAACCTGGGTTCAGTGAGTCAGAATCTGTCCGATTCCACTCCTTGAAAGGATCAAACTCATAGATTCGTGCATTAGGATAAATCCCTAAATACATTTTTCCATTCAAAGTGGCTGTCCCTTCGCTTTGTCCGATACCATCGAATACTATATTCTTGCCTGATGTCGGAATATAGGCTCCCATATTGCCAGGCAGATAGCCTGTGCTGTATATTTTCCCATCCGGCCCTTTTGCCAGCTCATGAATCTGGACAGGCTCTGCAGGGAGCGCCAGATCGGTGAGTTTTAGCTTGCCTGTTTCAAGGTTATATTTGTAAAGCTTGCCCCCATTTCCGGAAAGGCCCACAAGAGTATAGCCTGGGAAGCCTTCCTCTTTAAGCTGCAGAAATTTATAACTGATCGCGCTTCCCTTTAAATCAGCGCCCAATGATTTGAAGGAATTTTTTTTGAGGTCATATTCATGCAGGATACCTAGATGTGTAAAGTAAACTTTTTCTCCAACAGGAGATTTGCCCGAAATCCCTCTGGATGACTCTGGTATATCAAATGTTTTCAAGCCTGTATCTTCATTCATGGCCTCAACCAATTCTCCGCTTTCTGTATCAATAATGAACATTTCATAACTGGATTCCTTCTGGGCAAACAGCTTCCCCTGAATAAGATTAAGATCATATACCGAGATGATATCTGCGTATTGGGAAGGGAGTATATTTCGTTTAGTTCCAGTTTTTATGTCGTATTCTATAAGGTGAGCCTTGCTTCCAACTCCAGCATATATCCGCTGGTTCTTTTCATCATAGGCCGTGCTTCTTACCCAGCTCTGCCCCTCAGCCATCGTTCCAAAGTTTGTAAACTGGCCGGAGTCTGGATCATATTCATAGACACTCCCTGATCCGTAGGTTCCTCCATAGATTTTCCCATCACTCGAGATATCCATCGGATACAGTACAGCATCAGTTGTCTTTACTGGATGTCCGAGATTCAACAGTGAATCTGTTTCAGGCAGATAACGATATAGATAACCCTGGTTGTATCCTCCTAAGTAAACCGACCCGTCAGCAGCCACCTTTACTCCCCATGCCCCTGAGGTATCCTCCAAAGGATAGCTCTTAATCAATTCTTCAGTCTCGACATCAACAATGGCAAACTTTGCCGGTGCACCTGCTACAACTGTATACAGCACATCATTGCCATTGGCATCTTTTCCTATATCACCAAGCATCACTGTTGTTTTTGATACTTGGACACCCAGATTCTCAGCCTCCTCGCCAATTGGCATAATTGGCTTAGCCTCCGTTAATAATGCTTCATCAAAGTAAAAGGTCCCCGTATTTGCTTTGCCGGAATAAAAGAGGACAGCGGCATAGACAGCATTGGCAGGGGCATCTGCGCTCACCTTGATTTCGCTCCACTCATCAACCGGCCCATTTACCGCTTTGTTGAAGCCTGTTATATAGGAGCCTTTGCTATCAAAGAAGCGGATATATATTTCCCCTGAGCCCCCTGTGCTTTTCATTTTGGCTGAAGCAGTATATTGCCACCCTGGATTTACAGGCACCTGATCACTGATCAGACCGTAATTTCCACTGCCGCTGTCTTTAATCTCAAGACTTTTAGCTCCGGACGCCTGTTCCGTATTCACAACAGAAATCCCTTCTGTTCCAAAGCTCTGCGTCCAGCCTGGTATTGTTCCATCTGTCTGCTCCTCCTCAAAACCGGCATTTTCAAGTACCAGCCCATTTTCAGGAGCTGCTCCTGCTTTCTGTGCCAAAGTCTGGCCAAACATCTGAAAAAGTAAAAATCCGCATACAACAATGAAGAAACCTGATCGTTTATTTTTCATAATCTCCTCCTATTTTGTTGTAAAAGCCGCTAAAGGTTCACCTCCTGCCTATTTATTTTGACAAATACCTGTATACTACTTGTATACAATAATAAGCATATATTAATTTTCTGAAAAATCAATTACTTATAACACTCATTTGTTATTTTGAGAACATCTGCTTAGGCATCAGAGTAAAATAAGCAAAAAAAAGAAAAGGAAACCATTAGCAAAAGTTCCTTTCCCTACAGATAGACTTTGATTAGCCTATTACAGACATGCTACCAGTACATCTTCCAGTCCTTTACACACCTGACCAGCGCCTCAAAATAGTAGTAATCCCCCCAAATGCAGCTCTCATTAACACCACGGCTGCCGCCTTTATGGTAGACTGCATGCTTCAATACTCCGTTAGCCTCGCTTTCAACTTCAGTCGTATAATTCTCATAGAGTGATTGAATCATCCTCAGTGCTGCATGCTCATAGATCGTTTTCGCAGGATCAGTCACCGGTAAATGTCTCGACAGCTCCAGCAGGCCCGAGACCGTTATGGCTGCTGCAGAGCTGTCCCGCTCCTCTTCCCCCTCCGTAAAGCATAAGTCCCAGTAACAGATCTGATCTTCAGGAAGCCTATTCAGATAATAGTTTGCGAGGTTTTTGGACAGCTCTATCAGGCTCCAATCACCTGTATAATAATAGCTTAAAGCAAAGCCATAGATACCCCACGCCTGCCCTCTCGCCCAGCAGGAATCATCAGAATGCCCCTGGTGCGTATTTCCGTACAATGGCTTCCCGGAATCCACATCCATATAATAAGTATGGAAAGTAGAGGCGTCGTTCCGGACTAAATATTGAGCGGCTTTCTTTACATGTGACTTTGCAATTTCTTTATATATACAGTTTCCGCCCGTGTCAGATGCCCAATACAGCAAGGGCAGGTTCATATTGCAATCAATGATCATCCGCCCTCGCTGTGCAGGATCATTGAGATCCCCCCATGCTTGGATAATGCCTGCTTTCCTGCTGTATCTGGATGCCAATAACTCTGCAGCTTTCAAAGCCGTTTCCTTCGCATTCTCATTTCCTGTCACCTTAAACGCACTGACACAGCTTAATGAATAGAGAAAGCCGAGATCATGGTGATCAACTTCAATCCGGTTTTCCAGTCTGTCCTTAAAGCTGCAGATGTGCTTTTCGGCAACTTTCTTATATTTTTCCTGACCCGTGTATTCATAGGCAAGCCACAACATGCCGGTCCAGAAGCTTGTTGTCCATTCCACATTATCTATAGGCTTATAGATAAGCCCTACACTGCTCGAATCCGGAAATTTGTCTGTAAACGCCTCCAGGCTTTGATCAATTTTAGCCAGGACATGCTCAATGGCTCTCTCTGCAAAAGCACGATCTACAGCAGGCATTTTTACAAAACGGTCCTTATTCTTTATGGCTTCCCTTTTTACGTCATTTCCAAATATGTTCATCACCTGACACCCCTGATCTATTTAAGTGGAGAACGCGGGTAAACATTCGTATCTATCGGAACCTCCATCTTCAGTAGGTCAATTCAATACCTATTATTTGAAAATTCGAATACCTTTTTAAGATTCATTTCGGCAAATTGCAGATTATCATTAACAACCTGCCGGGCATCAATGATCGAAACACTAATAACCAGTGTTTTATAGCTCTTGACCGGCTGTATTCAGCAGAATCCGGATGAGTGAGGAATATAATATTACTCACTTTACAGCTCCACAGCCTCAACCCACACCCTCGCCATCAGCATATCCCCAGCGGATGTCATATGCACCCCATCTGTCGTCAGCTTAATTTTACCTCCCGACTCCAGATACCGGAGGAATGCCTTATGCTCCGGCACAACAACTGCCTGGAACTGTTCAGCAAGCTCATGAACAGCCTCAACATATGGAGTAAGCAGCCTATTGCCTTCCGAATGAACATCCTCCTCTATGACAGTCGGCTCCATAAGCACAATTTCAGCTTTCGTCTTCTCTTTCACTTCTGTCAGCAAGTCTTCATACACTTCTTTAAATCGCTCAGGCCCTATCTGCACGATCCCAGGACTGTCCAGCTGCCGCCATACGTCATTTATACCAATTGAAATGGACACAAGATCCGGCTGAATATCAATGACATCCGCCTTCCAGCGGTCGGCAAGGTCAGTAACGCGGTTACCGCCGACACCTCTGTTGATAAACTCAAGCGCCTTTTCAGGAAATGCCGTCATATAATAGTCACGCAGATACCTTACATAACCGAATCCAATCTGTTCAGGATCCTCTCTTCTGCCATGATCCGTGATGCTGTCGCCGATAAATAAGATTTTTTTTGCTCCCATATGCTTCACCTGCTTTTATTTGATACTTTTTATATTAGCTAATCTCCCCGGGGATTCCTGCTGGTGAGATTAGGTTGCAGGCTGCATGACGTATTGTTCCGCTGATTGTCTGGGAAAAATGAGAACGCGAAGTCATTATATGGCTGAGAATTGGACTGCCGCTCAGCAGAAAGCTGTGTTAATAGGCAGAATCGTCATGCTGATGAGTATTAAAAGTTGATATAGCATAAAAAATGCCCCTCTATCATGTGATGGAGGGGCACTTCTCATTGTTTGAGATAGGATTCTATCTGTATCCAGTGCGATTCTACCGACTTTAGCTGTTATTCTACCAACTCTTCCGGTTATTCTACCAAACTCCCGACTGATTCTACCAATTCGGCTAGTTTTTCTACCAACCTTTTCAAACACTCTGTACAAATTGCATTTATTTCCAAAACCAATTCCTGGCCCTCCATTAAGTACTGCCAGACACTCAACTCATTGAATTTAGCAACTGATAATAGTTATACCCCTCTTTAGCTGTGAATCCTTCGCGCACCACTTTGCTCACTGCCTGGTGGCCAGCTTACCATTTCGGGGACAGCAACCCGAAATATCTCCTGAGAGTGCGCAGATGAATTTCGGCCTGGTCGTCCACCAGCCCGGCCAGGACTTCCCTGCCCACTACCATGAAATCATGGAAGAAAACTTCTTCGTCCTCGAGGGCGAGCTCGAAATCCATATCGACGGCGAGATCTTCAGCTGCCGGGAAGGCGACTTCATCCATGTTGAGCCGAAGAAAGTACATTATTTGGTGAATAAAGGAAAGGATGTTTTTAAAGGGGCGTTTATGCTGGCTCCTTATCAGATCAAGGATAAGGTGGATGTGGATTATAGGCCATAACTGCACGCAGGGACAGGGTTTCTGTCCCTGTTTTTTTGTTTATTGAGAATACGGGCATTTAGGGCCTTTCATCCAATAAAACTGTATCTTTTCCCCACCCGTTACGTCTAATGAAAAAAGGAGGGAATCTGATGAAGCGTATTTCGGCTATTGTGTGTTTCTCCCTGCTTCTCCTTTCCGGATGCCAGGAAAGCGGTCAAAGCGGGACGGCGTCAGGCAGCAGTCCCAAAGAGTTGGACGAACAATCTCAGCTTGTGGAGGATGCGCCCCGTTTTGTTGGTGAATTCCAGGAGAATATTCTTGATAAGTACACCAATAAGGTAAGAAACCTGCAAAACGGGACCGGTACTTATGATTACTTTATCCAGGACCATTTTTATGGCGATGGAAATCCCGTGCCTGTACAGGCCGGTGGAACTTTTAAAGGCTTTACCGTTCCAATGGATCAAGGCCAGAAATTGATCGTTGAGTTAGGCAAGTGGGACAAGTTTGGACGAAACACAGAAAAAATTGATTCACGGACTACTGCAGACGGCGGAGATACAGCAGTAAGCATTCCACAGCAGGAAAGCACCATTTTTTATTACCGGCTGGCTGTCATGGATGCCAGCGGGACGATCTTAAAGGAAAACTATTTTCCTTTGTACACTCCCTCAGATGAGAATCATATGATTGCCACAGCATCCAAATCTGTATACAAAACAGGGGAAACAGCAAGCATTTATTATGAAAACTGGGCGATGCATGGAATGGAAACCGGGTCAGCTTATGGGATCTATAAGCAAACATCTGATGGGTGGGAGCCTGCTAATAAAGGCATGGCATTTACTGATATTCTTATCATTATGTCTCCTTCAAGCATAAAAACA
Source organism: Bacillus sp. MMSF_3328 (assembly GCF_030733525.1). NCBI lineage: Bacteria > Bacillati > Bacillota > Bacilli > Caryophanales > Bacillaceae > Bacillus > Bacillus sp. MMSF_3328. The sequence continues at coordinate 48,041 of NZ_JASHIV010000008.1, read as the reverse complement.
GAGCATATCAACCTTGCCGGTCTTGAAGAAGGGAATTATAAGGTTTTAAAAAGCTTCAGCAGGGAAGGAGAAACTGGTAATAGCAATGTAACCTTGGGAGTCGAGTTTAAGATCAAGGGAGGATGAAAAAGTTGAAGAAATTGCTGGTGTTGGCTGTTTTAATGTTTTCTTGTTTCTTTTCTTTTACTCAAAATACAGATGCATCCGGTTCGTTTAAGGATATTGAAAATCACTGGGCGAAAGAAGAGATGGAGTATTTGATTGGCAAAGGCGTGATCGGCGGGTATGCCGACGGCACCTTCAAGCCTAATGAATTTATCACCCGCGCACAAGCTGCCATTATGATCGGCCGCTCCAAAGAGCTGCCCGGAGAACCTGTGGATACGAGATTCAAGGATGTAAAGGCAAGTGTAGCCGGTTCAGGCTATATTCACGCTTTAACCGAAAGGGATATCATTGTCGGTTACCCGGATGGAACCTACCGGCCGCACCAGGCGGTTACTCGCGGGGATGCTAGCATCCACATTGACAGATCCAGCAGATTTGAAAATAAGACTGGCATAAAAAACCCTTTTAACGATGTTTCACTTGAAATGATGGCATATCCGCACATCATGAACCTGACCGGCAATGGAATCGCAGGCGGTTTTGCTGACGGAACCTTCCGTCCTAACCAGCCTATAACACGTGCGGAGTTCTCGGTGTTTATGGCGCGTGCTATTCAGTATGGCAGATAGTATCATTCCTCCCTGTGTAAAATTAAAACTCCTCCAAATCTGGTCATTTGGCTTAAGAGCCGGCTGATCAGCTAATTGGAGGAGTTTTTAGGTCTGCAATAACTTTATTTTAAATGATGCAAAGTGCCTGTCCTTCTAATCCTATTTCTTCAGTCTGTGCAGGAATAGGGCAAATTCACCGCGGGTTATGGATTGGCTGGTTCCGAATTGTTCTTTGGTTTTTCCTTGGGTTATATTATTTTCGATAAGAGCAGCTACAGGCTTTGTATAGCGGCCAGATACATCTTTGAATGGTATGCTGCTTTTTCCTGACTCCATTTTATAGGCTTCGGCAAGCATAATGGCCACCTCACCACGGGTGATGTTGTCCTGGGCTCCAAATGATGAGGCTGTTTTTCCGCTTACGATCCCTGCTGCCTTTAATGCATTGACAGCGCCTTCTGCACGTGCAGGGACATCCTTAAATCCAGAGCTTTTTGCCTTATCAAAATTAAGCTTCAAAGCATTTGCCAGCATGACAGCAGCATCTGCCCTTTTGATATTATGGCCGGTTCCAAACAAGGACGGAGTGATACCCTTTGCAATCCCTTCAGCTACCAGGTATTCTACTGAATCACGATACATTAACGGAACATCCTTGAATACCACTGACGGTCCTGGATTTGGTGCTGGTTCCGGGTTTGGATTTGGAGTTGGCGCTGGCTCAGGTGATGGATTCACAACACCGCCTCCTCCGGTCTTCTCATCTGTTGTAAACCGGTAAATCATAGACCGTCTTTCTGCACCAAATTCATCGGTCACATTCATATACCAAAAATGTTCTTTTGATTCTTCCAGTCCACTCCACTGCACAGAAGCGGTATCTCCTGATTTTAAATCTCGATTTTGGCCGATTTCTTTGTCAAAATATACATTAACAGCCACATAGTCGGTTGAAACGCGCTTATTGATGTCTGCTAAATCAAAGTCTTCTTTAAAAGCATCGATATTTTCATCAAAGAAATTATAGTCGTTTAAATAGGGAGAATACGTTTGAAAATCAACTTTTTCCGTTCCAGGGTCAAAAGTAAGCAGGCGCAAATATCCTTGTCCGCCCTCTGGTCCGCCCTGATAATCAGCAAGGACTTCCACCACTTCCCTTTTGGAACCGTCCTGATTTGTCAGCTCGGTAACACGGCGGTTCGCCCCATGATAGTGACCGCTTAAGATGAGCTTTACATTTTCATTCGGCACTACCACTTGATTGAACACATTTTGAGCCATATTTGAAAGGGTTGCATTATATTCTAGATAGGCATGCATCCCTATAATCGCATTTCTGTCTGAATGCTTTTCGAGTACTTCATTCGCCCATTGGATTGTCTCCTCTGTGTCTTCAAGACCAAATCCAACATAAAGTATAATGAAATCATGCCCGCCAAATGATACAAGGTCATAGTGGTTTCTATTATTATCCATTTGCCCTCCATACCAAGGATTATTCACATAGCGGTCTGCACCTACATATTTTTTGTAATAAGAGTAATCTATTCCATCTACTATGACATCATGATTTCCAGCAAGAACACCATAAGGAACGTTTGCTTCTTCCAGTTTTTTTAAATTTTCGTCTACAATTCTCCACTGATTTTCATCATCTGCGACATTCACAAGATCACCTGTATGGATGGCGTATTGGAATATGCCTTCTTTATATGAATCAACAATCCAATCACTCATTGATTCCCATATACCTGGATATGATTCAGAGTAATATTGTGTATCTGTAAACCAGAGAATTGAGAAAGGATCGTTCGGGCCAGCGACTTCATCCTGAACCATCGCTTGAATTTTGCCATCCTTTATAAATCTCTCTTTCTCCACTTCGGCGGCTAGAAGAATTTCGTTTTCATTTGGATTCCCTTTTTCGCGCTTTAAAGAAGTCCATTTTCCTGTCTGATAGTCCCAAGCATATAAGGTAATCATCCGGTTAGGCAGTGTTTTTCCTTTCCATAGCAATTCTACCTTGCTGCCAGCCGTGAGCTCCTCACCCACTTTAACTTCAAACCGGTGATACGGAAAGCCCTGCTCACTATCTGTCACAAGATATTTTTCGTCATCATAAGCAATCGCCTGCTGTTCATCAGCGCTAATCTCGGTTTCGCCTTCAGGCACGGCTGTCAAAGGGGGTTCCCGGTCAGCAATATTTTTAAATCCAGTTATACCCTTCTGGCTTGCAAAGTCATGGCTGGTTCCTTCCATGAAATCCACTGTTTTGATGGCATCGCCTGAAGGGTCCTTTACTATTGCGCTTAATCGGGGACTATGACTGACACCTTTGGAGAAATCGGCTGGTTTTACATCCACAGGCTCTTCTGGCATTTCTTCATTAATGATAAGGGTCTGCTCCGTACTCGTACTATTTCCTGCACCATCAAATGCAGTTATTTTTAAAATATGACTGCCCGCACTGATGGCAGAGGAAGAGGATGAAAACGGCATATTTATTTTCTCACCATCCAGCGTGGCCTCAATACTAGCGATTCCCGTTCCTGAATCTTCCGCTAAGAGAGAAAGTGAAAACTCCCCTTTTAAAACAGCATCTTTTTCCAGCTTGGTTCCATTCATTGAATTCTCAACCCCATGGATAACCGGCTCAGTATTGTCTACTGTAATGACAGCTTCCTGCTCCAGCACTCCATCCATGTCCATATACACCGTATGTTCTCCATCAGGAAGCACAGTGGTATCTATTGAAACATAGCGGGCTGTAAAATGCTTCTTAGGAATATTGAACTGAAATTCACTCTTCAGAGGCTTATTCATATTTGTATTAGTCGGTGCCGTCCCATCTCCAAGTCCATACCAAAGGTTTTCTGTGTATGGCACAGTTTGGATATTTAGATTCCCTGGAGTCTGTTTCACTGTTTCAGGTTTGAGCATTGTTCCATCAGGGAGGACTAGATGGATATTTCTTACATTAAAATCATCAAAATTGGTTTTGTTGAAATACTGATCATGTGTATCTGAATCATAAGGAACACTTTCACTCCCTGAATGAATGGAAACCGTCTGGGACTCAACAAAATATTCAGGCGCAAGACTGTATTTATACCAGGCACCATCCACATATTTTGGATAAATCCTTGTGAAATATTCTCTTCCCGCACCAGCCTTGATGGCACTGGCTGATGCCTGATAAATTTGATCAATTCCATTCGCCTGAAACCCGAACTGAGTGATTCCAGGCAGTGCCGGCCTAATAGAAAGATCCTTACTGTCCAGCTTCATCTGGATGTTGCTGGCTGCCGTTTCTCCATATGCGTAAACATTGAGGCTCCCTCTTACCATTTGCCCGTTCTTTACAGAAAGGCCGGGAGCAGGCAGTTCAGCGTTCTCTCCGCTCGGCTCTGTGACCGTTAGATGAAGGCCACGGGAGCTGTAAGGGAATTTCGTGATATTCCCGCTTTTATCTGCACCTTGGATCATATATCTGTAAATGCCTGTTTCGGATATTTGAATATTTCCTTCATAGATAAATTGGCCATTGCTTTCTTCTTTAAAATCCAATGGAACAGAGTGTTTAAAGTCCGTAATGGTCTCTGTCGACTCTCCGTAAAGGAAAGCTGCTTCTTCGAGTATTTCATCACTGGCTACCGTAATGCGTACCGGTTTGTTCTGTTCAGCCTGATAAGTCAACTGCTCATGTGATAACAGTGGTGATACCACGTCTTTGCCCGCTGGTTCAGAAACCTGTCGGGAATCTATGCTTCCCGGATTCCCAAAAGGCCTTGTATCCATTCGTTCCATTATTTTTCCTGATGCTGGATATGAGTATCTGATAACAGTATTTCGGATGCTGCGAACCTGAGCATCTGGGCTGCTGTCAGATGAAGCATCATACCAGGCTTCGATAATCGAGTCAGCTAACTGGTCTGAAGACGATAAAGCAAATCCTCGCTCAAGCGAATTTGGCAGGTTAAAATCTTCCGGCTTTCCATTATCATAGAGTAAGATGTCTTTTTCCGTCAGGGAGGAATTGAAGTGAATATTAAAATCTTCAACTGTCCCATAACCGGCAGAAATAGCTTCCTTTGCAAACCAGATTACAAAGGGCTTATGAGGTTGAATCACAGTGTCTTCCTGTATAGTCCATTTTTTAGGAGCAGTGGTTCCTGGATATAAATAAAATAGTGTATGCCCTTTTAAATTAATCGCTTCATCTGTCGTGTTGTACAATTCCATATATTCATATTGATTTCCTGAACCCTTTCTATAATCCCCCTCCGGATTCGGCATAATCTCAGTAATTAAAATAGATGGAATATTCTTCGGCTCTTCTCCGGATGCTACTGTAAAAGAATATTCCTGAGAGATGGCATTTTCCATTCCTTCAGCTTCTGCTTCAATATAGTAATGGAAAACCCCATCTGATAAGTCTTCAGCCGGTATCGTTATATGAAAAAGGCCGCTCTCGCCGCCAGCCATAGGATAAGGGGAAAATTCCTGCTGGCCGGCTGGCTTTATGTATAAGGTCGCAGACTCTGCCCCTTGAATAACAGCGGACAGGCTAACCTCATTCCCTGGCTTGACTTCGGTAATCGATGTATGTTCAATGGCTATAACTCTTGCAGAAGGTGGCACCTTTTGTTCTTCTTCTATGGCTCCTGGAGTAGGATCTGCCTTTTGTTTATACCGGTGAAGCTCTGTACCAGTTAAAGCAGGCTGCAAATGCACGCTTTTCCCATCTGCTACATCATCACTGTTATAATAAATCGCCGATTTAATGCTGGAAGGATTTCTTTTTTCCACAAGCTGGATTCCTCTGTCACTATTGTTCAATCCATCCTGTCCAGTCAGCGAAAAGATCTGCACGTCATCCTCCAAACCGTGGAAGGACCTGAAGTCTGCCTGTGTTAATTTTGCCGCATCGCCTGATATGCTTGGATTGGTCCTTTTCACCCATAGAACTGCAGCTTGTCCGGCAGGAAGCTCCACAGTTAAAGGATCCTCGCCAAAAGAGGTGACTTGCAGACTCTTTTTATTCGATCCATAGTCATACACAATTTCATATAAATCATTAAAAGAAATATCCTGATCGGTAGGATTGTACAGTTCTACATATTCAAAAAGATCATTAGAGCCCGCCCCTGCAATTTCAGTATGCTTGATGTCATCAGGATAAACCTCAGTCATAATTAAATCTGGCTTGCTCTCATCAGCCAGTACATTTCCCGCAACAGGCAGAAATGTAGCATTAGCCAAAGACAGTGCCATAGCCGCACTTAAAACCTTCTTCTTCACTTTCCATCCTCCTAGTTTAGTAATCTGTTTATCATATAGATAATTTTAACTACTAAACGTAAAGGGATAAGAACAATAATTACCTATATTCGTAACTAATTGTAAATTTTGTAAATTACGCAAATACGAAAAATGTTTGGAAAGCACTCACTTCTTTCTATTCGGGCATTAGCCCTTCCCCACATCTCCTGCTTTAGAAAGTAAAGATAAAAAAGGGCCATACTCCAAAAAAAGGAGTATGGCCCCGAACGTCTATTTCGCCCGATGAACGGTCAAATTCACTTTATTCGTTTCACAAACAAATGTAGAAAGATGGACTGGTTCGTCACTGGAATCAAAAGCAATCTTGACGATCCTGAATAGATTCGCGCCAATATCGCATTCCAGCAGTCTGGCGTGGTCTTTCGTGGCCCCGATCACATCAATGATTTTGTCATTGCTGATAATTTCAGTGCTGTAATCCTCCAGGAGGATCTGATAGGTGGATTCAAGCCTCGCGATTTTCTTTTCCAAATCAGGGAATCGCATGAGAGAGTAGTGTGCGATGTCGTAGAATAAAGGGCGGTCATTTACATACATCAGCCGCTCCAATTCAAGAACCGGGCTGCCTTCTTCAATGCGCAGGTGTCCGGCGACTTCCGCTGATGCTGATATGACTTCGCTTCTTAGTATCCGCGAGTTGGGGATCATCCCAAGCTGATGGCTGAATTCCGAGAAGCCGCTTACAGACAAAAGCTCGTTATGGAACTTATTTGATGTTACAAATGTCCCTCTGCGCGGTACGCGTGTAAGAGTTCCTTCATTCACTAATTCCTCAATGGCTTTACGGATCGTAATCCGGCTCACATTATAAATATCGCAAAGCTCTGCTTCTGTTGGAATTTGTTCATCCGGCTTGTACTTTCCGCTTTGGATGTCATTCTTCAGCATTTGCCTGATTTGCATATACAGCGGCTGAGGCGTTGAAGGATTTAAATTCATCTGGCTCATCCTTACCGTCAATAGATTGTTAAGATCTATTATACATTGATCTTACTCCCCAGTCACCAGGCACCAAAATATCCGATTGTTTTGGCGGCAGTCTTCGCGCCCAATTCCAAACAGCTTTCTATTGAAAGGCCTTTCAAAATACCGTAAGTAAACCCGGCTATAAATGAATCTCCCGCTCCCATCGTATCCACAACATCTGTATCCACTACACCATACTCATAAAAATCTCTTCCATCATAAGCAAGCGAGCCTTTTTCCCCCAAAGTGGCAACTGCTATTTTTGATCCCTTGCCAACAGCACTTTTTAAAAATTGGCGGATAAATGCATCATTTTCCTTATAAGAGAAGAAAGGATAATCAACATATGGCAGCAGGCTTTGAACCAGTTTATGGGCCAGCTGATCGGAAAAATCAAAGGACGTCAGCAGCCCTTTTTTCTTAAAAAGAGAAAAATAATTTTCCGCATGTCCCCATAGCCCGGCATGAACCAGCTGATGAGCGGCAATAAACTCAAGTTCCTCTCCTGTCAAAGCAAATTCGCTCATAACACCTTCATCATAGTCACCAAACCGCCGGTCATTGCCTTCCATATGTACATCTGTAACGGCTGTTTTTCCTTCCTTTATGGAAAGATGAGTTGTATCCACCCCCTTACCCTGGATGGCTTTGATCATTTCCTCCCCATAGTGGTCTGTGCCGACCCAGCCAATATACGCAGGTTCCGCTCCCAATGATTTTAAATAAACCGCCACATTTACCGGATTCCCCCCAGGATAAGCTTTACCGCTGTCCTTATAGACATCCATGCAGTTATCCCCGACTGTAACGACTTTCATGGTGCTGTCACTCCTTTCAGCTTAAGAAAGGAGCACTACCGCAAGCAGTGCTCTATCTTTCTTAATATTCCATTTTGCGATAATAGCGTCTGAGTTCCAAAGGATGGTTTCTCTCCCGCTCTAGGTAAACGCTGATGCGGCTGAGGACAGCCCAATTTATATTGACAGCGAAATGCTTCCTGAATTCATCACTGATCCCATCCATTTTAAAATCCTTCGTATCGATTACAGTCAGTTCTTTGGTGATCTTCTCAGCGAAACGCTCTACACGCTCGGCAAGCGGCCGGGTTTCATCTTCCCCTTTTAGCAGGATGACACTTGTATCTTCGACTACCAATTCAAGCGTGCCGTGGAAAAACTCTGCAGCATGGATCGATTTTGCGTGAATCCACTGCATCTCTTCCAAAATGCACATCGCATAAGAATACGTATTGCCCCATAGATTGCCTGAACCAACCATCATATGGTAGTCCGTATCTTTATGCTTTACAGCAAATTCCTCCGCTTTTTTATCGAAAGACTTTACTGCATCGAGAATGGCTCTCGGAAGCAATGATACCTCTTTCACGAATTGATCATATTGCGGAAACTCTTCATTGTTATGCATGAACCGGAAGGATACCATATATAAAAGCATAAAGAATGTATCAAAAGAATGCTTTTCAGATCCAGTTGTGATGCAGTAGTCGACGATTTTTGTCAGCGGCGTGTCCGCTTCAGCGACCAGAGCCAGAGTTGTTGCTCCTCTTTCCCTGCAGAATTCTGCGGCTGCCACCGTTTCCTCTGTTGTGCCTGACACAGAAGTGAAAATGCAGACAGAATCCTTTGTAAAATGCTTAGGATTCGTGGCCATGAATTCTGAAGCAATTTCTGCGCGGACATCAATGCTTGAGTGTGTTTTAAACATGTATTCATAAGGATACATCATGGCGATCGTACCGCCGGCGCCAATCATGTAAATATTGCTGTAGCCTTTTTGGCAGATACCATCAACAATCTTTTCAATTTTGCCCCTGTAGCCAAGGCCCTCTTTTTCTACTAGTTTCAAAAACAATTCTTCATCAAACTTCAACATGGGGAACACTCTCCTTATGAGTCTCTTGCTCGCGACTTTATTTGTTATGTCTTGTATTATAAATAAACATTACAAATAATTCAATCTTTTTTCTTTGAAAATTTATCAGGGAGTCAGCTATAACTAACTCCCCTTTTGCATTAGGCAACTATATTTTCCTTGCCAGCCTTTGAACCATACTTTCTTTCCCAATAATAGTAGACAGGCAGTCCTGTGGCGACGACGATAAGCGCCGCTATCATACCCTGGATCGGCGCCCAGGTAAAGGTTCCCCAGGCGAGCCAGGCAGCGCCGGCAATGGCCAGAATGGTTGTAATCCTCCATAAAGGCATCCGATAGACCGGCTTATAATCGTCTCTTTTCCGGCATTTATAAACGGCCGCAAAATCCATAATATTGATCAGGAGCTGGATAAGCGTAAAATACCCCAGCAGGGCAGTTAAATTGCCGAAGAAAACCAGGAAGCACGCATAAATGACCTGCACCAATATCGAAAAGCTTGGAGTTTCATATTTTGGATGAACCTTGGCAAAGCGCTGAAAAAACAAGCCATCCTTTGCCATCGCGTACTCCAGGCGAGGCTGGAACATGATGCATGAGCTCAAAGAACCGAGTATAACCACGATCGCTGTCACTCCTACGAATGAAGAAGCAATATCCGATAAACCCGGAATATACTTAACTGCATCAGAAACAGCAGCATTGGATTGAATCAGCTGTTCAAAAGGCATCAATCCGATTACACAGACTGCAAGCAGCGTATAAAGAGTAAGGATAATAAAGATAGACGTAATCAGCGCACGCGGCAGCACCTTGCCCGGATTCTTAAATTCCCCGGCCATAAAACAGATTGCCGCCATGCCTGTATATGCCCAGGTTGTAGCTGAAACCCCTCCGATTAAGCTTGTTTCCGTACTGCCGGATGCTGGAGTGTAAGAAAAGTTGCCTGGGTTCATATAGATAAAGCCAAGTGCAATGACAATCAGGAATGGAATGATTTTTACTGCTGTAATAATGACCTGAAAGAGGCCGCCTTCTTTTACGCTTCTGTAATGAATTGCTGTGATGGCCAAAATAATGGCGATTCCGAGCAGCTTTCCATTCATCCCGTCAAAGAATGGGAAGAAAGAAGCAACATACGAGACGATCGCAAGGGCCATAATCGAAATGCTTGGCGGATCAAGCGCCCAGAAGGTAGACCATCCATATAAGAAAGCCAATGGCCGCCAGCCTGCTTTATTTAGATATACGTAACCGCTTCCATTTTGCGGGTAGGCTGTAGACAGCTCTGCCAGCACCATGACTTGCGGAATAGCAATCAGCCCGCCGATGACCCAGGCCAAAATTGAAATAGTCGGGGTGCCGGCCGCTTTTGCCACTTCCCCTGTCGAAACAAATATACCGGATCCTATTGTCGTTCCAACCGCAATAGCCAGCGCAGCCCAAAATCCAAGCTTGCGTGTAAGAGCCCCATTACTCATTATGAGTTCCCCCAGTTTTAGAATGGAATAGTTCCATCTCTCTTAATTTTTTCACAGACTCTGAAATTATTTCCTTTGGATTCTTATAATAATCAGATCCCATAATCTCCAGGGTGCATGCCCCCTTATACCCGCTGCTTTCAAGAGACTCCATATACCCCCGCCAATCCAGCACTCCATCATCAAGGGCTAAATGGGCATCTGACACACCATCCCCATCTATCAAATGAAAATGCTTAACATCAGGAAGAGTGGAAAAATAATCTTCAGGCGTTTCCCCCGCGAGCTGCATCGCTACGGTATCGATCATTCCCGTCAGAGAAGATGATCGGATATCCTCAAGCATCCTCTTAACTCCCTCAACATCCATTACAAGATTGGTCTCAAACCTTGTTAACGGTTCCAAGACCAGATTCATCCCTTCCTTTTCCGCAATCTTTGCTAGCTGATGAATCGAATCAGCGGAATAATTCCACGATTCTCCCGTGCTCACAGAATAATCCCCAATGCCTGAAGTAATCAGCATCATATTGCAGTCCAGCTCCAGCGCAGCATATAAGTTATCCTTAAAGTACTCCACACTGCTTCTTCTCCAATCAGAATCGGACGCTGCAATATTATACGGATAAACACATTGCTCCGGTGTAAAGCAAACCAGCTCCATATTTCTCGATTTCAGCTCCCGCTTCATACTTCTTAAATGGCCAGGCAGATTTCTGTATACATAGAAATGCGGCTCTCCAGCCCATAACTCAATATGCCGGATATCAAGACTTGTCATGCACTCTAAAAACTCTTTAAACGGATAATGCCTGAATGTATTATTCATCCCGGCAAGCTTCATACAATCCCCCCTTATGAAAGCGTTATATTTGTTATGATTTGTATTATAGTTAGGTAATACAAAACAAGCAACACTTTTTTGAAAATTAAATATTTTAATCCGAAGGATATACATGAAAGGCACCTTGTCCCACATTAAGAAATGCATTAAAATTTACACATTAGGCTAAATCTAAGTACAAAGCTAGGAGCTGCCCTGTTGATAAAAAATTGGCTTTTCTTTCTCTTTCAAATGATCCTATTCACTATACTTCTCACCATCAACTACTTTGTCGATCAATATGTAAGCAGCCCCTATGATTCTGGTGACCTGTTCGGCATTGGAGAAATGCTGCTATTATTCATTCCGCTTGCCCTCCTTGCTGAAAAGGTATATAAACAATTTACAGATTTCCGTTTTTCCCATAAGGTGCTGTTAAGCATTCCAGCCCTTGCTGTTGCTGTCTTGATATCTGGTGTGGCATTGGGTCAAATACAGATTGGGTGAATTTATCAGATCTAATGAGAAATGCATAGCGGAGTATTGAAAAAAAGAACGCCTGATAATTACTTAAGAATAATCATCAGGCGTTCTTTTTTATGAGTTCCTCCAAAGCTTTGAAGTGTTTTTCCATGCGGCCTTTCCGATGCATAAAAATGGCAATAGGCCTTATCCTTATAACAGGATGAGGCTAAAAAAAACACCTAAATTGCAGCTTATGTTATCTAAAGTCTTGTATGAGTATGATATTGAAATCCCCATCAGATGAAACCCAATTAACAGAGTCAACATGAATCTGATCATCTAATTGAGGTAAGTCTGTTTTCTTCAACCAGAAGTGATTATTTTACATTCCCCTTTCTTTAACTTCTCCCCTATAGGAAGGGATGACATCTCCCCTCTTGCTCTTCCATATAGACCAAACCGCACAGCCAAACAAAATAACTCCAAACCCTGCAATCACAACACCCGGCGATATAATCTTCACAAAAGAAATCCCAATCATCGCAATGCCGACAATCAGATAATGATGAATAGCATGCAGGCGGAAGGTTTTCTGCTCTATGTGCCAAGCGTGGTGATAGCCTTGAAGGAATCCAAGTGTTGTCTGAAGCAGGAGTGCTATGTAAGGCAGAGAGTCCGCAGGCTGGCTGATGGTACCTGCCAGGATATAAACAGCTCCCATCCCTGCGTAGATGAACGGGTGATGGGAGCGATATTTATTGCCTTTGGTCTGATAAAGCCGGTAGCCGAAGGCAGCTGAGAAGGAGAATATGGCGAACAGCCAGCCAAACAGGGTAAATGACAGGGCCGCCTGTTTGAGCCATACAATATAATAAGGAAAAACGACAACCTGCCCGACCGACACCAACAGGGGGATGGCCTGTTCACTCTTGATTTTCATGTGCTGCTCCTTCTTTCAGGTAGTAATCATAAAAAAGATTTTGAAAAACTTCATTCGGGTCTCGTTTCAGCTTTTCCGCCTGGAACTGTTCCCACTCAGGGTACGCCTCTCTGAACTGCTCCTTCGTTTGATAATGGTAGTAAGGAAGATAGTAGGTTCCACCGTGTTCGAGTGTCAGGCTGGTCCACTTTTGGATGATTGCTTCCGCATCTGCTATCTGTTCTTCGCTTAGACCGTGCTGAATCAAAACGACCAGGCCCAGCATGTCTTCCTTGGCATAATTCAGGCTTGTTAGATCGTCTTTTGCTGCATAACGGACCGTAATATTATGGATTTTAAAATCTTCACCCTGATCAGAAGCTGGCAGCAGATTTTTTAATTCCTCCATATACTCCCCGTACTGATTGACAGGCACGAAAAATTCCTGCAGAACCTCTACCCGCCCCGGCTTCGTGAATTCCATGAACGCAGAGTTGCCGCGCATCACATTATTCCTGGTGATGTTTTTTCCATTCAGAGACCTTGCCATGAGCTTTTGATTGTTCCAGAACAGGTCCTCCCATATACCGCCTTGCCGGCCGACATCCATTGCAAGCTTGCCCATCCGTGCTCCTTTTTCTTCCTTAAGGGGCACAGATCTGTCCTGCCTTCCTGTGTGGTTATAATCCACCACGTACATTTCATCGAGGAAGGTACCCGGTGCGACGCTTATCCTTGCGTAATGCATAGCTGTGTCATCATGGTTCAGCAGATTGGTAAAATAGGATTCGTATTCATCCGTTTTCAGCTCTTCTGTATGGATGGTGTATACTTCATCCTCCGTAAGCTCCAGCGTGACATCCAGAATCACCCCAAATAGTCCGTATCCGCCAAACATATACTTCATCCATTCCTCCGAATCTTCCCTCGTTACTGTCTTAATTTCACCCGCAGGCGTCAGCACAGTCATTTCCTTTACAGTTCCCGCCATCGGACCGAAGCGGATATCCCTGCCATGGGCGTTCACCGACAAAGACCCTCCTATTGTAAAAATTGATTGTGACTGTGTAACCTTCAAGGCGAGCCCATCATCCTTCACGGCTTCCTGGACATCCTCCCAGGAAGCTCCGCTCTCCACCTTAACGGTTTTAGCTTCCTTATTGATTTCAAGTATCTTATTGAAAGCCCTCATATCTAAAATCACACCATTCCTGTAATAGGTATGGCCTCCCTGTGAATGCTGCAGCCCTGCAATCGAAATATGCCGGCCGTTTCTGTTGGCTTCTTTTACAATCCGCTGCAGTTCAAGGCGGTCATCTGCTTCGACCACCCGCTCAATCCGCTCTGGCAGAAGCCCTGTGTAATCTGTTGCGAGAGCACTTTGAGAAAGGCCATATTTGCGTGTTTCGATTGGGATGTTGAAAAGAATTAAGAGAAGGAATAGGCATACGATACTTCCTAGAAACCAGGGTTTTTTTATTAATCCGTTTATACTCTTCATTTTGTCACCTGTTTTATTAGTATTCATATAGCAGGATGGAGCCTATCCTTATCCTAGGCGTACAAACGTTATTAGCAATACTAAGCACAAGGCTGTTCCATTGAGCATAATTCCAGCTACTTTTATTCGGCCCTTACCGCCAAAGATAGCAGAAAGTACTCCAAGTATAGGAAAAACTGGCCATAAAAAAACAGTAAATTCCCCGAAAGCCCCAAAAGCTCCATTCATCGCCATAAAAATAATTAAAGGATACATAAAACAAAATAGTAAAAATAAAAACGAAAGTAAGACATACATTCTCTTCATGCGGTTTTCTCCTTGAAATCGTAAAATTTAAAATTTGCACATTAAATGTAAATTCTTTCGTATTTCAATCCACTGAAATACAATTAATGTGTAATATTACACTAATAATACCATAATGCACCAAAATAAAAAACAATTATTTAAGCCAGAGGGATAAGCCAGGGAGACAAGTCCCTTGGCTCGTTTTCCAAGTTTTGCTGAATGAGGGGACAGGTTCTGTTCCAGATATGGGATGGAAGCATAAGAGGCTGTATACCCTTAAAACAGGCTTTAGTTATATAACAGGCAGAAACTTTACAAGAAATTTTTATCTATTCATATACATAGAAGTGTGGAACTTTTTATATAGAGGAGACTGAGGATGAAGGGGGATCAAATCAGAGAAAAGGGAAAAACAAGATTTGTGCTGCAGTTCAGCCTTGGCATATCTATTCCTTTATTAATTGATTACTATATAATCAAATTTCTCTTACATTCATTTGAAATGGATTTTGTATTTGCAGAGGGGTTAATTGCTTGGATCATTTGTTTATTAGTAGGCGGTGCTAGGCAAGTATGCTTGGGGGAATTTGGAGAGGGACAGAGAATTATAGGTCCTATCCCCTGCCAAGGGTTATTTCAAAGGATGATCAAAAGTTTAATGAGTTCAACTTATCAATTACTTTTATAATATACAAAAGGGACAGCAGCCCTGCCCCCTCCGTGAAACATTTACGTGAAACAAGATAATTCGGGTGGTGCCTGTCACCGCTCTAACCGTTCAATCTCCTTCACAACTCTCCCAAACTCCTTCTCTCCCATACTACCCAGCCTCATATGATACCCCTCAAACGCCAGGTTCTCCGTAATCTTATTCGGCACAATCACACATCTAAGCCCAGCTGCAATGGCAGCTTTCGATCCATTCATAGAGTCTTCAAAAGCAATCGCTTCGGATGGTTCAATCCCGAAATGGCTGATAACATTCCTGTAGAGAGCCGGATCCGGCTTTACCTTCTCTACATCATCAGAAGTCTGGATGTAATCGAAGTACTGTAGGAAGTTCAATTCTTTCAAAAAGAAGGTGACCCATTCCCGGTTGGAGCTGGAGGCGAGTCCGATTTTCAGTCCTCTGCTTTTGGCTTCTTTCAAATAATCTTCAACCCCTTCACGGGCAATGGGAGATTGAAGTTTTTCCTTATGTAAAATATGAGATCTCTCGATGATTTCTTCGATTGTCATGGTGCCGTTTGATTTTTCCATGATGTATTCATACAGGCCTTTTGAATCTGTGCCGATGAAGTGAGCATAGTCGGCAATCGGCATTTCACTGTGGTCAATTGCGAGCATGTCGCAGAATGCTTCGTAAAGGGCATATTCTGTGTCGATGATCAGTCCATCAAAATCGCAGACGATTGCTTTAATCATAGGTTCCACCTTCCTCTTTCTTCTATTTGTCCTCGCTTAAAATCAAACTGCCTTCCCCATACTGCCCCATCCAATCCTGCCTGAAAGCTTTTACGTTGTCTTCGATGGATGGAATGTTGACGAGCGCCTCAATCAGTTCCGGTGATGCGGTGATTCCGTGCGAGCCTGCCAGGCAGACATTGTGGATCTGCTGGACGTTTTTAAAGCTGGCGGCCAGGATTTCACAAGATAAGTTGTGCTTTGAGAAAATCTCAGTAATCTCTGCGACTACCTTCGCACCATTGCCAGTAAGGTTGTCGATCCTGTTAACGTAAGGAGCCACATAATCGGCGCCGGCTTTGGCAGCCAGATAGGCGTTCATTGGTGTATAAACCGTTGTTGCCAGTGTGCGGATGCCCTCTGCCTTCAGCATTTTAATCGCTTTGATGCCTTCCATGGTGACAGGAATTTTTACGACAACGTTCCCCGATACAGCTTCACAGAGCCAGCGGGCTTCTTCTGCCATTCCTTCTGCATCCCCGGCAATCGTCTGGGCAAACAGCTCTTTTTCCTCCCCGATAACAGCTCTGATTTCCTTAAGCAAAGGCAGGAAAGGCTTTTTTTCCTTTACGACGATGCTCGGATTGGTGGTAACCCCGTCTATCGGAAAAAAATCCACGAGCTTCTTAATGCTTTCAACATTTGCTGAATCAATGACTAATCTCATATTTTTTGCCCTCCTAAAAATAATAGCCTAACTCTTGGATGACAAAAGTTAAGCTATTGTTTTTTATTCATTATGAGTAGATCCGGATTATGTCCCCAGCATTGACTTCCTGGATTTCACTGTCTTCCAGGTACAGGGTGCCTGGCAGCTCCGGAGTTTGTGAGCCGTCGAATTTCAGGGTAATATGGCCGAGTGAGGAAAGATTTTGTTTCACAGCATCGCCGACAGAAGTAACTTTATATTCATTGCTGCCGATCTGCAGGGTATCGCCTGCTGCAATCTCGCCTTCAACCCCTTTTACATCGATCAGGAGGCAGTATTCAGCCAGTTCAGCTGGAGCATTATCCCCGAAAAGGATGAACATTTTTTCACCGAAAAATTCAGTTACAGAAGGGCCGATGCTGTTGATTTTGGTTTCGAATTTCGTTGTCATGGTTGTGTCTCTCCTTTGGATCATATTTCTCTATTAGGGACGGGAGCTCCAGGTGCAAGTGCACTCGTGAAGCTCCTTATCCTATTTTCATTTTCTATTATTTAACATCAATCATACAAGCCAAAGCTTGCGAGCCAGGCAATGAAGACGGTCGGCGCCCCTGTGAGGAATCTGGAGTAGAGGACAGATGGCACCCCTACTTCTACTGTTTCAACCTCTGCTTCTGCAAGTCCAAGTCCTACTGGTACGAAGTCAGCAGCAGCTTGAGCATTGATGGCGAACAGGGCCGGCAATGCAAGGTGGGCCGGGATGTTTCCTTTTCCGATTTCAACCCCGATCAATGTTCCGACTACCTGGGCAATAACAGCGCCAGGGCCTAAGAATGGGGAGAGGAGCGGGAATGAGCAGACAAGTGCGATGACGATAAGCCCCCATACAGAACCTGCGAAAGGTGACAGGAATTTCGCGAATACGTCGCCGATTCCTGATTCCAGGATGACCCCGATGAGCATGGCTACGAATGCCATGAACGGAAGGATCGTTTTGATCACTGTATCAATGGCATCACGGCCTGCCTGATAGAAGACGCTTGTGATTGAGCCCATTGCCATACCGACTCTTGCCATCAATCCTTTTGGCTTCTGCTGTTCACTGATTTTCTTGTCTGAGCTGTATTTAGGTGTTTTGATCCCTTCAGCTGCCTCTTCCTGTACCGACATTGCCGGAGCCGCTGCTCCTTCAGCATCTGCCAGCTGGATATTTTCCGCCTTTACGCCGGAAACGTAGATATCTTCTGTAATATGCTTGGCCAATGGACCGCTCTGACCCGTCGGCATGATGTTGATTGTCGGGATGCGCTTTTGCGGGTATAGTCCACAGCGCAGTGTGCCGCCGCAGTCGATGATGACGCATGCCATTTCTTTTTCCGGTACAGATGTCTTAAAGCCGTCGACAAGCTCACAGCCTGTTAATTCAGCAATTTTATCCGCAATCTCCGGCCTTTGACCGCCGGTAATATAGACGACTTTATTTTTCTCGTCTGTTGGTGTTATTACTAAAGGTCCGCCAAATCCGCCGGCGCCCTTTGAAATTTTGATTGATTGAAAAGCTGTCATGTTTCCCACCACCTAAGATTCTATAGTTGAACGGTATCTTTTAGTTTTACGTTTTGCTGCTTGGCTACATAAGAAGTTGTCAGGTCAGTGATCCAGCCTCTTAAGAAGTTGGTGAAAATCCCGACAAGGAAGTAGCGGAGAGCAAGCTCGGTTACATCATGTCCCAGTGTTGTGATCCCTGCTGAAATCCCGAGGAATACGAACAGCTCACCCGGGTTAACGTGCGGGAATAATCCGTTGTGCGTGTGGCATGAATAGGATGCTGCTGCATAATAGCTCGGCTTATATTTTTCCGGAAGAAATCTTCCCAGTGATAATGTCATAGGATTGGCAAGGACGAATGTCCCGATGATCGGCAGAACGAAATATCTTGTAAATGCGTTTTTTCCTGATTTTCTTGCCAGTTTTTCGACACGCTCTTCGCCGACGAGGCGGACAAGCGCGTTCATGGCAACCAATAGCATGATCAATAGCGGTACAATATCTGTGACAAGGCTGACAAAGGTTTCCCCGCCTGTGCGGAATAAGTTCATGAACCCTTCAGCTAAATTGATGATAAAATCCATCTCTTCACCCTCTTCTCATTTCTTTCTTTTTTGGCATGATATAGTCGATCCAGCCTTTTTTCACCTGCAGCTCGCCGCCCTTGGAGATGATGTCATAGCTCTTGAGCGCATCAGCAATTGCAAGCTGGGTCAATTTATCATGGCCTTTGAAATCTTCATCGGAAATCTTCAGCAGGTATTTCCCCTCAAACCCATTCAGGTCCTTGACCTTGGAAAAAACGGTCACACCCTGCATTTTTGCTGCCTTCAGAATTTTATTCCTTTTATCAATAGCGAACATGACAACCGTCCCTGCGCGCAATTTCCCTGTTCTTTTGCCGATGGCCACCCGTCCGAGCGACCTCATTTCGGCATACTTTTTATTAAAATGCTTGATCTGGAAAAACCCGAGGATGCTCTGGACCAGCCAGGCGATCCCAATCAGTATGATTAAAAATAGAATCATCTTCTCAGCCCCTTTCCCTGTTTGACCGTTCGATGCTGGAGACAAAATCCTCATAGGATCCTGCCTGCACCAGCTGTGCGATGAGCTCTTCATTATTAGCAATCCCGATGATTTCATCATAGATTTTGACAATCAGGCTTTCATTGCATTCATTCTGTTCCTCCGGCAACCCGAGCAGGAACACAAGCCTGACTTCCCTGCCATTCTCCATGACCCCCTCCGGGAAAATCCCGACCGCCAGCTCAATGTCATTGGACTGCTGATTGAAGGTGTGCGGAAAGGCGATATAGCGGTCAAATACCATTGATCCCTTCTCTTCCCTTTCCTTCAGCCGCTCCTTGAATCCAAGGTCAAGGCGGCCAATTTCAGTCAGCTCGTTTACCATATGGAAGACGTTTTCGTGATAGCCCTTAGAGCTGTCCAGCTGGAAAAATGACTCTTTCGCAAGCAGCTGGGCCATTACAGATTGATACTCGCTGCCATTTTGAATGTTGAGCCTCTGTCTGTAGGCCGCTTTCTCAATCTCCCTCTTCACACGGCTTTCATCGAATATTTCATTGATCATGATAAAAGGTGCATGGGTCTCAAAGGGCAGCTTTACGGTTGAAAAAACAAGATCATATGAATCCAGGACTTCCTTCACTGCATCCTTTTCGGCAAAAAGATTGATTTCTGTATCCTGGTTCAGGATGCGCTCCAGCTGGATGCTGACGAGCTTTGCCGTCCCCCGGCCGGTCCCGCAGACGACTGCTGCTTTTTGGAAGCGCTTGACCTTGATATCGCTTTGGCCGATGAAGACCCCGAAGTAAAAGGCCAGATATCCAAGTTCATCCTCCGGCACCTCGAGCCCATATCTGCTCTCGATCACCTGTCCGGCAATTTCCGCCATCTTGTAGGCAACCGGATATTTTTCCTTCACATCGGCGAGCAGTGCGTTCTTCAGGCGCAGCCCGAAAATCAGCCGGTTCAGCATAAAGGTCAAGTGGTACAGGAGATCCTGAAAGAAGGATTCATTCTGCTCAATGATTTCCTTTTTAAAGCCAACCTGTTCTAGGATCTGTTCAAGCAGCCGCCTTACATCATCGGTAATCGCAATATCGGCCAGCGTCCGATTGTTTGTCGGCGTCCGCCTTCCCGCGATCGGAATCGTGATGAACAGAGCCTCGGCTTCAGGGATTTCTATCGGGAGCTGCTTTTGAATCGCTTCAACGATTTCAAGCGCGATCCCGTGCTCCTGTGTGCCGATCAGCTTTTTATGCTTTTCCTCGATAGCTTCAAGATGATGATTTTTCAAAAGCCGGTCCAGCATGATGATGATGAATTCCATCAGCCTCTCCTGGGTAGGAGATTCGAGATTATACTCATGCGAGATTCTCTCAATCGATTCCGTAATATCTTCATCAAGCGGATAATCGCTATACAGCACATCATACAGATGATCAAGGATGTAGAAGCGCAGGTCCAATTCCCTGCCGCTCAGCTCCATCCCCCTGTTCGGCTTGCCGTGGATGATGAGCTTGTATGTCTCAAGGGAAACGGCTGCCTTTTTCAGCTCATTGACGAGCGTTGTGCGGCCCAAGTGCATTTCCTCAGCCAGATCATCCAGTGTATACGTTTCTTCGCTGTTGATGAGCCGGTCGATGATGAAGCCGATCCGGCCCTTTTGCGAATTCAGCGAGCTATCTTCCGGGCTGCTTTCTTCCAGATAAGATTGGAACGCTTTCATATTATTGATATCGAAACGGAAGCCTTTTCCTCTTTCATTGAAAAAAGAAGCAATTCCGTTCAGGTCTTCATTCAGCTGTTTGATGTAATTCCTGATCGTCCTGGTGCCCACACCCATTGCCTCTGCAAGCTCATCAAGTGAGTGATAGGTTTTTGTCCGGGCAATTGCCAGCATCTTTGCTGCACGTTCATCTATCATTCTGTCAGACATTTTTATCACCCCTATTTATATGGAAGCCGGACGGTCTGCCCGCTGGCCGGCTTCCATAAAGGCGAAATAACGTCTTTTCAAAGCATCAGCCGCGGGATTTACCGCCTGAAATATTAAAAGTTGTCCCTGTTACATAGCCTGCACGGTCAGAAGCCAGATAAGAAACCAAATCAGCAATTTCTGTCAGCTTTCCTTCGCGCCCAAGCGGGATCGATTTGCTGTAATCAGTTGAAAGGCCATCAACCGTCACACCGCGTGTGTACGCTAATGCTTCATTATAAGCATCTGTCCTCAGGCCAGTCGTTTCAATGATACCAGGGGCAATCGCAACGACACGAATATTGTGTTTGCCAAGCTCCTTCGCCCATGCCCTTGTAAAAGCAATCACCGCTCCCTTTGTCGCTGAATAGCAGCTCTGTCCGGCAGAACCTTCCTGGCCAGCCTCTGAAGATACATTGATAATCACGCCGCCGCTCTGCTGCAGCATCTTCTTCGCAGAAGCCTGGGCAAACAGATAAGGACCCTTCTGATTTACAGCAACCATGAAATCAAAGTCTTTTTCACTTAACTCATATTCCGGCTTTTCTCCCTTGTCGTCAACCAAAAGTCTAGGAAGATTCACACCTGCATTATTCACTAGGATATCCAAAGACCCGAACAGCTCAACCGTCTTCGCAACCGCCTGGTCAACGCTCTCCTTCTTCGTCACATCACACTGAATAAAATAAGAACCGTTTTCCTGCTTGCCTTCACTCCCATTCAAATCGGCAACCACAACCTTCACGCCGTTCTTCAGGAGTTCATTCGTAATATGTGAACCGATGCCCGAAGCACCACCCGTAACAATCGCAACCTTCTCTTCCAAACCAAGCCAAGAACCGCTCATCTGTCATTCCTCCTCACCAAGTTGAAAACACTTACAATTTCTAATTTCAGTATAGTAATAGAACAGGAAATGATTAATACAGACTTTTTCACTCAAGTGTGAAAATGGGTGTATGAATTGGCCAGGGGTCCGCGGTGGGCCAGGGGGTCGGGTTCCTTGGCCCGTTTTTTGGGCCAGGGGGTCAGGTCCCTTGGCTCGTTGGGTCAGATCCCTTGGCTCGTTTGGCAGGCGAGAGGCCAGGTCTCTTTCCCAAGGTGCAGGATGGAAGCAGAAGAGGCTGCATATGTGTAAAAGGCTTGCCACCTGCGGCCACCGGGTAATTAATCAAACGTTTGATTAAAGGCTAACTTGTATCCATATAAAACAGGCTGTAGTTATATAACCAGACAAAAACTTAACAAGAAAGCTTTATCTAATCATATATAGAAGTGAGTGTGGAACTTTTATATAGAGGAGACTGAGGATGAAGTGGGATCAAATCAGAGAAAAGGGAAAAACAAGGTTTGTGCTTAAGTTCAGCCTTGGCATATCTATTCCTTTTTTAATTGATTACTATATAATCAAATTTCTTTTACAATCATTTGAAATGGAACTTATACTTGCAGAGGGATTATTTACTTGGATCATTTGTTTGTTAACAGGAGGGGTCTTAGGTAATTACGCTTGGGGTAAATTGGAGAGGGACAGAGAATAGCAGGTCTTTTCAAGCTGCAGCTAGTTGTATTTTAATTGTTCCAAAGAGCATGAGATATGAAAAACTTTAAGCCTGGACAATCAATGCTCTTACAATTAAATCCTAGAAGGGAGAGGTAAAGGAGGAAACCGTTTCTGGTTTCCCCTGGCAAAAGGGTTATTTCGAAAGATGACCATACATTTAATGAGCCCATTTTACAATCCCTTTTTGTGTATGTAAGACAGTGAAACAAATTTTGTGAAACAAGATTATTCGGGAGGTGCCTGTCACCTTTCAGCTGCCAGCAACAATGTCCCTGTAATCCCCGCACGGTCCCAAAGCCCCGGCTTCACGATATATTCCACCAGTTCCGGCAGGGCAACATAGTCTTTCATCAGCTCTGGCAGGTATTTGTAGATGGAGTCAAATACTTGCGACTGGTTCATGACGCCTCCGCCAAGGATGATTTTCTTTGGTGAGAGGATGAGGATGTATTGCATGAGTGCCTGGGCAAGATAGTATCCTTCAAGATCCCAGACCTCTTTCCTGTTTACCAGATCTTTTCCTTTGGCTCCCCAGCGTTCTTCAATGGCTGGTCCTGCTGCAAGGCCTTCTAAGCAGTCGCGGTGATAAGGACATTTGCCCCGGTAAGAGTCAGCTGGATGACGGCGGAGCAGAATATGGCCCATTTCCGGATGGGAAAGGCCCTGAAGCAATTGCCCGTTTACCACGGCACCTGCCCCGATGCCTGTTCCCACTGTTATATAAAGGCAGCTGTCCAGCCCTTTAGCCGCACCCAGTCTCGCCTCGCCCAAAGCAGCAGCATTCACATCTGTGTTGAAGCCAACCGGAACACCGAACGCTTGTGAAATGGTTTCGACGAACGGGTAGTTTGTCCATGCTGTTTTCGGTGTGGATGTGATATAGCCGTACGTCGGGCTATCAAGGTTTATATCTATCGGACCAAAGGATCCGATGCCAATGGCTTCAATATCATATTGCTTAAAAAATGAAATGGCGGCTGCCATGGTTTCTTCGGGTACAGTTGTCGGTATTTGGATAGAATCAGCAATCCTCCCGGTTTTATCTCCGACTGCACAGACAAATTTCGTACCGCCGGCTTCAATCGCTCCTAGCATATTCATTCCCCCATTACCTTTTAAAGTTGGCTGATGTGACTTCAAATTTATCATAGCGGTGCCTTGCAAATGAGTATTCGAAAGGAACCCCATTGTCCAGGAAGGCGACCTGTTCAACCTCGAGGATGGGATCATCATCCTTGCATACCAGGTGTAGATGATCCAGTTCATCTGACTTGCTTGCCCTGATTTTTCGATGCGAACCGGCAATCGTCAACCCCAATTTTATTCTAATATGTTCATAGATGGAGCCCTGGAGGACATCATCATCAATTCCCCTGATCAGTGCAGCTGGCATATAAGTTTTTTCCAAAACATATGGTTCATCCGCAACAAGCCGCAAGCGGATAATATGATAAACCGGAGTTTTCTTGTCAATGGCCAGATGGGCGGCTACTTCATCATTGGGAAATTGGACTTCGAATTTGATGACCTTGCTCATCACTTCTTTTCCTTGCAAAAGGCCCGTCAGACCGATTGACTCGTTACTGACAACATTGACCCGGCTATTCTGGATGGCCGATTTCACAATAAATGTTCCATGTCCCCTTTTCCGGTACAGCAGTCCTTCGAGCACCAGAATATCCAGCGCTCGCTTCATCGTCATACGGCTGCAGCCGAATTCCTTTGCGAGTGTAATTTCGTCTGGAATCGGTTCATCTGGCGAATAAGAGCCATTAATGATCCTCTGCCTGATTTCAGAGGATATTGTTTCGTACTTGGTCATAACGGATCCACCCTGTTAAATAGATTCTCACTTTCATTATAAATGGATTCTGGTAAGTTATCTAAAAAAGATGGTCATAGCGACCATCTTTTTATGTGGGAATTAGAATCCGTTTTTTTCAGACACAGCCTTAAACCACTTGCCGCTCTGCTTAATTGTCCGCTCGCCATCTTTGTCAAGGTTGACGGACACAAAGCCGTAACGGTTTTTATAGGCATTAGACCATGACCAGTTGTCCATGAACGTCCATAAATGATAGCCCCTTACATTGGAGCCTTCCTGAATGGCTTTATGGATCCATTCTAGATGTCCTTTGATAAATTCTATCCGGTAATCATCCTGGATGATGCCTTTTTCGTCCCGGAATTTTTCTTCTCCTTCAACGCCCATCCCGTTCTCGGAAATGAAGCATTCAATGTTTCCATAGTTCTCCTTCAAGTTGACGAGGATATCATAGACACCTTTTTCATAGATTTCCCAGCCGCGGTGAGGGTTCATTTTGCGGCCTGGCATGACGTAATTATCAAAGAAGCGTTCTGGCATAAATGGAGCTTCCGGATTTGGCAGATTTTCTTTTGCTTTTGCGCGGCGCGGCTGATAGTAGTTCACGCCCAGGATATCAACAGTATTATTCTTGATTAGTTCCAGATCGCCTTCTTCCACAGCTGGAAGGTATCCTTCCTCCTTCAGCAGCTGAACAAGGTCCAGCGGGAATTCACCCTTAACAGAAGGATCAAGGAAAGAACGGTTAAAGAATGCATCAGCGAAAACAGCTGCTTTCAAATCAGCCGGATGCTGGCTTCGCGGATATGATGGCGTCAAATTCAGGATGATGCCGATCTTCCCATCCTGTTTTTGTTCTTTATAAGCCTTGATTGCCTTGGCGCTTGATAGAATGGTATGGTATCCCACCTGGACAGCTTTGCCGAAATTGACTTCGTTTGGATAGTGGAAATCATAGAGGTAGCCGCCTTCAACCGGTACGATCGGTTCATTGTGGGTAAACCATTTTTTCACACGGTCCCCGAACAGCTCAAAGCAGATTTTTGCATATTCCTCATAAGCATCGACCACTTCACGATTTGCCCAGCCGCCGATCTTCTGCAGCTCCATCGGCATATCAAAGTGGAACAGATTCACAAAAGGCTCTATATCATTATCAATCAATTCATTGATGACATGATTGTAAAATTCAACAGCCTTATCATTCACCTCACCTTTTCCTTCCGGGATCAGCCTTGACCATGAGATGGACAGGCGGAAAGAATTGTGGCCGATTTCCTTCATCAGCCTGATATCTTCTTTATATTTATAATAGAATTGGGATGTTTTCTCTGGCCCTACACCATTAAAGAAACGGTTTGGCTCTGTTTCATACCAGTGGTCCCAGATGTTTTTCCCTTTGCCATCAACATCAGCCGCACCCTCTGTCTGGGTCGCGGAAGCAGAAGAGCCCCACCAGAATCCTTCCGGAAATGGATATTGAATTTCATTCTCGCTATGATTAGACATATGATTCTCTCCTTTTGTGTTTGTAAAAGATACAAGGGCAGAAGTCCCGGCCCAGCAAAGGATGTTTTGCTTTTTCCGTCACTCTGCCCTATCGGTTATTAACTCAAATGGAAATCCCCGAAGTGATTTTTTTATGATGTCAGACTCTCTATTTTTTACAGTCAGCTTTCTAACTAATTTACATAATTTTATAAAAATAATAGTTATTTGTCTAGACATTTAAATCAAAAGTATAAATATTAAAAAAAGACCGTCCTGGAACCGGACGGTCTAATCTCTTATTGAATTTCTTCAAGCAGCTGATACGCCTGCTCTTTAGACTCAGCTTTTAGCAGCTGTTCGCGGAATTCATCATCCATCAGTTTGCGCGACAGCATCTGCAGGATTTTCAGATGGGCATCGCCGGCTGCCTGTTCGGGCACGGCAATCATGAAGATCAGCTTGGCATCTGTGCCGTCAAGGCTGGACCAGTCCACACCTTCCCGCTTGATGCCAAAAGCAACGGCGGGGCGTTTGACTGCGTTTGATTTTCCGTGCGGAATGGCAATATTCATCCCCAATCCAGTAGAACTCTGTGACTCACGGTTAAGGATTGCTTGCTTGTACGCTTCTTTCGAGCTTAGTACACCTGCTGCATCAAAGCGTTCAATCAGTTCATCAATGACATCATCACGCGCTTCACCTTCTAGGCTGATGTCAATCAGTTCAACGCTAGTAATGTCAGTCAGTTTCCGGATTTCTGCATTTTCCTGCTTTTCTACTGCAGCTTGTACAGATTCTTCAGGAACTGCGCTGCCTTCTGCGCCGGCAAGAGCTGGGACAGGGGCATCTTCAACATTCTTCTTCAGTGCAGTAACCATCAGGGCAGTCACGACAGCACCAGCAATAGCAGCAACAAAGAACATCAGGACATTGTCGACGGCTCCAAGGACAGCTACAATCGGTCCGCCGTGCGCTACGCGGTCTCCAACCTGGGAGATCATGGCGATAACCGACCCAACCATGGAACCAGTGACAATGCTGGGAATAACGCGCAGCGGATCCTGCGCTGCAAATGGAATCGCACCCTCTGTGATTCCAAAAAGACCCATCGTAAAGGAGGCTTTTCCTGCTTCCCTTTCAGTTTGCGTAAACTTTCGCTTGTTAACAAAAGTTGCCAGGCCGAGCCCGATTGGCGGGATACAGATGGCCACCGCAATCGGGCCCATGATTTCATAGTTTCCTTCCGCAATCATGGCAGAGCCGAACAGGAAGGCCACTTTGTTGAAGGGACCGCCCATGTCGACCGCAATCATAGCGCCAAGGATAAGTGCCAATACAATTGAGCTTCCTCCCTGCATGCTGCTGAGGAGATCGGTTAAGCTTTCGAATACTTGTGCAACTGGAGCACCAATAACATAGATGAACAATAAACCAACAATGACAGACGAGAGAATCGGGATAAAAATGATGGGCATAACAGGCTGTACGGCTTTAGGCACCTTGAGCTTCTTAATAGCCAGAGCCACATATCCTGCCAGGAACCCGGCAATGATTCCGCCGATGAATCCTGCTCCTGCTTCACTTCCATAAAAGCTTCCGTTCGCAGCAATATAACCGCCGATCATACCCGGCACAAGCCCCGGACGGTCGGCAATGCTGACAGCAATGAACCCGGCAAGAATAGGAACCATGAACATAAAGGCTGTTGCACCAAGGCTTTCAACCTGCTTCCAGATGGAATCCTCCGGAATGACGATTCCTCCAGGTGTCTGTTCCCCGCCAAGTGTGAGCGCTAGGGCAATCAGAAGCCCTCCGACAACGATGAATGGCACCATATAAGAAACACCGCTCATCAGATGCTTATAAATAGGGTTTTCCTTCTGTTTCTTGGCAGCGCCTTCATTTTTGGCCAGTTCCGGCTTATAAATTGGGGCGTCTCCATTCTGAATCCTTTTGATCAGCTCCTCCGGCTTGCGGATACCATCCTGAACGCCGGTGACAATCACTCTTTTTCCAGCAAAACGGTCTTTAGGAACCTCCTTGTCTGCTGCAATGATGATGCCGTCTGCTTCGGCAATATCCTGTTCAGTTAAAGCGTTTTCTACACCGATAGAACCTTGCGTCTCTACTTTCATTTCAACGCCGAGCACATCGCCTGCCTTTTGCAGGTTCTCGGCAGCCATATACGTATGGGCAATGCCGACCGGGCAAGCTGTGACAGCCAATATCTTCGCCATATCTAAAACCTCCTGGTTAAAAAAATCTGTTGTAATCGCTTACCATTATAATAAACCCTCCCTCATGCCTATATTTTTCGGATTTTTACCGGAGACTCCGGTAAAAAGGAATTATTAAAAAAAGCAGCGGGCTTTCGCTCCGCTGCTTTTTATTGTTGTTTAAGCATTTTTAAAAATTCTGCCGCATTTCCGGCTGACACCAGTTCATGGACAGCAGCAGGCGACTCGCTCAATGAAGCGATCTTCCCGATGATCCTCCGGATGTCACGCTGATTTTCTTTTGCAACGGCAAGCAGAAATACGAGTGAAACCTTTTCGGAGCCCCACTCGAGCGGCTTATCCAGTATTGCCGCTGCGATCGCTGTCCTGCTGATCATGGATGGATCTCCATGCGGGATGCTGATACCCCCGCCAATGGCAGTGGCCGAGTTCCTTTCACGGTTCACCGTGCTGTGAATGAACTCTTTTGCAGCATAGCCTTTTTGATAGAGGGCCATTGCCAGCATTTCAACAACCTCATACCGATGCTCTTTTTTTACATGGAGAAAAATCAGATCCTCTTCCATAAGATCAGCAAAAGACTCTTCCCGGCTTTCGGTCTTGCCGGTATGAAGATTGTCCACAAATTGGCTCAGCCTCTCCTTATCCTCCTGCCCAAATAGGGGAGAAATCTGGATATAGCCAGTCCCTGCTTTTTCAAGGGAGACGGTTGAAATGATAAAATCAGGCTTATGTTCTTCCAGCGCTTCTGCCACTTCAGCCTTACCGATGCAAGCGGCAATCTCAATGGCAGCATACTGCTGCTCAATCTTTGCTTCAAGCAGGTGCGACATACCGATGCCCATATGGCAGACAATGATGGCCCGCTTCTTTTCAATATTTCTTTTTCCTTCAAGCCTTTCAATCGAAGCCTGAAAATGAAGGACGATATAGGCTGCTTCATCCTCAGGGATGCTAATATGGAATCGTTCCTTGATATCGTCGAGCGCCAGGATGACCATGCTGAACATATAAGGATACATTCTTTTAATATTGGCGAGAAGCGGGTTGGTGATTGGAAAACCGTAATGGATACGGCTGATGACCGAGTGCATATGAACAGCAAGGCCGTTAGCAAGGATATGGTCATTTCCAAACGGAAACAGTGTCAGCTTTTCCATTCTTTCGATGAGCAGCTGAACAACATGCTCTGCCTTCTCATCCTGGATCAGCACAGATTCAGCCTCTTCTGAACGTTTGGCGCTGATAAAATGCCAGGTATAATACACAATTTCTGCTTCCGGGAAGGATAACTGGAAAGAATCTGCCAGCCTGGTGAAAAAAGCAGAGGCATACTCATATTCTTTCCGCACGGAAATTTTTTCTATTTCAGCAGGCTCAACGAAAACCGGTGCCCTCTGCCTGGTTCTTTTGATCATAATAAGCGCATGGACGACAAGGCTGTCGAGTGCCTCATCGGTAAACCTGATGGACTCATGTGTCTGTATCTCTTTAAGCGCTTTGCGGACAATGTCAATTTCATACGGCTGGAAAAGGTCCAAAACTGGATTTTTGCCAATGCCGCCTGAAGGAATTAGCCCGGACAGATGAGCCAGAGCATTCCGCTTATTGAGTTCCGTCCCTTCAACAAGATGTCCAAGCCGCTGCCTGGAAACAAGCAATAAGTCAAACCGCTCGAGCCACTGGGCAATAACTTCAAGGTCCTTCTTGAGGGAAGCGTTAGGGACAAAATACCGTTCTGCCCAATATTTTAAAGTAATGGCATTCCCGCTTGTCAGAAGCTGAAAAGCCATCTCAAACAATCGCTCTTCCATTGTTTTTGAATCATCCGAGAAAAGGCTCTGCAGTATTTCTGAACGTGCGGCCTCATCAATCTCAATGAAGATGCCAACTCCCGGCTTGCGGATGAGGTTTGTTCCTTCATACTGACCGAGGTAATCCTCGATCCGGTCCAAATCATTCCTGACCGTCTTCTCCACACAGCCAAGCTGCCCGGACAAATCCTTTATCTGCAGAGCCCCTTCCTCATGAAGAAGCAATATCCTCAGAAGCTCCTTTTGTCTATTTGTCATGCTGCCACCTGCCAACTATTGAATAATTAAAAGTGTAGCCTCACTGGGCCGGGGAATCAAGACTTTATGAGTGTGAAGGATGTCTTAGTTTTTGAGCGAAAAAAAACCTCTATAAGATTGGGCTGGATGTAAGACACGATTTGGGCCATGGGACCTGTCCCCCTGGCTCTTCCGGGCGAAAAAGCCCCTATCAGGATAGGGGCTTAGGGGCTGAGCATAGTTTGCTTCAAGGGATCTGTCCCTCTGGCTCATACATGGGACACAATAAGTTCGGCCTGGCCTTCGACTTCGTATTCTCCGAAGTCGGAAGGGAGAATGAAATGGTCTCCTCTGGTAAAAGCATATTCTTTTCCATCTGCCTTCAGGACGCCGCTGCCGTTCAGCACACTGCCCAAAAGGAATGGTTTGTCCTGTGCAAAGCTCGCCTTGCCATTGAGGTTCCATTTGTAGACCGTAAAGTACTCTGCTTCAACGAACTTCGTGACCTCGGCACCTCCCTGCTTTTTCACAGACGGCTCAACACGTGTGGACTGATGCGGGATAGCAGTGACCGCAATTGACTTATCAATATGCAGCTCACGTGTATTTCCTTCAGCGTCCTTCCGGTCATAGTCGTACACACGGTAGGTTGTGTCAGAGCTCTGCTGCGTCTCAAGAATCAGCGTGCCTTTGCAAAGCGCATGGATAGTCCCGCTCGGTACATAGAAAAAGTCGCCCGGCTTTACAGACACACGGCGCAGAAGCTCATTCCACTCGCCCTTTTCAACACGCTCTACAAACTCTTCCTTTGTCTGGGCCGTATGGCCGAAAATCAGCTCGGCATCCTCATCACAGTCAATGATGTACCAGCACTCCGTCTTGCCCAATTCGCCATTCTCATGCTCTTTCGCATAAGAATCATTCGGATGGACCTGAACCGATAAATCAGCATTCGCATCAAGGATTTTTGTCAGCAAAGGAAAAACCGGCGAAGAGTAGTTTCCGAACAGCTCGCGGTTGTTTTCCCACAGCTCCCCGATCGTCCTGCCGGCATACTCCCCATTCTTTACTGTGCTCTGCCCGTTCGGATGGCCGGAAATTGCCCAGCATTCTCCTGTATGGTCAGAAGGAATGGAGTAATCAAAAACATCCCTCAACGCCGTCCCGCCCCATATGCGCTCCTGAAAAACAGGCTCTAAAAATAAAGGTTCCTTCATGATGTAAAGCCTCCTATGTAAATGGTAGTAGATTCCTGTTCGATTGTAACTTGAAATGGGGATGTTCACAAGCGGGAGGGAAAGGCGAATGCGGGATGAAGGATGTCCCATATACTCATTTCGTGGAACGTTTCTGTGAAACAAGATTATTCGGGTGGTGCCTGTCACCTTTCTAACGAATAGCTTGAATAGTGACCTGAACCTCTCCCCAATGAATAGGAAACAGCTAATTATATGTACAATTTTTACCATATCGGTATAAAATCAAGGAAGAAAATCTAATAGGAGGGTTTCATTTGCCAGGCGGTATTTATCTTTTACAGGATGATGGAGAATTAATAGAAATGAATGAACAGCCATATAACTCTGAAGATCTGCTGCAAACGCTGGTAGCAAAGTATCCTAATTTGTTGGCAGGCGATCAGATGAATAAAGAAAATCCACGAAGGTGGGTCCTAATTTCCAGGGAGATGCCAATAGCTTCTCAAGCTGATTCGTTGGGCCGCTGGTCTGTCGATCACTTGTTCTTAGATCAGGATGGTATCCCGACACTCGTGGAAGTCAAAAGAAGCTCAGATACAAGAATAAGGCGGGAAGTCATTGGCCAGTTATTAGAATACGCTGCAAATGCAACAATGTATTGGAGCATCGAGGGGATACGCGAGCGATTTGAAAAACATTGCATAGATAACGGAATGGACTTTGAACAAGAGATTTACAGCTTAACAGGAGACCTAAAGTATGAAGAATATTGGATGGCGGTTGAATCCAATATTCAAACAGGAAAGATCAGGCTGGTAATCTTAGCTGATGATATCCCAACCGAAATGAAACGAATAGTAGAATTCCTTAACGAACAAATGAATCCCGCCGAACTCCTTGCCATAGAAGTAAAACAATTTATCGGAAATAACCTTAAATCGCTAGTACCAAGGCTGATTGGGCAAACCTCTGAAGCGGTTCAGAAAAAGAGAACTGGCACCAGAGGCACTCCTTGGGATGAAGATTTATTCTTTGAGGAACTGCAAAGAACCAGCCCGGAAGATGTTAACATCACAAAAGAAATCCTAGAGTGGTCAAAACAAAATATGTCCTATATTTGGTGGGGCGCGGGCAAAGTAGAAGGATCTTTTGTGCCCACTATTATTGTAAATGATATCAAGTTCCACCTTTTTTCTGTAAGGACCAGCGGCCAGATAGAACTGTATTTCAAGCATTTGACGAGCAGACCTGTCTTCGAAAACGAAGCTAAAAGATTAGAGCTTCTAACTAAAATGAATGGAATCCTGGATAGCACCCAGCAGATTCCAGATGACAGTATAACCAGGCTGCCAAAAATTTCAATTAGCGCTTTAAACGACCCTTCAAAGCTGCTCGGCTTTTTTGACACTTATAAATGGTTTATTGATGAAGTACGTACATCAGATTAACAATAGTATATTTCAATGACGGTAAAAGGTGAAGTCTCTTAGACTTCACCTCTTCGTGGAACAAATTATGAAACAAGATTATTCGGGTGGTGCCTGTCACCAGTATTTCAAAACCCCAGGTTATTACTCAAGTCATCATCAGGATTGGTTCGATCATAGCCACCGCCTTCATCCACTGTCAGGTCATGGCGGGTATCGCCGTCCCCGTCTCTCCAATATCCTTCGACATGGGTACCATTACTTCTTGTATGATCCTGAACATAGTGTGGATTAACATGGTGTATATCAGCCGTAATATCATTCACATCATAGAGGTTCTGCTGGTTCAAAAATGGATTATCTTCAGCTCCCCCGCTTAGCTGCTTTTCCTCCACTTTTCCCATGTTATCGAACGGGTCATTTGATTGCTGCTGTCTCAAGGGATTTTGGAACATTTCCTGTTACCTCCTTTTGAAATTGCTCGATATATAGTTCACTGCGATTAACTGAGCTGTGCGTCAGCTCAATCAGCTCACCCTTCTTTACCACAACCGTTTCATCTACAGGCAATTGCTTGAATGTGTAGTATTGCGCGATCTTATTGAATAGTTTCCCCTTTACTTCCGGTCTATCTATATATCCCTTCATCTCTTCGCTCAATAGATTAAAGGCTTGATATATAGAGTTATTGGTTTCCGAAATATAATAAGGTAGAAGTGTTTGAATCAGGTGGTCAAGAGAGTCCAATGCTTTCCCGACAAAAAAGTCTAATCTGTATTCTTCATTTTGTTTCTTATATTCCTCTTGCTTAACTGCATCTTCATGGCGAAAATAAGTGTTGATTCCTGACATGATGCCTCCGAGCATAAGGACAGGAGCAAGAGGCGCAAAAACAGCGGTAGCTGCTATACCTGCAACTGCCATGCCGCCTGAAAATTTAAGATCCCTGTTTGTTCTCTCATTGATTAATTGCGTATATTCTTCCCGATTGATCAGGACAAAAGAAACAGCAGAGATCGAGCCTTCTATTTCATTCAAGGAACGATTGATCTGGCTGGTGATCCCCATCAAGCTGCGCTGAAGATTTCTGCTGGCATGATGATTGGAGGCAGATGGCTCGTTTGTGATACCTTGCAGTTCCCTGTCAAGGGCCGCAGGATAATAGATAGAAACGGCATCAAAGTGCTTCTTTAAAGCTTGAATGGCATAAAATAAAGTATTAATAATATTTCTGTTCTTAACCTCACTATTAGCTTCCTCGCGCTGGATCCGTCTAATTTCCTCATACATGGCAAAAATCTGGCCGAAGTATTGATATAATAAATAATCGTTGACCTGACGGCTGTAGCTCAGGAATAATTGGTCTGCTGATACAATGTCCAGAGACTTATTTTTAGAATAATAGTAAGCTTTATAAATTAAGTCTTTTATTACTACACTCGGAATATGGATAGTTGTTCTTTCACCTTTTGTAGATATTTCTATCTCAGAAAAGACAGAATCATTTGTGCCGTACTGCTTGACTGATATATCCACTATTTCTTCGTTGTAAAATTGATGAAGGATTGCCGACGGACTCTGTGACAGCACAATCTTTTCTTCATTCTGATGGATAAAGAATGGTTCATCCCCCGCAGTATAGCCAATCATGGTCCGGCTGCTGTTTCCCTTATCTGCAGGGAGGTCAAACACGCTGTAAGCTTTTACTAAAGCGATCTGATTATTTTGGATGATGAACATCCTATCATGATCAAATTGAACCTCTGCTTCACTGAATCTTATCGGGTCAAGGAGCCTTGGTTGGCCAGCAGTGAAAAAGCGGAGCATTCCCCCATCAGACACCATGCCGATTTCTTCCTGCTTCCAGGTCTCTCCCGCAAAAACTCCATTAAGCTTACCGAATTTACAGCTAAGAATCCTTGAATCTGAAATAAAGTCTTTCTTTAGATATGCTTTCAAATGGTTTTCGTAAGCATTAATTTGCAAAATCTGATTATCAGACTCAAATGCTATTTTGTCGTAGATGGTATTATAATAAGCATTGGTTTGAGACCGCAGGAGCTTAAATAAGCATCTATTTTCTTTTTCATCAATAAAGTAGATATAATCTGAATCAAAGCAGACAATGATATCTTTTTCTTTATAAAATTCACCCTCTATAACAGCAGTAAGGGCCGTATCAAAGATACATGAATTATCTCCACTAATAGTAAAAATAGTCGGATGATTCCTTATCTTAGCAATCATCTCCCTTTTGGCGCTATCATCAAACACATATAATTTTAAGCTGTTTATATGCTTTCCTTGTACAAAGAAGGACCCGCTTAATTCAAGGAAATTCTTTTCTTCTTTTACGCTCTTAATCCGATAGAACCGAACATCAGCCAGGCTATCCTTGGTAAAACTCAGCCGATTATTTTTCACCTCAAGCTTATCCAGAAATGATTCCCCTTCAGATTCATAAATGAAAGGAATCTGCCCCTCATGATGAAATGACAGCTTATGGTGAGGAATTCTTGCATAAAGGTCAATAAACTCCTTAATAGACAGGCTTACAGTAAAAGTAAGGGACCCGCTTGATGCATTCGACAGGGTCACATTATATAGATTAAAAGTGACCTGAATGCTTCCCGAATAATCTTTGACCTGCTCCTCACCGAATAGTCCGCCGGTGTCATGGCCGAAAACCCTTCCCTCATTTGTAATGCTAAAGCTCTTCGTTCCCACTATCGACTTACCTGGAAAATCAAAGACATCCCCAGAACTGTATACTGAAACCTCTCCATTATTAAACTTATTGCGTATAGCAGCAACTATCATAATGATCCTCTTTTCTCCTATGTATAAAAATAACGCCCAAATAAAAGGGCGTCATTGATCTAGAATTAGATGCAACTGGCTGGCATTTCAAAAAAAGAATTAGCCCCTTTAGTTTTGCGTCCTGCCTTTTCAAGCAGTTTGCCTAGTATTTAATCCACTAGTAATATTTACCTAATATTATAATACTACTAGTAGTCAAGAATAGGAATATTAATTTTATGAACCACACATCTAGCGTTCAATCAGTTCGTAACTACTATCTCAACAGCGAACTTAAAAGTACTGCTGGAAAACTCGCCTTCCCAACCGCCAGCTTACCGAGAACATGAGACAGACCGTCTTGCTTCTAAAACAAAAAAGCTGATTCAATAGCTATCCAGTCATTGAGTCATCTTTTTCTTTTTCAGATAAAATTTGGCCCCCAACTTCGTGAAACAATCCTGTGAAACAAGAATATTCGGGTGGTGCCTGTCACCTCCTATGTTTAACAATCCCATTCAGTGGTAAAAACTGAGTTAAGGCTTATTTTAGAATTGAGGGGTACGAATACATATGAATTCAAATGCTTTTACCTACAGCAAGTTTATGAATTTTGACGAAGCAGCGGACAGCATTCTAAGAATGATGAGCAGGATTTTAAATATAAATACACTTTTCATTGCTAAAAATGATCAAAGGACAAATGAGATTGTTAAGGTTGTTAATCATGGGGATACTTTGCTGAAGGAAGGAGATACTCTTCCTTTTGAAGAGACTTTTTGCAAGCTGAGTGTGGATTATGGCGAAAAGGTCCTGTTCATTCCAGATATTACAAAAAGCGATTTATCAAACGCACTTAATGTGACCCGGAATTTAGGAAGCGGCAGCTTTGTAGGCCTTCCTATTTTTTATGAAGATGGAAGAAATTACGGAACCATCTGCGGGCTTGATACGGAAACTTTTGAACTCACCGAGGAACATGTGGAGCTATTTGAGACCATGAGCTCGCTGCTCTCCTATGTGCTGGAGCTGGATGATGCGAACAGGCAGATTCAAACCCTGTCAGCACCGCTCGTACCAATCACTACAGGAGTTGCCATCCTTCCAATCATCGGCAATATCAACGAATTCCGGCTGGAGACCATCATAGAATTGGCCCTCACCAGAAGCGAGAGCCTGTCACTTGAGTATCTAATCATTGATCTGTCAGGGATACTCCAAATCAACGATATGGTAAGCTCTTCCCTATTAAAAGTTGCCAATATGCTGAGCCTTATTGGAGTAACCCCAATACTTACCGGTATCCGGCCGGACTTGGCATTAAACGCAATCAGCACAAATACAGATTTAAAATCAGTAAAAACCGAGGCCAGCCTGGAAAGTGCTTTGAAGACGATTGGGTTTACACTGAGCAGAGAAGAAGGCAAAAACGGCGGGAAAGGCTCATCGTCCCGCTCTCTTTTCAGGTGAAATTTGTTAATCAAACGATTGATTAAATGTTTTGGAAGCCGGAGAGGGAGAGTAAAGCTGTTCCTCTCCAGCTCCAGCATCAATGAAACATAGGTGTGAAACAAGATTTTTCGGGAGGTGCCTGTCACCTAATATTTTCTACAACAGCCTCTATCACCGAATCTACATCCGCTTTCCCATGGTACCAAACATATATCACGGTTTTCCCCTTAGAAGCAAACACCTTTTTAATACCCTCTTCCTCATAAACAATCAATTCTTCCAAAGCAGGATTCTTTTTTTGCACGAACTCCTCCACGCTATCTTCATACCTGTATCTTTTCACTAAATCAGAAAGTAGATTATCCGCGAGACCAGCTATGCTGAGCTGATAGACCTGTGTTTGAATAGAAGGTGAATATCTGCCGCTGCCATCATACCACTTCTCTCCAATGACTTCTCCGTTTTCATCTGTTTCATATTGCACGGGTGCCAATGGACTCCAGTCATAGGAAATGCGGTTGCCCCAATCCACATCGTCATCTACATATGAGGGCTCTGCCCGGATCAAGTCCGGGTTCTGTTCTATATCTGCCAATCTCACAATCGGCAGGTCTATGTTTCCTTCAGGCAATGTTTTAGTATCCATCATAGAAAGCTGTGCGAATGACATAGCAGCAGTGGAACCGGCTGTTAATATAAAAAGCAAGGAAATCGCCGAATTCCGGCGGAAGCGCTTCTTCCACGGAGCATGGTGGTCAATCGGTTTTCCTTCGGCCAGTTTTTTCCGCAGCGACCGAATAGAAATCGCCGCCTGGAGAGAATTGTAGGCCGAATATCCGAGGATGATAGTTAAAATTGTTTGAGTAAGCACATTGCCCTCCACCATCATCAAAGTTGGTGTTCCGTCAAGGAACCATATAGAAGCCAGCATCCCAAACGTCAGCAGTATCATGATCGTGACGGTCCAGGCAGTTTGAGCATACTTTTCATCCAGTGCCTTTAATGTGTAGGACTGCTCGGCTGGATCTGTATGGAGCTCAGGTGCATGAAGCTCCGCCGGTGAGGAAAAGACATGAAAATAACTGTAGCTTGTGACATAATCCCAGCCGCTTTCAGCATACATGTCGATTTGTTCACTGGTGATTTTCTTACTGAACGATACATCAATTCTGTATCTCATTTTCTTCGGTTCACCTTTTGCAAACTTAGCAAATCGGAGCCCCATCTTTTTAAGGTAAAGCCCTTCTGCTGCCATATCTGTGAACCAGCTTTCATGCTCCCCTATCCGCCAATAGTCATTGGGCCGGAGTTTGCGTACAATTTTACCCATTCCCCTCACCCTCCTCTAAAATCCTGCTGTCTTCAATCAGGGCTTTTAATCGGCCATACTCCACACGCAGGGCCTGTTCCCCATCAGTTGTAATTTTATAGGTCTTCCTTCTGCCATCGTTTTCAGCCAGGGAAATGAGTCCGTCCTTTTGCATCCTTGAAAGCACTCCGTAAAGTGTTCCCGGTCCCATATTCACCCGGCCGTGTGAAACTTCAGTGATGGCATGCATCAGCTGGTAGCCATGATTGGGACGCATGAGTGCAAGGAGTACGTAGTACATGGCTTCGGTCATTGGGCCTCCAGTGTACGCCATTGGCGGTTACCTTCTTTCATTGTTGGAGTTATTATGTTACTCGATATTATGTCATGCGATATATCGTGTGACATAATAATATAAGATTGGAAGTTTCCTGTAAATAGGTTTGGAGGTTATAATAGGAAAATATATAAAAAAGCACTGCCGGTATTTTACCTGGCAGTGCTTTTCAAGTCATATTCCAGTTCGAAGCTATATCTGTTTCCTCCGCTTGGTGTGTGAAACAATTGTGTGAAACAAGAAATTTCGGGAGGTGCCTGTCACCGCTTCAATAGAGTGTGAAACAATCCTGTGAAACAAGATTATTCGGGTGGTGCCTGTCACCTTCTATACCCATAAACAGCCCCCAGCAAATTAGCATGCTGCCTAAATGTGCAGGCCTCTATATTAGGTTTGATTTTCGCAAGGCCAACCTTAGCAAGAATGGAATCAAGTTTTAGATTGATATTGTCGATAAGGTCTTTTCTGGCACTAATGCCCCCGCCGATGAGGATGATCTCCGGGTCATAGATATACTGAAGATTGTAGATGCCGACTGCCAGGTAGTGGTAGAATTCGTCCAGTGCTTTTATACAAATGCTATCTCCGTTCTCTGCCAGCTGAAAAATTTCCTCTCCGGACAATGTGTCCGGATCCACTTGTTTGAGGGCAGCTACCTTTTTGACCAGGGCCTTTGTGGACGCTATCCGGCTCCAGACATCATTGTCGCCTTTAATATCTGTTGTTAAAAACATATAGCCGAATTCTCCGCCGTGCAGATTAGCTCCCTTGTGCAGATTTCCATCCTTGAACACAGAGCCGCCGATCCCGGTGCCGATTACCATCACAAGGACATCCTTCCTGCCCTTGGCTGCCCCTTTCCATATTTCCGCATAGCCGGCGCAATTGGCATCATTGCCAAGGAATACCTGCTTTCCTGTTCTCTCGCTGATCTGGCTTTTCATATTCGGGCCATGGATAAACGGAATCGCACTGGAGCCATATATGATTCCCTCATCAGAAACAGCACCAGGGCTGCATACGGCAATTCCTTCACATTCCGGATGGGCTTCACTGATTTCTGCCATAGCTTCCAATAACCCATCCAGGGTTTTCGGTGTCTTGATCTTGCTGGTTTCCAGGATTTCCGCCTGCTCTGTGACAATGCCGTATTTCATATATGTGCCGCCAAGGTCAAAAGCTAAATACTTCTCCATTTCATCACGTCCATCCGAATAATATGACTTTCAGGCAAACTGGTAAAAAAAGTGATGTTTCACCGGCTTGGAAAGCAGTGAAACATCACCCTGAAACAACTATTTATTCAGCTCATCGTTATGGGCTTCAAATTCTCTTGTTTCAATGATCTGCTTATACCAGTAAGCCGATTTTTTCAGGCTTCGCTTTAGATTGTCTTCCAGATTGATTTCCACCAGTCCATAGCGGTTCTTGAAGGCGTTCATCGGCGACACGCAATCGGAAAGCGCCCATAGCATATAGCCTTTGCAATTCGCCCCTTCGTCCACAGCCTTCAGCAGCCACTTCAAATGTTCTGATATAAATTCGATGCGGTAATCATCCTGGATTATGCCTTCTTCATTTTTAAAGCGCTGCTCATTTTCGACGCCCATGCCGTTTTCAGCAATGAACCATTCAATGTTTCCGTACTCTTCCTTCATTCTCACGGCCATATCAAACATGATCTTCGGGTAAATTTCCCACCCGCGGTACGGGTTCATCTTTTTCCCGGGAAGGTCGAACTTCTCGTAATAATAGGCCGGATGGAACGGCATACGCTCATTCCAGGCAGAAGTCCTTGCCTGCACACGATGCGGGAAATATAGGTTCAAGCCGACATAATCGACAGTATTTTCCTTGATTGTCTGCAGCTCTTCCTCTGTATGGTCAAACGCAATCCCATGCTTCTGATTTAACTCCAGCAGCTCCTCTGGGTATACCCCTTTAATCGCCGGATCCAGGAACACACGGTTGAAAAAGAGATCGTACATTTTCGCTGCTTCCTGATCATGCGGCGCAGATGATCTGGCATACGTGACTTCGGGATTGAGGATGGTCCCAATCTTAGCCCCTGCCTTCTCTTTCAGGCCCTTTTCCTTAAACAATTGAACGATTCTGGCTGTTGCAAGCCCTTTATTATAGTTCCATTGCATCCATTTTTTCGTATTCTGTTCAAATGGCCAGCGAATCGCATCCAGGTACATCCTGGTCTGCGGAACAACCGGCTCATTGAAGACAAACCAGTGCTTTACACGGTCCCCATAGCGGTCAAACACTTTATCTGCATATGAAACAAACAGCTCCACCACATGCTTCGAGCCCCAGCCATCATATTTTTCAAACAATTGGCCCGGTACTTCATAATGCTCCAGACAGATCATCGGCTCTACACCGTTTGCCTGCAGCTCATCGATCACATCACCGATATAATCTGCATACTCTTCGTCAACTATCGCATTCTCATAATCTGTTAAAAAGCGGGACCAGTTGATAGATGTACGGAAATGGGTCAGCCCGATTTCCTTCATGGCCGCAATATCTTCTTTATAGCGGTTCCTGAAGTCAGTCGCTACAGCAGGGCCGTAGCCATTGTGCCAGACATTTTTATTATTTTTATACCAAAGGTCCATATATGAATCCTGTGAATCCTTTTTGCCTGACCAACCTTCTGTCTGCCATGCGGACACTGCCGCTCCGATGATGAAATCCTTCGGTATACTCACATTGATTTTTTCCATTCTCATTTCCTCCTTATAATATATTAGGTGGATCTTAACTTTCGGTACTGCGTCGGCGTCATGCCTGAAAATTTGCGGAACACTTCTACAAAATACTTATACTCATGAAACCCTGCCTGTTCAGCAATTTCATTGATTTTAAAAGGTGTTTCCTCCAGCAGGGTTTTTGCTTCTTCCACACGCATATGGTTGACATACTCATTAAAGGACTTGCCTGTTTTCTGTTTGAATAAAGAGCTGAAATAATTGGGCGTGATATTGACCACATCAGCAACTTCCTGGGCTTTTATTTCTGACTTATAATAGGTCCTTATGTATTCCAGGGCCCTTTCAATCAGCCAATCTTTGTTATCAGCTGCTTTCAGATTGAACACATGGATCGCCCTTTCAATATCCTGGAGCAGCCACCCGCCGAACACAGCATAAGATTCTGCAATGAGCAGCTCTGCTCCCTGTTCAAACACCGATGGAAAATGGAAGGAATCTTTTTGCCCTAAACTCTTCAGCCTGCTCCTCAGCCCTCGGCTCATTCTCCTGCAGATTGAAATCGATTCTTCCAATAAAAACTGATTAGATTTTAGATAGTTCACTAAGAGATGGACATGTTCTTCAATCTGATTTTGGTCAACTCTTAAAATCGCTTGAATCAACTTCTCTTCCATTTGTTCGGGATATGGAGTGCTGCGGCTTTCTGCTTTTTCCAATTCGGAACAAAAGAAAATCTTTTCACTGTTTATAGGAAGATGCCGGACTCCCTCCCGCAGCGGCCCGATTGCCTGAGAAAGGCTGCCCAGCGGAACAGCATGGTCACTTAGCAGGAAGACCCAGGAATCTTCACATACCAGCTTTCCGATCCGGTCCTTTGCCAGGCTGTCAGATTGCTCCACAAGACAAGTCAGCAGCAGATTTTCACTCATAAAGATTGAAACACTTCTAACATCAATTTCTGCAAAAGCATCATCGATAGATTTTTTCCAACGAGCTTTCTGTGCCTTTTCTTCTTCAGGATGTGCTGCCCCGGTGATCGCATCCTGTTTTTTCATGCTGATAAAAGCAAAGCATAGAGTGGTTTCAAGCAGGTCATTCCCTGCTATCTGATCAGTAGGGTAATCAAACACATGATGGTAAATGAGATTCCGGAGCCTGATTTGTTCATGCTGTCTGCGTTCAGCTTGCCTTTGATGGATTTCTTTGGTTATCTTTTGGGCAACCTCAAGCAATTCATCAATGTTTACCGGCTTGAGCAGATAATCCTCCACACCTAACTGGATCGCTTTTTGCGCATATTTAAACTCATCATAGCCGCTGATCATGATGATCTTGGTTTGCGGATATTTCTCCTTTAGAAAAGCAGCCAGGTCCAGCCCATCTTTATTCGGCATTCGGATATCGGTGATCACGATATCGACGCCATTCAGTTCTTTTACCTTGTTCATCGCATCCTCGCCATCATGCGCAAGGCCGGCGACTTCAATCTGATGTTCTTCCCAAGGAATGGTATACGCCAGCCCCCGGCAAATCATAGGTTCATCATCTACAATCAGCATTTTGAAGGTCATTTTATTCTTCACCCGACTTATCAGAGATTGCTTCTATGTCGCTTTCGCACAAGACTGGCAGTTTCACTCGAATCCAGGCGCCTTCACGGCTGGCTTCTTGTTCAATCCCGAAGCTTCCGCCAAAAGCGATCTCAATCCTTTCTTTAAGATTATTTAAGGCATAGCCGGTTTGATTGTTTTCCGCAGCTTCCTCCTGCTCCGGAAATCCCCATCCGTTATCAATCACATCAATCCAAACCTCTTGCTCCCGCCTGTAGCAGCGGATCGTGATCTTGCCTTTCCGGGGCAGATTCCTGAACCCATGCGCGATGCTATTCTCCACAATCGGCTGCAGAATTTGTTTCATGAGATACGCATCTTTGATTTCATAATCATAGTAGATTGCAAATTGCAGACGATGCTCTCCCATCCTGCTTCGCTGCAGCTCCAGATAGTTTTGCAGGTATATCATTTCTTTTTCAACAGAGACCCACATCTTGCCCATATTCAGATTCATGCGGAAAATTCTCGATAGTTTCTCGATTAGCCCGCCTGTTTCATATGCCTTTTCCATCCTTGCAGTCCAGCGGATCAAATCCAGAGTGTTATATAAAAAATGAGGATCGATTTGATTCTGCAGGGCCTTAAGCTCCGATTC
The DNA here is from genome assembly GCF_030733525.1 of Bacillus sp. MMSF_3328. Taxonomy (NCBI): domain Bacteria; kingdom Bacillati; phylum Bacillota; class Bacilli; order Caryophanales; family Bacillaceae; genus Bacillus; species Bacillus sp. MMSF_3328. Next base: position 4,356 of record NZ_JASHIV010000008.1, on the reverse strand, counting down.
TTTTTGTTTGATCTTTAGACGGTACTCTATGTCGATATACTTTTGAATCTTTGATACCATCTGATTGAATCTCATCCCCAATATTCCGATTTCATCCTGAGACCCAACCTTTACCTTCGCGCTGAAATTCCCTTTTTCTAATTGTTCCGTTTGGCCCGTCAGCTCCACAATTGGTTTTACCAGCCTTAAATAGAAGCCGATAAACGCAATCCCGCCGAGCAATGCAAGTAATAGAATCATGAAAAGAATAAGATTCCTGACATTGTACAGGTTACCGACCACGATATCCTGGTTCACCATCGCCACCGACAGCCAATTTGTATTCTTAACTTCCCTTTTTACAATCAGGAATACGTTTCCATCTTTCTTATAACGGACTGTATGCTCATCGCTTTTCAGGATGGCATCCAATAGCTCCCTGTCCGGAAACCTCTTACCGACAATGGAAGGATCCTTGTGAAGGATTACATCCCCTTGATTTGATAAGATAAAATAGTCCCCTTGCTGAGAAGGATCTACTTCTACCCTTCGAAATACCTTCTTCGTATCCAGACGGATCTTAGCCAAACCAATCGGTTCAGATATATTCCGCAAATCATTGATCACCCTGGTCATCAGAACCACTGAATGCTTGCCGCCCCAGTCACTTTCCACTTCATAAGAACCGCTCCAGCTTGGAGAGCCATTGGCATCAATCGCTTTTTCGGCGAACGGTTCTTCTTGAACACCGCTGACCGGGTTTCCCGTCTGAAAGCTGCGGTCACCACGGCTGGTCAGTTCAATCGAATCAATATAGTCATAGCTCATCAGCTGAAAAGTAAAATAGCCCCGAATTTCTTCCTCTGCCAGTCTGATTTCCTGGACTCTATACTTTGGCAGCTTAAAAAAGCTCCGGAAATCCTGATCATAAATCATATAAGAGGACATGCTTTCAACGTCCCGAATAATCGAATTTAGTGTTTCCTGGTTTTTCTCGAACCGCGAAAGAATATTCTCCTCCGCTTGTTTTTTAAAAGCATCGGTTGCCTGATAATAAATCAGGACGCCTAAAAATATGGTTGGCAAAGAGATCAAAATGAAGAACACGGTTACAAATTTTCTTTTTAAATTCCAGTTACGGGGCATATTGATCACCTTTGCCTTGCTGCTTTAGTTCTTAGCCTTTTACGGCACCTGCTGTCATTCCATTGACAATTTCTTTTTCTAGCAATAGATAGAAAGCGAGAATCGGAATCATGGACATGGTCAATCCAGCCATTTGTGCGCCGTAATTCGTCGTAAATTGTCCCGCAAAGCTTGCCAGACCCAGTGGAAGTGTCTGCAATGCCGGGTCATTGATTAAAACGAGGGCGAATGAGAATTCATTCCAATTATAAATGAAATTCAGGATGACGACCGTTGCCAGGGCCGGGCGCGACATCGGCAGGATAATCGACCAGAAAATACGGAAAATCCCGCAGCCATCCATAATGGCTGATTCCTCAATATCCTTTGGAAAAGCCTTCATAAAGCTTGTCAAAATAAAAATCGTAATCGGCAGATGAAAGGCGATATACGGGAAAATCAGTGTAATCGGCATATTCAAAAGCCCTAAATTTCTCATTAATATGAACATCGGCACAAGTGTCGCATGAATCGGAATCAGCATTCCGAATATAAAGAAGACATAGGCCGCTTTATTCAGCTTAAAATTGAATCTTGATAGAAAATAAGAGGCGATTGCACCTATCAGGACCGTTAATAGTGTCGCCGTTATTGTAACAAATAAACTATTGGTGAATAAGGTCCCCAGATTGGCGGTTTCCCATGCGCTGAGGTAATTTTCAAAAACAAATGTGCTTGGGAGACCGAATTGATTGGTCGCAAATTCTTTTTCTGATTTGAATGAATTAATGGCCATCCAAATGATTGGATAGGCATTGACAATGGCGAAGATGATGAGAACAGCGTATATAATCGGCCTTTTCCACTTCAGCTTCTTCCGCTTTGGTTCAGCATCTATCGTCGGCGGTTTAGACATAACCGGCTGCATAATGTGTACCCTCCCTTATATCATCTTACGTCCAAGAAGTTTTGTCACCGTGTAAATCAAAATGAGGCTGAAGAAGAATATAACGACGGAAACTGCACTGCCGTATCCATACTGAAGCTTGCTGAACGTTTCATTGAACATATACAGTGCCATAACATCCGTTGAATGCGCCGGACCGCCATGTGTCATGACATAAATCAGATCAAATGTTTTCAAACTTCCGGAGATGGCAAGAATGACCGCTACAATGATCGTATCCCAAATCATCGGAATCGTAATTTTCCAGGTTGTTGTCCATTCAGAAGCACCATCGATTTTCGCTGCCTCCAGCACTTCCTGCGGTACATTCTGCAAGGCAGCAAGGAAAATGATCAGATACAGGCCGACGAACTGCCAGATAACGACCACCAAAACAGCTATCATGGAAAATTTGGTATCACCCAGCCAATTTTGTGCCATGAAGTCCAGCCCGACTGCCCGAAACAATTCATTGATCAATCCCTGTTCAGAGTTAAAAATAAGGCTCCAGGTTAAAGAGATGACAACCGTTGACAAAACGACGGGAAGAAAACCGATCGTACGGAAAATTTTCAAGCCCTTGATTTTCCGGTTTAACAGCAAAGCAATAAATAAGGCAATGGGAACCTGCCCAAATACAGAAGCCAAAACGACGTAAATATTATTTTTAACTGAATTCCAGAAAAGGGAATCCTGGAATAACTGAACAAAATTATCAAGACCGACAAACTTCATGGCCGAGAACCCGTTCCACTCCATCAGGGAATAGTAAAAGGACTGCAGGATCGGCAGAATCGCAAAGACTAAGTAAATGAGCAATGCCGGCGCCAAACCGGCCGCAATCGCTATTTTCGTACCTTTTGTAGGTTGCATGAATCTCACCCCTTGATGTTGACAGGCTGCTAATCAAATTAACAGCCTGCCCCAGGTTATATAATTATTTTTCTGCCTCTTTTTGCATCTCTGCAGCAAGCTCTTCAGGAGTCTTCTCTCCCAGAGTGATAGATTGCAGGCCATTGTTGATCATATCCGTCAATTCCGGTGTTAATGTCGCATCATAAACCGGTGACAATCCGCCCTGTGCCAGCTTGTTGGCAGTTTGGAAGATTTCAGGGATATCGTCACCCATTTCCAGATCGGCAGGAACAACGATATTCGCTTCAAGCAATTGCTGATACATATCTTCACTATAGAAGAACTTCAGGAATTCAAAAGCAGCTTCCTTTTCTTCGCCGCTTAATTTACTGTTCAAGGCAATTCCGCCTCCAGCTACACCAGCTATCTTCTCCTGATCCCCTTCTGCTCCCTCAAAGGTAGGGAAAGGAGCGACACCAATGTTATCCACATTTTCCGCACTGTCTAAAATCGGCCCGATTGCCCAAGATCCAGCAAAGTGCATCGCAGTCTTTCCGGAGATAAAGTTGTTGCGGGCCTGAGCTTCATCCAATGTATTCATGTCTGCATTAAAGGCATTCATCTTGGTTAACTCATCAATAACTTCTAAACTTTTGATAAATTGCTCATCTTCAAAAGAACCATCACCATTCAGCACATTCGGCAAGAAGTCACTCCCAGTGAAGCGGTCCGCAATCGTTGAAATGTATACTGACTGCAGCGGCCAGATCCCTTTATTGCCAAGGGCGATCGGTGTAATATCTTCACCGTTCAATGCTTCAATCAATGATTTCAGCTCTTCATACGTTTTTGGGAACTCCTCGAAGCCCGCCTGTGACACAAGCTCTTTGTTATAGTAAATCAAGCTCGTTTCACTGATGTTTCCAGGAATCGCATAGTGCTCCCCATCAACGGCATAATCCTTCATGATACCCTCAGGAATCGTACCTTCCCAGTTATCAACAATCTCGTTCAGCGAAAGAAGCGCATTTCCTTCAACCAGCGGAGCAATTCGGGCACCAGGCCATACACGGAACATATCCGGCAATTGGTTGCCTGCAGCCTGTGTCCTTAATTTGGTTTCATACTGATCATGCGGAATCGCCTCAATCACGACTTCAATATCATCATGCTCTTCATTGAATTTCTCTACCATATTTTTATATGCTGCGTTTTCCGGGCGATCCTCTGTCCAGTCATTCCATAACGTCAATTCAACAGCATCGACATTCGAACCCGCTTTTTCATCTCCCCCGCTGCAGCCAACCAGCCCTGCAGCAACCACTAAACCAGAAAGAATAAGTCCCATCTTCTTCATCTATCTTTCCTCCCTTAAAAGAATGTAAGCAGTTACATTTATAATTGTAACTGCTTACATTTTTAAAAAATATCCGGTAATTCTATAAAAATAT